>NZ_CP114767.1:3189583-3508541 GCF_027359925.1 Hymenobacter canadensis | reverse complement strand
GCTCTACTACAACGAGCCCGCCAAGTACCTGGCCGTGGCCAAAGCCGCCATGCGCGAAGTAGAGCCCGAGTTTGAGTCGGGCCGCATGGCCACGGAATACTACCAGAAGCTGTACACCAAGTAGGGGCGCGTTGCACGCGCCCGCCGGTTGTACACCAAGGGGCGCACCCGCCGGCCTAGGCTTCCCGGTGTAGCCCGCCGGTGCTGGCGGCATGCCAACCACATAGACGGCATACGCAAGGCGCAACTACACAAAATGCCCGCTCCCGAATCAACGGAAGCGGGCATTTTGTGTGATAGGGCGCCGCACCGGCGGGCGCGTGCAACGCGCCCCTACAACACGCCGCTCAACACCGCCCACACGTTATCGGCCAGAATCTTCTGGCCGGCGGCGTTGGGGTGTACGCCGTCGGGTAGGTTGAGGGCGCGCTGCCCGATGACGCCCTGCAGCAGAAACGGCACGAAAGGCAGGCTGTTCTTTTCGGCCAGCTCCCGGAACAGCACCTTGAATTCCAGCGCGTAGCGGGCCATGCGGTGTCCCCCCAGCGGCCCCAGGTCAAACGGAAACTCCAGGCCCACCAGCACAATGCGCGCCTCCGGGTATTTCAGCCGCACCTGGTCGATGATGTCCTGCAGGTTCTGGGTGGTTTCGCGCACCGGAATGCCGCGCAGGCCGTCGTTGGCGCCCAGCTCCAGCACGAATACATCCACGGGCTGGCGGGCCAGCACGGTGGCCACGCGCAGCCGGCCGCCAGCGGTGGTTTCGCCGCTCACGCCGTAGTTGAAGGTTTTGTAAGGAAGATTGAGCGAGTCGATGCGCTGCTGGAGCAGGGTGGGGAAGGCGGCGCTGGCGGGCAGCTGGTAGCCGGCCGTGAGGCTGTTGCCGAAGAAAATGAGGTTTTGCATACGGGGTGGTGGCGTGGAAGGAGCGGCAGTGCGGCTTACCGGGTCGGGTGAGCCGCAACCCGCCAGCAGCAGGCAAAAAACAAGCAGCACGATGCGCATAAGAGCAAACTAAGCGGGCATCATGGCCGATGCTCTGCCTGCTATACTGCTGTTGCCCTTTCAAAAGTTTTCGGGCAGCCGGTTTCGGGCGAGAAAAACAGGTTCGGGACCGGCTGCTGTAAGGCTCGTTGGCAGAATTCGGCACCGGAAAGCCGTAAGTAAACAAAAATATAATTATATGATTTTAATGATATATTTTTGCTGTGTTGAGTACACCGCTCTTGCCTTTCATTCCTTTCTATGAAGCCAGATTTACGTTTCGTTCTGCTGCTGGCCGCTACCCTGACAACCAGTGCCGCCGCTGCCCAAACCGGCAGCGTAGGTATTGGAGTAGCTGTGCCGGCCTCCACCTCGCTGCTTGAGCTAAGCAGCACTTCCAAAGGGTTTCTGCCTCCACGCATGACCCAGGCGCAGCGCAATGCCATTGCCAGCCCTGCCGATGGCCTGATCGTCTACCAGACCGACAACACGCCGGGCCTCTACCAGCGCCTTACCACCGGCTGGGCTACCCTGGGCACGCTCAACACCGAAAGCAAGACGGACATTGTAGCGCCCACCACGGCCGCCAGCCTGGCTCCCGGCACAACCACGGTAGTGTACACCACCAACAGCAATGGCAGCGCCAACGGCACCGTAACGCTGGGGGCAGGCCAGGAAGGCCAGCGGCTGGTCATCATCAACAACGATGAGCAGTACCTGCCGGTAGTATCGGCCAGCGGCACCGGCAACCTTTTGCCCCGCTACGGCGCGCGCTACATCTACACGGCCGGTGCCTGGCGCCGCGAGTCGTAGGCGGCCGCTTTTCTGATTTCGGCTTCCGTTTTTTTCATGGCAAACACTTCCCCTTCGGCCCAGCGCGCCGCGCCATTGCGCGGCTCCCTGCGCCAACGACTCCAGAACTGGCTGCGGCCCACGCCCGCGGCGCAGCCCCTGGTTGCGATGCGCCCCAGCGGCGGCCAGCCCTACGTGGGCGAAATAGCCATTTTCGCCGGCAACTTTGCGCCCGCTGGCTGGATGTTCTGCAACGGCCAACTGCTGTATATTTCTGAGCATGAAACGCTATTCCAGCTCATCGGCACTACCTATGGCGGCGACGGGCAAGAGACGTTTGCCCTGCCCAACCTGCAGGGGCGGGTGCCGCTGCACCAGAGCAGCTCCTACACGCTGGGCCAGCAGGGCGGCCAGGAAACCGTATCGCTGACAATACAGCAAATACCGCAACATACGCACACCCCGCCAGCCAGCAACGCCCCGGGCACCTCGGCCTCGCCGCAAGGCAACGTGCCCGCCGACAGCGGCGCGGGTTCGGCGCAATACACGCAGTCGGTGGCCAGCCTAGTGAAGCAGCCAACGCAGACGCTGGCCGCAGTAGGCGGCAGCCAGCCCCACGAGAACATGCAGCCCTACTTGGCGGTGAATTATATCATCTCGCTGTTCGGCATTTTTCCATCTCAGACATAAGCTCCGAATACCATGTCATCAACACCTGATTCGCTGGTCGGCGACTCTTCGCGCCGGAGCTGGCTTAAACACCTGGGAGGGCTACTAACGGGAGGGCTGCTGCTGGGCCGGAGCCGGCCGGCGGCAGCCGCTATGCCCGAGGCCGCCTCTCCGGAAGGCCTCACGCCCTTCCTGTCGGAGATTATGCTGGTTTCCTTCAACTTCGCGCCCCGGGGCTGGGCGCTGTGCAACGGCCAGCTGCTGCCCATCAACCAGAATCAGGCCTTGTTTTCGCTGCTGGGCACCACTTACGGGGGCAATGGCCAAACCAATTTTGCCTTGCCCGACCTGCGCGGCCGGGTGCTGGCGCCTATTGGCAGCAACGGGACGGCAACTATGGCACTGGGCGAGCGAGGCGGCACGGAATCCCACACGCTGCTGGCCAGTCAGATTCCGCCGCACATGCACGGCATGAAGTGCAGCACCGACCTGGGCACCACGCCGCTTTCGGGCACCAGCTCTACGGTGCACCACTACCTGGCCGACAATGGCGGCGGTGCGGCCCAGTATGGCAGCACAGCGAACACCGAGCTGGCTAGCTTCACAACTGCAGTACCCCTCGTGAATGTGTCCAGCAGTATGGGCGGGGGGCAGCCGCACGAAAACCGCCAGCCCTACCTCTGCCTCAACTACGTGATTGCCTTGCAGGGTATTTTCCCCAGCGCTTCCTAGCCGTGTCCATCATGTCGACAACCTTTTCCCTTTCTGCGGGCCAGCCCACACGCCGCAGCCTACTCAAGCGCTTGTCCGGGCTGGTGGCCGGCACGTTTCTGGCCGGGCCACTGCAGGCGCTGTTTGGGCGCGCTACCCCGGCGGCGGCGGCCCCGCTTACCGGCGGGCAGGATCCTTTTGTGGGAGAAATAGCCATGTTCCCCTTCAATTTCACGCCCCGTGGCTGGGCGCCCTGCAACGGCCAGCTACTGTCCCTTTCCCAGAATACGGCCCTGTTTTCGCTGTTAGGCACCAACTATGGCGGTGATGGCAGAAGCAATTTTGCCTTGCCCAACCTGAACGGGCGGGTAGCCATCGGGGCTGGCCAGGGCCAGGGGCTGAGCCTCTACGACCTGGGCCAGCAGGGTGGCAGCAGCTCGGTTACGCTGACCACTGCCGAAATGCCGGCGCACCAGCATACCCTGGACCTGACTTACAGCACGGAGCTGGGTACCACCGACCTGCCCGCCAACACATATCTGGCCAGCAACGGCTCCGGCGAGCCCCAGTATGCCCCAACTGGCACCGGCTCGACGGGCAACGGCGCCACCGGTACGGCTCTCCCGCACAACAACCTGCAGCCCTATCTGGCTGTCAATTACTGCATTGCGCTGCAGGGGGGGGTCCCGCCGCGTGGGTAGTCCACTCCTGCTTTCCGCTTCACAGTATGAAACCAACTCTACCCCCCTGGGGCCTCTTCCTACTCACCACGCTGCCCGCCGCCGGCCAGGGGCTTTCCAACCAGGGAGCCCTGATCAGCATTCAGCCCGGGGTGCAGGTGTCGGTGGTGGGCGACATCAGCATCGGCAGCAGCGGCACCATCGACAACGCCGGCACGCTCACGCTCACCGGCAACTGGACCAATAATGCGGGTAGCGGCGTGCTTACGCCGGGTACGGGCACGGTGCAACTGACAGGCACCGCCACGCAGCAGCTCGGGGGAAGCAGCGCCACCACCTTTCATTCGCTGGATGTGAGCGGCGCTACCGGCCCGGTGCAGCTGACGGCCGACCAAGCAGTAGGTGCCAGCGGCGGCGTGCTTGCGCTGGGCGCCACGCAGCTGCAGCTCAACTCTAAAGTGCTGACGCTGAACAACGGCGCGGCAACCGCCCTCACCCGCACTACGGGGCGGCTCATCAGCGAAACTCTGCCCGCCGCGGGCTACGGCCGCCTGCTCTGGGTGATTGGGGCCAATACCGGCACGTATAGTATTCCCATGGGCACCGCCACTGCCGACCTGCCCATCACGGCCGTCATCAGCACGGCGGGTACGGGTGCTACCGGTAGCCTGTCAGTGGCCACCTACCCCACCCCGGCCAACAATACGCCCCTGCCTACCGGCATCACCAACCTGCAGGGCGACGCCAACAAGGCGCTTGATCGTTTCTGGGTGGTGCAGCCAGCCAACTACACCACGGCGCCTTCCGCCACGCTCACCTTCTCTTATCAGGAGGCTGAATGGAACACGGCCCCCAACAGCATCACGGAGGCCAGCCTGCGGCTGCAGCGCTGGAACGGCACCCGCTTCGAAGCCCCGCAAGGCAGCGTAAACACCAGCGGAAACACGCTCACCTCGGCTTCGCAGAACACGTTCGGCATCTTCGCCTCGGCCGACCAGGCGGCGCCGCTACCCGTAGAGCTGCGTGAATTTACGGCCCAGGCCCAAGGCCAGGATGGGCTGCTGAACTGGGCCACGGCCTCGGAAAATGGAAACCGAGGTTTTGATGTAGAGGTCAGCCTCGATAGCCGCACCTTCCAGCCGGTAGGCTTCGTGGCGGGCTTCGGCACTACGGTTGTTTCGCGCGCCTACCGCTTCACCGACCCCGGCGCGGCGCGGCGCGGCAGCCTGCAATACTACCGCCTACGCCAGCTTGATGCGGATGGCACCGCCACGTATTCGCCGGTCCGGACGGTAGCTTTTGCCCCGCCGCCGGCCAGCCTGGCAGTATGGCCCAATCCGGCACACGACTCCTACACGGTACTGCTGACCGTAGCCAGGCAGCAACCCGCTACCCTGACTCTGTATGATGCCATTGGCCGGAAGGTGAGTGAGTTGCGGGTACTGTTGCAGTCCGGCGAAAACCGGTTGCCGACGCAGTTTGCCGCTGGGCAGCCGGCGGGTATATACCTGTTTTCTACTACGCTGGATGGGCAGCCGATGCGTACACGGCTGGTGCGCGATTAGCAGGCAGGCCACTCGGAAATATGAGAATGGGCAAACCTTTTTCGAGGGTTTGGGCTTTACCTTTGCTGCAGGTGAGAATCATTCTTGCCTGAAAAGCCATTTCCCTGTCAACCCCTTTGCAATGCCCGTTACGAAAGCAACCGACGCTGATTTCCAAAACCTCCTCGAAGCAAACGATAAAGTAGTAGTGAAATACTACGCCGACTGGTGCGGCAACTGCCGCCTGTTTTCGCCCAAGTTCAAGCGTATGGCCGAAGCCATGCAGGAGCAGGGCATAAAGTTCCTGGACGTGAATGCCGAAACCAGCCCCGAAGCCCGCAAGCTGGCCAGCGTCACGAACCTGCCCTTCTTTGCCGTATTTCGCAACGGCGAGCTGCTCGATACGGTAGCTGCCAGCAAGGAGGAAGCGGTAGCCGCCCTCATTTCGCGCCTCAACTAGCCGCTGCTGCCATGAAAATGCCCGTCATCAAGCGCCTCGTGGAAACGCAGACGCTGGAGGCCCTGGTAGCCGCCGAAGAGGCCCTGCTGGAAGAGCAAGCCCCCGCCTTCGAGGTGGAAGGTGAGGATGAAGGCGAAAAGCTGACGCACGTGTTTGCCGCCATCTTCATCCGCAACCACATGCAGGACCACGGCTCCGAGTTCAAAGACGCCCTGCGTGAGTACACCAAAAAAGTTCGGGTTTCCATCAGCTAAGCTGCCAAACCCTGCATCATAAAAAAAGGAGGACTGGCATAGACAGTGCTCCTTTTTTTATGGCCGCAACCGTCCCGCTAGCTCCACATCCGGGCGAAGTGCGGGGACGTCAGGCGCATGCCTTCCTCGGTGCAGAGGCCGCGCACGTAGGGAAAAAAGATGTTGCGGTACACTTCGCCGAGGTTCACCTGGTCGGGCGGAAAAAACTGCTCATTCAGCACCAGGCTGAACTGGGCCAGGATGATGCGGGCAATGAAGGGCGCGTCGAGGGCGGCGCGGAACTGTCCTTCCTGGACGCCCTCCTGCAGCAGGCGTGTGAGTAGCGGAAAGGCATAATCCTGGGTGTATTCCTGGATGGTGTCCCAGACCAGCGGAAACTGCTTCCGCACCACATGGTAGTCGTGGTGGGAATGACGCAGCTCGTGCAGGCTGTGGTGCAGCAGGGCCAGCAGGCACTCCACCGGAGTAGCCAAGTTGGCGAACAGCTCTTCATGCTCGTGGCGCTGCCGGGCCAGGTTGTGGCGCGTAACCTGCAGCATAAATTCTGCCTTGTTTCCGAAAATAGTGCGGAACGTGGTGGGCGTCAGGTCCAGTGCAACGGCCAGCTGCTCTTCGTGCAGCAGCCGCACGCCCATGTCGCGCAGTAGCAGGTTGGCCTTATCAAGTAGTTGATGGAGTACGACTTGCTCCATAGAAGGGAGGGAATAAAAGGCGAAAGACAGAAGGTAAGCCAGAACGATGGATGGCCTAACAAAAAGTATTCCGAAGTGCCAATATTTTTAGCGCAGCAGCCCCAAACCGAAGAAGAACAGCAACTGCAGCATGTATACAAACGCGGCCAGCGGATTGCGCTTATCGAACTGCGTGCGGTTGAAAAACACCTGCAGGATGAGTGACACGGCAAACCAGCCCTTGAAGTTCTGCAGCGGAATGACATCGAAGCGCCACTGCCAGAAGTCGAACCGGACGGCCACGGGCTCCAGGCAGGCGTCGAGGCCCACCATGAGCAGTGTGGCCACTACGGCCCGCAGAAAATCGGACAGCGGCAAGTAGCGCGCCAAAATGCCAGCCGTGTAGGTGAGCATCAGCCAGTTGGCCCCGATGATTAGCGGCACGCCCAGCCACTTCAGGCCCAGCGTGCCCCCGTATTCATAGGACCCAAACAGCAGCCCGGTCCGGATGCCTACCACCTCCACGCCGAAGCCCACGGCCATGGTTACCAGGCAAAACCACCATAAGGTAGAGCCCTTATCTGGCTGAAACGCCAGCAGCAGCCCCAGCGTCAGGAGCAGGTTGAGCGGCACGAACTGCAGGAAAAACGCCGGATCTTCGGAAAAGCCCAGCCCCAGAAACCCCGTGACGTGGAACAGCAGCAGAATGCCTTGCGCCCAGCGCACCCGGCGTTGCCGGGCCAGGGCGCGTTGCGCAAGCGCCTCCGCCGGGAGTTGTTGAATGGATTCAGGCATTTATAATCGGTTAGTAATGAGCAATGTATAGTTAGGGGCAAGGCTTCTGGCCAGCGCATTTGGCTGGTCACAATTCGCCTGAAATTTGCTCCTGACTATTATTTGCTGATCAATTCAGAGACAATGCGGGCAGAAAGCAAACATAGCGGAATACCACCGCCGGGATGCACAGAGCCACCGCAAAAGTACAGCCCTTCCAGCTTCCGCGAGAAGTTGGGGTGCCGCAAAAACGCAGCCAGCAGATTGTTGCTGGAGCTGCCGTAGAGCGCGCCGCCAAACGACGACGTGCGGGCTGCAATGCCGGGCGGGTCCCACACCTGCTCGGCCCGGATGAGGGCGGCCACGTCGGTGCCCAGCGCGTTGCTCACGCGGGCCAGCACGGCGGCGCGGGTGCGCGCCACCAGCGCCGGCCAGTCTTGGCCCTGGTCGTGGGGCACGTTCACCATCACAAACCAGTTTTCGTGGCCCTCAGGCGCGTCGGCGGGTGTGTGCCCACTCGTGATGTTGACGTACACCGTAGGGTCGTCGGCAATGGTTTTGTCGCGGAAGATGGCCTCAAACTCCCGCTTGTAATCTTGGGAGAAGAAGATGTTGTGCACGCCCAGTTCCGGGAAGCGCCGCCCTATGCCCCAGTAGAAAATGAGGGCCGATGAGGAGCGGGGCTGGCTAAGCGTACGTTCCGGCGCAGGCTGCGTGGGCAGCAGGCGGCGGTAGGTCGGCACTACGTCCATGTTGCTGACTACCAGTCCCGATGCGTATGTGCCGTGGGCCGTACGCACGCCCGTCACTCGGCCTGCTTCGGTCAGAATTTCCTGCACCGGCTCCTGGTAGCGGAACTCCACGCCCAGCTCTTCGGCCAGCCGCACGAGGCTTTGGGCAATGGCATAGATGCCGCCTTCGGGGTAGAAGGCGCCCCGGCCGTGCTCCAGGTGCGGAATCAGGCTGAGGGTGGCCGGCGCCTGGTAGGGGTCGGAGCCGTTGTAGGTGGCAAACCGGTCGAAGAGCTGCACCAGCCGCGGGTCGTCGGGGAAGGCGGCGGTGTGGCGCTGGTGCATGGTGCTGAGCAGGCCCAGCTGCGGCAACGCGCCCACGGCTTTCAGCACTTCGGGGCTGAGGTAGGTACCGGCCTTGTGCAGCGACTTCTGCAGAAACGTGCCCGCCGTGCCGTCGTAGGCCTGGCCGCTGCGGTGCAGAAAAGCCCGCACGTGGGCGGCCGGCACGCCCAGCTTCGTTTCCACTTCCTGCGCAAACCGGTCTTCGTCGGCCCAGGCCGTAAGGCGGGTGCCGTCGGCGAAGAAGTACTGCGTGATGGGGTCGAGGCGCTGGTAGCGGAAGTAGTCGGCGGGGTTGCGCCCGGCCAGCGTGAACAGTTCGTCTACCAGCTCGGGCAGCGTAAACAGCGACGGGCCGCCGTCGAAGCGGTAGCCGCCGGGCAGCTCCAGCTGGTGCATTTTGCCCCCGAAGCTCTCCTGCGCCTCAAATACCGTGACGCGGTGCCCGGCCACCGCCAGCCGCACGGCCGTAGCAATGCCGCCAATGCCGGCCCCGATGATGGCGGCGGCGGCTTTCGGGACGGAAGTGGAAGCGTTTGGGCGGGTCACAGAACGAAATGAAGAATGTATCGCAGCTATAACTCGAAAACCCGCTTTATGGCTTCAGTTTCGAGATGAAAAAGTACATTGTGGGGATTGTGAATTGGGCTGTCAACCCCCGTTACAAGCAGGCCAGTGAAGGATTGCAACTGCAATACCCTGAATCCACTCCGAAACACCAGCAGCTTATGAAGCCTCGTATCGAGTACTGCCAGATGCTGGGCAGAGCCTACTAGCGAAGCCCGATTCCACATTGGTAGGGCTACCCGATGCCCTGCAGAATCCCACACGGGCGGGCCACCGAAAAAGCCTGGTAACGGCACGCGCTGGTTACTTTGGGTAAACCAGAAGCAGCGGCCGCTGAGTGGCCCACCCTGGCACTTCTCATACAACTCGCCATATTCCAAGCGCTGTGAACCATCAATTGAACACAGGTGGCTTACGTCGTTGGAGAAGTACCAGGGACTGAACTCAGTGTCCGGCATACAACTTACTTTCTCACTCAGGATTAGTTGTTGAGCGGCTTAGCACCCTTACTCAGGCTTCAACTGGCCCAACGGCTTCCAGCTGCTGCCGGACCGGAACTACCGGCTACTCCACGGCCAGCACCAAACCTTTCAGATAAGCGCCTTCGGGGTGGAAAAGGCTTACGGGGTGGTCGGCGGGCTGGGTGAGGCGGTGCAGGATGCGGGCCGGCCGGCCGGCCTCGATGGCGGCGGCCAGCACGGCGCCCTCAAACAGCTCGGGGCTCACCACCTGCGAGCAGCTGAACGTGAACAGCAAGCCCCCGGGCGCAATCTGCCGGATGCCGGCCGCGTTCAGGCGCTTGTAGCCCATCAGGGCGTTGTGGCGGGCTGAAAGGTGCTTGGCGAAGGCCGGCGGATCGAGTACGATGAGGTCGTATTCTTGCTGGCTGTTTTTCATGAAACTGAACACGTCCTCGGCGTAGGCGGCGTGCTTGCTTTCGAGGCCGGTGAGGGCGGCGTTGCGCTCCGTCAGCTCGATGGCGCGCTTGGAGCTGTCCACGGAGTGCACCAGCTCGGCGCCGGCCTGCAGCGCGTAGGAGCTGAAGCCACCGGTGTAGCAGAACGTGTTAAGCACCCGGCGGCCGGGCGCGTAGCGGGCCAGCAGGCTGCGGTTGTCGCGCTGATCAATGAAGAAGCCGGTTTTCTGCCCCGTTTCCCAATCCACGGCGAACGGCTGGCCGTTTTCGTGCACCACGTGCTCCTGCCCGCTGCTGCTGCCAAACAGGTAGCCGTTCTGGGCACCCGGGGCAGCCTTGGCCGGCACGGTTTCGGCGCTCTTGTCGTAGATGGCGCGCAAACCCGGAATGACGGCCTGCAGGGCTTCCGCAATGAGCGGGCGGGCCTTGTACATGCCCGCGCTGTGCGCCTGCACCACGGCCGTGTCGCCGTACACGTCGATGATGAGGCCGGGCAGGCCGTCGCCCTCGGCGTGGGTGAGGCGGTACACGTCGGTGTTGCCGGTGCCCGTCAGGCCCAGACCCTGGCGCAGCTGGTAGGCGTTGCGCAGGCGGGCTTCCCAAAAGGCCGCGTCGGGCAGCTGGGCATTGGGGCCGAAATCGAGCATGCGCACGGCAATGGAGCCGGGGGCGTAATGGCCCACTCCCAGTACTTCGCCGTTGGGAGCCTGCACCGTCACCACTTCGCCTTCGGTCACTTCGCCCTGCATGCGGCCAATAGCGCCCGAAAACACCCACGGGTGGCGGCGGCGCAGGGATTGGTCTTTTCCGGGTTTGAGGGTGACGATGGCAGCAGTCATAGGGGCAATGAAATGAATTGGACTGCAAAGGTAGCCTAACCCGCCGAGGATGAATTGCCGGGGCCTGATTTTAACCCCGGGCCAGCCAGATGCTCCCTTCAGCAGTCTGTCAGCGTGGCTGCCATTAGAAAGGGTCGATATAGGCAACCAGCACCGCCAGCGCCGCCAGCCCAGCCAGCACCAGCCACACCGGCCCGCCCCAGATCAGCAGCCCCAGCAGCGAAAGCGGCAATACAATCAGGCCCAGCACGCCCAGTACCGTAGTGCCCAGCCCCACCTCAGCGGGCCGTTGTGGCGCAAACGCTCGTCGGACTTTAGCTGGTGCCGCCGCTGCCTGGTGCCTGGTAACTGCCTGGGCGGCAGAAGCCGTCGGCCGGCGCGCTAACGCCGCCACCGGCCGCGCCAAACGCCGCAGGTGGCGGGGCCGGACGATGGTAACCGTATGCGTTTGCGGCTGCAAGGATGGCGCGGCAACCGGTGTTGCAGGTGGTGGCACCGCCGCTTCAGGTTCTGCAGAAACAACTGCTACAGACGCTGGCACCCGTTCGGAAGACGCGGGCCGAAACCGGAAGGCCGACTGGCTGCTGCTGCAGCTGGCCGTGGCTCCTAACAGCAGCAGCGCGCTCAACAAACGAAAAAACAGCCGCAGGGAAGCCGGGGAAGCAGAAGTAGTGGTGTGCATAGACGAGGGGAGAAAGCCGGTTCCGACGCGAAGTACGCCGAAAGCCTGGGCCGTATACGGCAGTAGCGGCCGGCGCGCTGCCTCAACCGGCCGGCAGAACAGCCGGCACCTTGGCGGGCCGTCCAAACCAGCGCCGGTAGATAGGTTTCCGCCACGCAAACTGCGCCCACATGGCCGGCCACAGCAGCCGGTCCAGCAGCTTCGAGCCACTCGTGAATTCCAGGTCTTCGATGATGTAGCAGCCGCCATCCGGGGCGGGCTGCATCAGGTGCCGGTGCTGCCAGTAGCGTAGCGGCGGCGGCAATTGACGGCCCTCATCCACAAAGAAATAGGTGCCATCGGGGGTGGTGCCGTGGTCGGTGATGAGCGACGTCCAGCGGAAGCGGGCGGGCCCGGCACCCAACTCAATGTGCACCTCGTCGCCGCGGTGGCAGCCATCGAAGCGCAGCAGCCGGAACGGCGGAAACGGCGGCGCTAGGGCCAGAAACAGGTCACGGGTAAAGCCCTGCCATACTTGGGCAGGCGCGGCGGCAACGTGGGTACGGAGGTAGAGGTGCATGAAGAATGAAATTTTGTTTTATGTATATATATTGTTACTATTATTATAGTAACAACCTGTTTGAGTTACAGGACTGTTGGCGCAGTCGCAGTAGCGGTGGCATTGGGGTCTAACCTCTAAACAATAAACAAATGAAGATGCCTCTCTTGCTTATAATCGGGACCGTCGGCTTGGCCGCCTCTGCTACCTCTTGCCTGATAAATCCCCATCCACCTACCCAGCAGCAGACTTCGACTTTGGCTTGTGAGCCTCCCGCCAGCATACCAGTAATAGCGGATAGTGCGGATAAGTGGCTTAACCGCTTTAATACCGATAATCCGAACGGTAGAAATAAATTTGCCTCCACTACTTTTGATGAAAGGGCTCTGAAAAATCTTCTTGGCTTACCTGGGGTGAAAGGGATTAAAATCTATTATGCCTACGATAGAAAAAAGCCGAATTCGTCGTCTGACGGCAGCAGCCCGCGCCCTTTTGCCCGGTTGATTCTGATGCCTGTGGACGGATGCGGAAAAGATTTAGTTGACCTTAAAAGTAAGAAATTGCTGAATCCTTATTACTTGCTTTCATCGCCAATGCGCTGCCCGGATAACTGCGACCAAAACCAGTAGGCACCTGCATGTATAACTGGGCCGACACACTCCACCTGACCAACCGAGTGCTGGAAGCCGCACCACTGCTGCCATTCATAGCTGGCTACCTGCGACGGATGAACCTGCCGCCGCTTTATCGTCTGGTGTATTACTACGTCGGCGCAAAGTCGCTTTTCTATATGCTGGATGTAGTTAGCAGGAGCGTATTTCGCAACAACGTTTACCTTTTCCACCTCTCCACGATAGTGACTGTTTTGTTGCTGTCCTGGGTGTATTACCGGCTGATTGATTTGGTGGCAGTAAAGAAACTGCTGCCCCCGGCAATTGGCGTGTTTATGCTGGTGGCAGTGGCCGACGCGCTTTTTCTCAATAAGCTGTTTATCGATATCAACAGCTATTCGCAGGCTTGCGGCAGCACCATCCTGATTACGCTGTCGTTGCTGCACATTCTGCAACTCAGCCGAAGCGTGCAGCTGCTGGAACAGCAGCCCGAGTTCTTCTTCAGCATTGCCGTGCTGGTGTATTCTGCTTACTCAGTTGTGACGTACGTAGCCTCCAATATCATCTACAGTGCGGGTTACGACAAAGCCACTAATATCCGGCTCGACACCATCATCAGCGCCCCCGATGCCCTTCTGTACGCTGTACACATGGGGATGCTGGCTTGGATGTTCAGTTTCTTTCCGCTCTCCATCAACCCAAGGCAGGCCCTCCCCTACTGGCTGCACTATAGCCGCTGGCGGCAGCGGGCGCATAAATTGCTGGGAAACAATATATTGCCGGGGATTTATTCCTGATTCTAGCTATGCCCGACGCGCTGCTGCCCTTCCTGCTGATTGGTCCGGTGCTGCTGCTGCTGGTAGGCGGCATTATCGGCATTCTGGTGCGGGAGCAGCGGCGCCGGCTGCAGCAGGAGCGCGAGAAGCACCTGCTGCTGGAGCAGCAAAATGAGCGGCTGGAGCAGCAGGTACAGCAGCGCACCGCCGATTTGCAACAGTCGCTGGATCATCTGCAGGCCACGCAGCGCCAGCTGATTCAGAGCGAAAAGCTGGCCTCGCTGGGCGAGCTGACGGCCGGAGTGGCGCACGAGATTCAGAACCCCCTCAACTTCGTGCTCAATTTCTCGGAGGTGAGCGTGGAGCTGGTGCAGGAGCTGAAGGAGGAAGTGCTGCACCAACTGCCGGCCACTACTGTGGCGCCGGCCGCAGAGCTGCTGCAGAACCTGGAAGACAACTTGCAGCGCATCACGCAGCACGGGCAGCGGGCTGGCGGCATTGTGCAGGGCATGCTGCTGCACGCGCGCACCTCGGCCAGCGAGCGGCAGCCCACCAACCTCAATGCCCTCACCGACCAGTTTCTGCGGCTGGCTTACCAGGGAATGCGCGCCAAAGACAAGACCTTCAACGTCACCATCGAAACGCACTTTGCGCTTGGTATGGACCCGGTAAGCGTGGCGCCGCAGGATATTGGCCGGGTGCTGCTGAACCTGTTCAACAATGCGCTGTATGCCCTGCGCAAGCGCCAGCAAAGCCAGGAGCCCGGCTATCAGCCGCTGCTGCAGGTCAGCACGACGGAGTGCCGCGACGGGCAGGTTGAGGTGCGCGTGCGCGACAACGGGCCGGGCATTGCGGCGGCCGTACTGGACAAAATCTTTCAGCCGTTTTTCACCACCAAGCCCACCGGCGAAGGGTCGGGGCTGGGGTTGTCCATCAGCTACGACATCGTGACGCAGGGGCACGGCGGCCAGCTGCTCTGCCAGACGCACGAAGGAGTCTACACCGAGTTTATTGTGCGGCTGCCGGCATAGCCGGCTTTCTTGCAGCCGGAGCCGCAATAGCCAAGAGTATGAATGGGCCGTTTTCTAGGGAACCGGACAACTACCCGGCCGCCTGTCGGGCTGCTAGCCTAGTAGCTCCTCAATATCCTCCTTGGTGAGGCTCTTGATGATGGCTTCGTCAGTAGTTATCAGGTCCGTGACAAGCTGGATTTTCTTGTGCTGCAGGGCCAGAATCTTCTCTTCCACCGTGTTCTGCGTGATAAACTTGTAGGTGAACACCGTGCGCTGCTGCCCGATACGGTGGGCGCGGTCGATGGCCTGGGCCTCCACGGCGGGGTTCCACCACGGGTCGAGGATGAACACGTAGTCGGCGGCCGTCAGGTTGAGGCCCACGCCGCCGGCTTTCAGGCTGATGAGAAACACCCGCAGCTCTTCGGTTTCCTGGAAGCGCGTCACCACCTTGTGCCGGTCGCGGGTGTTGCCATCGAGGTAGGCGTACTCGATGTCGCGCTCATCGAGTGAGGCCCGCACGATGTCAAGGTGCTTGACAAACTGGCTGAACACCAGAACCTTGTGGCCTTCTGAAACCACGCTCTTGATCATGCGCACTATCTCGCGCAGCTTGCCTGACTCGTGCGCATACTCCTCGTCGGCCATGCGGGGGTGGTTGGCAATCTGGCGCAGCTTGGTGAGGCCCTGCAGCAGCATAAACTGGGTGCTGGCCGTGCCGTGCTCCTCAATGTTCTGCAGAATCTTGTTGCGGTAGTAGCTCTTGGTTTCCTCGTAGCAGTGCTGCTGCTCCTCGGTCATGGGGCAGTAGCTCAGGTTCTCGATTTTCTCGGGCAGTTCCTTGGCTACCTGTGCCTTATGGCGGCGCAGAATGAACGGCTTGATGAGCGCATGGAGTTTGCGCGTCCGGCCTTCGTCCTTGCCTTTCTCAATGGGCTTGAGGAACTCCTTTCGGAAAAACGTCTGCGTACCCAGCAGCCCCGGGTTGATAAACGACATCTGCGACCACAAGTCCATGGTGCTGTTTTCCACGGGCGTGCCTGTCAGAATCAGGCGGTGGCGCGAGTGCAGCCCGCGCACGGCGTGCGAGGTAGTGGAACTGGGGTTCTTGATGGCCTGCGACTCGTCCAGAATCACGTAGTCGAACTTGTACGTTTTGAGCAGGTCCGCATCGAGCCGCACGATGCCGTAGCTGGTCAGCACCACGTCGTAGTTGGCAAACTGCTCCACGTTTTTGTCGCGGTAAGTGCCCGTGTAGATCAGCAGGCGCAGGGCGGGAGTAAACTTCTGAGCCTCGCTCAACCAATTGTATACCAAAGAAGTAGGCATGGCCAACAGCGACGCCGCGCCGCCGGCTTCGCCGCTTTCCTTGCGGTGCAGCAGCAGCGCCAGCGTCTGCACGGTGTTGTGCGTGAGCACGAAATTATCGGTGACATAGAGCCGGTCGGGCGCATCAACCGAGATGCACTGCGCGGGCATCGTACCTGCCGGTTCTACGGACCGGATGCCGCGGTAAGGCTGATACTTGGTTTTCGGGCGGTACAGCGCCGTCTTGCGGGTGAGCCGGAACGGCACAATATGCGGGGGCAGACTCAGCGTGAGCGTATACGCCCGCTGGCCGGTGCGCGCCTCTCCGCTGTGCGAGTAGGTGGGCATTTTGCTCGACTGGCGCACCGTGCCGCCCAAGGACTGCACCAGAAAGGTAACGCCCGCAATCAGGTCCGGAGAAATGGAGGTGAACTGGCTCACGTCGCCGCTGGCCGATACGTAGCCGTCGGAATCCATGAGTCCCTGGAGCACCGCCAAGCGGGTGGCCATGTCGTTCACCAAGTACTCCTCCGGCACAAATTTATCCCGGGAACCACACCCCTTCAGGCCCAGCTGCCGGATGGTCTGCATCAGCTCGTTGGTATGGCCCGGTGCGTTTTTCACGAACGTATAGTCGCAGGACTCGCCCTGGCGGCGCACGGCCAGCGTGGGCGGGAGCGTATCGGTGACGTAGTTCACAATTTGCGCGTCGCCAGTCGAGAGACGGATGCTGTTCTGGCGGAAGCAGCCGTCGCCCAGCAGCAGGCCCAGGAAGTAGGGGTCCAGGGGCACCGGCTGGGCCTCGAACTGGACGGGCTGCACTACCGGCACAAACCACTTGGTGTTGCCGTGAGGGTCGTGCAGGTCGTGGCGCAGGTCGGCCAGCTCCTTTACCTGGTAGCCCTGGCCGCGGTACTTCTGCACCGGACTTTGCACGGCCCACAGGTGTTCGGCGCAGCATTCCGCCGTGGAGCCATCGGTAAACGTGACCCGGAAAATCTCCTTCTCGCCTTGCGGAAACACGCCCGTCACGTGCGAGGTGCGGCCTTGGGAGTTGATGACGGCTTGTCCCACCCGTATATCACCCATCGTTGTCCAGCCCGTCGGGGTCAGAATGCGGGCGTGCAGGGGCTGGGCCTTGCCCAAACCCATATCGTCGGCGAGGCAGCCTCCGAAATGGTAGTCCTTCACGAAATGCAGCCAGTTGTAGCCGGCCTTCTGGTAGGGTCGCAGCTCGCCCTGGAAGCCAACCGGCATGGGCTGGTCTTCCACGGCCTCAAAGCCGCGCAGCTTCTCCAGCTTGCGGCTGATGACCACGGTGGCCAGGTTGCCGTTCTGCAGGTCCGAGACCAGCGCCAGGTGGTGCTTGCGCAGCGTCAGGCTCTGGGCGTGCTCTTCGGCGAAGGCAAACAGCTCCAGGTACTGCGTAAACCACTCCTCCGGGATGATGGCAATCTGCCCGTTGGGCAGCCGGAACTCGTGGCGGCGCTGCAAAATGTAGGTGCGCAGCTTGATGAACGGAATTTCGAACTCGCCGAAGCGCACGGTGCCGCGCACATCAAACCAGTCATTGGCTTCCGTGATGCCCACTTCCACGCTCACGGCCCCGATAAAGTAGTCTTTGCCGGAGGTACTGCCCTGCTGCACCGTGAAGCCCAGGCGGGCCAGCTCGTCGGCGTGGTGGTGCAGCCATCGGAAAGCGGTGGCCTTTTCCAGCACGGCGCGGCCGTTGCGCACCTCCAGGGCCCGGTCGGCCAGCTCCCGGATGATTTCCTGCTCCCGGTCGAGGTTGCGCACGAGGCGGTGGAAAATGTAGTTGTCCTGCTGCTTTTCCAGCTTCACGCACACCCGCTTGTCGTAGCTGTTGTGCACGGTATGGTCGCCGTAGCGGAAGGACAGGTCGAAGTGGATGTGGTCGGAAAGGGCCGTGGCCACGCTGGTACCGCCGGTTTCGGCTGCGGCGCGACGGGCTGTGGGGCGCACATCCTCTACTACTTTAGCCGTAGGAGCATCCGAAAAGGTCAGCTGCGGCCGCGCCACGTAGCGCTCCGACCGGATGTCGAAGCCGCGGGCGTGCACATCAAACGACTCGACGAGCGGGGCCACGAACCGCAGGAAGTAGCTTTCCTCCACCTGCCGCGGAATGACGATGAACTTCTTGTTGAGGAAGGGCTTGATCTTCTTGCCATCCACCTCGTTGCGGAAGTGGTAGAGCACATCGTCAACGAGCAGCCACGCTGGCTGCTCCGAGATGATAACGGCGTTTTTGTACTGGAAGTCGAGCCGCTGACTTTGGTACTGAATGGTAGGAAAGTAGTGGGTATTGTCTTCGTTGCGCCGAAAATGGAACAGCACCGACGCCGCTTCCGGGGCCAGCCCGATTTCACGCCACGTAGGCTCTCCATCCTTGCCCATGATGAACACGTACTTGCCGGGCAGGCGCGCCAGAATCTGGCCCATCCGCTCCTGCACATGCTGGGAAATGACTTCCTGGAGGGCTTTGTCGCCTTTCTCAGGATCGTAAACTTTCAGGAAAAAGTCGGTGGGGGTAGTTTTCTTGGGCCAGAATTCCTTGATGACAGCGTCCTGCTGAATCTGGTCGGTGAGAGCCACCAGCTCGAAGTCGGTTTCGTCGAGGCCGTCGGCAAACTCGGGCGCGTTTTTCGCCGAAACTGTTTGGTGCTGGAGCGTCAGCTGTCCTTTGGCGTTGCGCTGAACAACGTAAGACTCAAATAAATACCCTAAATATTCGTGCTCAAGCAACGAGTAAACAATTTGAAAAGGTAGAGCAGTAGAAACCTTCATAAGGATAAACAGCAGCCAAAATGCAGGGTTGAATGTAAGGACAAATGCTAAATACTATATTATTTACCAAAAAGTAAAATATATTCTAAAAATAATTATATTGTAGAGTCGAACAGGGTAGTTAATCTACCCGGAAGGCCCTTGTAGGTAGATGAACTACTAATTGCGCTGGCAGAAGGTTACAGGTTTTCGCGAACGTCGAGGCGTGCGGCATTCAGGGCGGGCCGAATGGAAACGGCTATCGTGATAACCACGATGGCCAGGCCGGTAAGCGCAATGTCGGAAAACTGCATTTTAACCGGGTACGAATCGACTACGCTGGTGGCCATGCCCATGCTCACGACGTGGAACGTCTGCTGCATCCAGCAGATAGTAACGCCCAGAAACAGGCCCGTAATGGCACCCACGAGGGCTACAATAGCTCCTTCGAGCAGGAAAATGCGTCGGATATGGCGCGGCGTAGCGCCCATGGCCAGCAGAATGGCCACGTCCTTACGCTTGTCGATGACGAGCATCGAGAGCGAGAAAAAGATGTTGAGTGAGGCAATCAGCAGGATGAAGGCGAAGGTGATGAAGACGAACATCTTCTCCACTTTGATGGCCTTGAGCAGGCTAACGTGCTGCTCATCGGAGTCGAGGACCTTGAACTTCGGGCCGAGGTCCTGCTTAATTAACTCCTTGACTTTCTGAATGTCGTGCTCATCGCCAACGTTTACCTCCAGCGACGTACGGCGCGGGCCGTAGCTGAGCAGCTCCTCGGCAAATTCCAGCGGCACGAATACATAGCTGTCGTCGATGTGCTGCTCAATCAGGAAAACGCCGCCCGCCGTAATGGTTTTTTCGGTGAAGGCGTTTTCGGGATTGAAGGAGAGGGTTTTTCTGCCTGTGTTGCGGGGGTAGAGCAGGTGTAGCGGCGCAAAGCGGTTGTTGAGGGCGATGCTGAGTTCGTGCTGTACGCCGGCCCCAAGTAGGGCATAAGGCTCGCCGCCGCGGCGCAGGCGGTGGTCGCCTTCCACAATCGAGGAGTCGATGCGGCTCTGCGTGTAGTAGTTTTCCGAAACGCCCTTCATCTTCACCACCATCTGGCGGTCGTGGTACTGAAGCAGGGCGTTGTCTTCGATGACCTCCGTGAGCAGTCCTACGCCCCGGATGCGGCGCAGCCCGTCCAGCATCGGCTCCGACACGGTAAACGACTTGCCCTGCATGGCCGTCACCACTAGGTCGGGGTCCGACTTGCCGTAGAGCGTGCGCACCAGGTCCTCGAGGCCGTTGAATACTGACAGCACGATAATCAGCGCCATTGTGCCCACCGCCACGCCAATCATGGAGATGTTGGAAATGATGCTGATGATGTTGCGCTTCTTCTTCGAAAAAAAGTAACGCCGGGCAATGAGCAACGGAACGTCCATGCGGGGCGTGGGAGGTGAAACGGCGGTAGGGTGGGTGGAAGGGAAAACTAGCTGGCGCGGCGCATAAATTCTTCGAGGCGGCGCAGGCGCTCCTCGTGGTCGGTCAGCACTACGGTTTTCAACTCCCGCAGGTCGGTACGTATTTCGCGCAGCTCAGACAGCAGAATGGCGTCGGTTTCTTCCTGACGCGAATTGAAGCGCATCTGCCGCTCATTGAAATCCTGCTGCGCCGAGTTGACTTTTCGCTGCTCCTCATAAATAAGCTGCAGTTGATCAAGCATCTGATTTTGTACGGTCGCTACCGTTTCCAATACGGAAGTGTTGCGCTCCAGCGCGGTGCCAAGCTGCTGAATCTGTTGTTGATGCAGCCCCGACTGACTGGTCAGATGCTGCAGAATTTGCGTCAGTTCGGATTGGTCAGCCATAATATGTGAACGAAGCAGTTCGGAAGAGCCCCAAGATACGCCGCTAGGGCTAAAAAGGTAGCAGCTAAAATAGCCCTACTTCCAGGCTTTCACAATCAGGCCGGTGCCGGAATCGTGCAGGGTGCGGGCATCCAGCCAGTTCAGCAGCAGGCAGAACGGGAACGTGACGAGGTAGTAGAACGGCAGCAGCAGGAAAAACAGCTTGGACTGGCCCAGCATCAGAATCGGGTATTTCATGCTCAGGCGCCACGAAACCTGGCCCGGTTCGCCGTAGCTGTAGCGGGCCTCAATCCGCTCGAAGCCGGCGGTGCGCAGCTTCTGCTGAATCTCGTGGATGTTGTAGCCGTCGCGCACGTGCTCCTCAATGAAGCTGGTTTCGCCGTCGGAGTGCACGTCGGAGCCGCCCTGGTCGGAGGGAGTGGAAATGAGCAGCATGCCGCCGTCCTTGAGGGAGGCGTGGATGTTGCGGAACACTTCCACGTCTTCCAGAATGTGCTCCATTACGTCAACGGACAAGGCCAGGTCGAAGGTGTTGGGCTCCTGGTACAGCACGAGGTCCTGCACCGCAAACTGGGCGTTGGTGCGGCCAATCTCGCGGAAGAACCGGTTGGAGTCGTCCACCTGCTCGTCTTTCACATCCACGGCCAGCACCTGCCACTTTTTGCTTTGGCCGGTCAGCCAGTAGGTATACTGGCCGTAGCCGGAGCCGGCATCGAGGATGTTGAGCGCCTCGCCGGTGCGGCCCCGCGCCCACTCCCGCAGCTCACGGTGCACGTGCCAGGTACGCAGCAGCAGCAGATCCAGCAAATGATAGAACAGGCGGCGCAGCAGCGGGGTGCGGTTGAAGACCTCACCCAGGGAGCGTTTAATCGGGTCGTAATGCAAGAGAGAGTAACTGAGTAGCGGAGTAACTGAGTAAGACGAGTAACTGAGTAATGGAGTAGCTGAGTAAGGCGTTCATTATCAGAACATCCTGCTCAGCTACTCCATTACTCAGTTACTCGTCATCGTCGTCGGCGAAGAGTTTGGGGCGCTTGGGGGCGGCTTCGGGCTGGTCGTCGGTTTCGGGCTCGGGGGCCGGAATGTTGAGTGTACCCAGCACCTGGTCCATTTTGGCAGCGTAGGCGGCCGAGTCGTCAAGGAAGAACACCAGGTCGGGCACGATGCGCAACTGCTGGCGGATGCGTTTAGCCAGGGCCTGGCGCACTATTTTCTGGTTTTCGCGCACCAGCTCCAGGGCGGCTTCGCCGCTGCCCTCGCGGGCCAGCAGCTGGCTCAGGTACACGCGGGCCACGCCCAAGTCGGGCGAAACGCGTACAGTGCTGATGCCCGGCGCCAGGCCCGGAAACAGGTGCGGCAGGTCGCGCTGAAATACGGCGGCCAATTCCTGCTGGAGCAGGCTGGATACTTTCTGTTGTCGTTTGCTTTCCATATGAATAAGCAAAGATAGGAACTTGGGGACAGGTAATAGGCGACAGGTAACAGGTAACGTGTGACAGGTGAGTGATGGTGTAGCTGAGGATGACAGTACATTTGAATTCTGTACCCCAACTTTCACCTGTCACGCATCACCCGTCACCCCCTTGCTGCAATTCTTTAAAAGCCCGTTGCCTTCCCGTTTGCTGGCGCTGCTGCTGCTGGTGCTGGCCGTGCGGCTGCCGCTGCTCTGGTGGGGCATTCCGCTCTCGGCTGTAGAGCTGCGGGCCCTGCTGGTAGGCGAGCGGCTGCACGCCGGGGCCCTGCCCTACCGCGACCTGTACGATGCCACGGCTCCGCTGGCCGCCGCCTTGTTCGGGCTGCTCGATGTGGTGGCCTCGCGGCCGCTGTGGCTGTACCGGGTGCTGGCCCTGGCCCTGCTCCTGACGCAGGCGCTGCGCCTGAGCTTCGTGCTGAACCGCGCCGATGTGCATCCCGAGCGTGGCTACGTGGCGGCGCTGGTGTACATGGTGCTGGCCAGCGTCACGACGGACCTCGATATTCTGTCGCCACTGCTGCTGGGGCAGACGTTCCTGCTGCTGGCCCTGAGTGCGCTGCTGCCTACTTCGCGGGAGGGCTACGACAACCGCCGCCTGTTTCGGGCGGGCTTTCTGATTGGGGTGGCGGCGCTGTGCTACCTGCCGCTGGCGCTGTTTCTGCTGGTGGGGCTGTTCGCGGTTATCATCTTCGCCGCCAATTCGTTCCGGAGCTTTCTGCTGTTGATTTGCGGCTTCGCGTTTCCGTACGCGGTGGTGGCCACCTTCCTGCTCTACAACGACGCTCTGCCCGATTTCCGGCAATACCATCTGGCCCCTACGCTGAGCGGGCTGGTGCTGGGCGCCGATGGCCTGCCGCTGGCGTTGCAGTGGAAGCTGCTGGTGCTGCCGGGTGCGGTGCTGCTGCTGGCGTTGGCGCGCTCATTCACTACGTCGCTGGGGCTGGTGTTCCAGATCAAGTTTCAGCAGCTGATGCTGGTATGGCTGCTGGTGGCCGCGCTGATGGTGGCGGCCGGGCGCGGCACGGCGCCGGGCACGCTGGTGCTGGTGCTGCCGCCGGTCACGTATTTTAGTTTGTTTCTGTGGCAGAAGGCCCCTCTCCGCTGGGTGGTGGAAGTGCTGTTTCTGGTGGTGCTGGGCAGCGTGGTGGCCATCCGCTACCGCACGCTGGCCGGCCTCGATGTGGCGTTGCGCTTCCCGTCCGAGAGCCGCTACGCCATGCAGCTGCATCCGGCCTACGCGCAACTGAGCGGGCAGCGCCTGCTGGTGCTGGGGCCCGACCTACGCCCCTACATCAACAACAAGCCGGCCTCGCCCTACCTCGACTGGCGCCTCGCCCAGGCCGATTTCGGCCACCTCAGCCAGTACGCGGCCGTCTACCGGCTCTCGCGCAACCTCGCGCCCGCCCCGCCCACCGTCCTCATCGACCAAACCAACCGCTTGGCGGAGCTGCAGTACAAGATACCCGCCGTGTTCGGCCGCTACCAGCCCACCGTCACCCAGCGCGTGTATCGGTTGAAGTAGCTGTCATTGCGAGGAGTCACGACGCAGCACCCGCAGGACAGCGCAGTTAATCCGTCCTCTTTTTGAGCTAAGCCTAAATTAAACAGAAAGCCCTCCGGCAGTACGTTAGTAACCTAACGCCGGAGGGCTTGTCGCTTAGGGTTGTTTCGCGCACGGAGAGGACGGATTAACTGCGCTGTCCTGCGGGTGCTGCGTCTTACCTCCTCGCAATGACAAGGGGTTAGCAATCAATCTTATTCACGCGGTTCTGGTGGCGGCCGCCTTCGAAGGCGGTGTTGAGGAACTGGCTAACGATGGCGCGGGCCTGCTCCTCGCTCACGAAGCGGGCCGGCACGCAGATGATGTTGGCGTCGTTGTGCTGGCGGGCCAGCCCGGCCAGCTCCGGCTCCCAGGCAATAGCTGCCCGGATGCCGCGGTGCTTGTTGGCCGTGATGCACACGCCGTTGGCCGAGCCGCACACCAGAATGCCGCGCTCCAGCTCGCCGCCCGTAATGGCCGTGGCCAGCGGATGCACAAAGTCGGGGTAGTCCACGGAGTCGGCGGAGTGGGTGCCGAAGTCGCGCACCTCGTAGCCGTTGTCGCGCAGCCAGTC
Source organism: Hymenobacter canadensis (assembly GCF_027359925.1). Classification (NCBI taxonomy): domain Bacteria; kingdom Pseudomonadati; phylum Bacteroidota; class Cytophagia; order Cytophagales; family Hymenobacteraceae; genus Hymenobacter; species Hymenobacter canadensis. The sequence goes on along the minus strand of NZ_CP114767.1, from coordinate 3,484,455 downwards.
GGCCAGCATCTGTTTGTAGGCAAAGCCGGCATGGTCGGAGCCGATGGCAATAGGAGTCTGGTCGGACATGGGAAAAGAAGGGAGAGGATGAAGACGGAAAATGGCCGGCAAAAAATGGGTCTGGAGGTTCAGAGCATCATTTCTTGCCGGCCATCGTGCGGTGCTGAATTTCGGAATTACGCTACGCCGTTGTTTTCGGCCAGCCGCTCGTTCAGCATTTTGGTGCGGTTGCGGCTCACCACGCGGGCAATGTTGATGCTCAGCTCGTAGAGCAGCACGATGGGAATCGTGACGATGATCTGGGCCGAAATATCGGGCGGCGTGATGATGGCCGCCACGATGAGGATGACCACAATGGCGTGCTTGCGGTAGAGGCGCATTATTTCGGGCGTCACGATGCCGGCTTTGGCCAGGAAGAACACAATCATGGGCAGCTCAAACACCCCGGCACACGACACCGACATGGTGGTGAGCGTACTGATGTAGCTCTGCATGTCGATCTGGTTTTCGATGGTCGGGTCGATCTGGTAGGAAGCCAGGAACTGGATGCTCAGCGGCGCGGCAATGTAGTAGCCGAACAGCAGCCCCACTAGAAACAGCAGCGACACGAAGAACACCGCCCCGCGCGAGTTGGCCCGCTCGTGCGGATACAGACCGGGCTTGATGAAGCGCCAGATTTCCCAGAACGTGTACGGAAACGCCAGCACCAGCCCCACCACCAGCGAGGTGCTGATGTGCATGGTCAGCTGCCCGCTCATCTCGCGGTTCTGAATCACGAAGCCGACTTTTTCGATGCACAGATCCGGAGCGCCTACCCAGGCGCCGAAGCGGCAGAAGGTCTTATAGGTCCAGAAATCGGCCCGCGAAGGCCCCAGAATCAGGTCGTGAAACAGGAATTCCTTGGAGAAGAAGGCAATGCTGGCAAACACGACAATCGAAATGGCGGCGCGGATGATGTGCCACCGCAGGGCCTCCAGATGGTCGATGAAAGACATTTCCTGGGGCTGGCCCAGAACGGGTTGTTCTGTATTCAAAGCAAACGGCGAAATAGTGGGGTGGTGAACGGGTGAGGGCGGCGACGGCAAACGGAACGGCAAGACACAAACGAGAAACCCGGCCAACAGGATGTGCGGGCCCGGCTTTGGCCGCGTGACTCAGCCGTTTACCACCTCACCAGGGCCCCGCTAGGCAAACAGCGGAAACTGCTGCATCCACTCGTTTACCTGGCCGCGCACGCGCAGCAGGTGGGCGTCGTCGTCGTGGTGCAGCAGGGCCTGGTCGATCAGGTCTACGATCCGGGCCATATCGGGTTCCTTGAGGCCGCGGGTGGTGACAGCGGCCGAGCCGATGCGCATGCCGCTGGTCACGAAGGGCGACTTGTCGTCGAAGGGCACCATGTTTTTGTTGATGGTGATGTCGGCCTTCACGAGGGTGTTTTCGGCCAGCTTGCCGGTGAGGCCTTTGCTGCGCAGGTCAATGAGCATCAGGTGGTTGTCGGTGCCGCCCGAGATGATCTGGTAGCCGCGCTCCACGAAGCCACTGGCCAGGGCCTGGGCGTTGCGGATTACCTGGTGGGTGTAGTCGGTGTAGGCGTCGGAGAGGCACTCGCCGAAGGCCACAGCTTTGGCGCCGATGACGTGCTCGAGCGGTCCGCCCTGCGTACCCGGAAACACCCCCGAGTCCAGCAGCGCCGACATCATGCGCAGTTCGCCTTTCGGCGTTTTCAGGCCGAAGGGGTTTTCGAAGTCCTTACCCAGCATGATGAGGCCGCCGCGTGGGCCGCGCAACGTCTTGTGCGTGGTCGTCGTGACGATGTGGCAATGCTGGAACGGATTGTTCAGCAAGCCCTTGGCAATCAGACCCGAAGGGTGCGAAATATCAGCTAGCAATAGCGCCCCCACTTCGTCGGCGGCTTCGCGCAGGGCCTGGTAGTCCCAGTCGCGGGAGTAGGCCGAGGCGCCGCAGATGATGAGTTTGGGCTGCTCGCGGCGGGCGGTTTCCTTTACTTTTTCCCAGTCGATGAGGCCGGTTTCCTTCTCCACGCCATAAAACGACGGCCGGTAGAGCTTTCCCGAGAAGTTGACCGGCGAGCCGTGGGTGAGGTGGCCGCCGTGGCTGAGGTCAAAGCCCAGAATTTTGTCGCCGGGGTTGAGGATGGCCAGCATCACGGCGGCGTTGGCCTGGGCGCCGGAGTGCGGCTGCACGTTCACCCACTCCACGCCGAACAGCGCTTTGGCGCGGTCAATGGCCAGTTGCTCGATCTGGTCCACGATTTCGCAGCCACCATAGTAGCGCTTGCCGGGCAGGCCCTCGGCGTATTTGTTGGTCAAAATAGAGCCCTGGGCCCGCATCACCTGCTCCGAAACGTAGTTTTCGGAGGCAATGAGCTCAATGCCGTGGGTCTGGCGCTCTTTCTCGCGCTCAATCAGGTCGAAAATGGCGGTGTCTTGCACGAGGGCGGGGGCTTGCGTTTCCATACTTCCAAAGGTACGCCACCGGCCCGAAAGGCCAAGCCGGACCCCAAAGCGGCGGCCTGACTTGCCCCAACGTTAAAATTTTTCCGGTGGTTGCGTGTGCAATACAGACCGGTTGCGCATCAGAAAGTTGTAGTCGGGCGTTTGAGCGTTGCACCGGGGCCGCTATTCTCCGCTCCCGATGCAACGCGGGAAGCCCATGCGGGTATCCTGCAGATAGGCAAGTGCCTGGGCAACAGGAAAATTGGGTCAGGTCGGGCGCTTTACTCACCCTTCCGGTAAGGGGCTCTGGCTGGTTGCAGCCGGCCGTTGCCACACCACTTGCCAGAACCCGGCCTGACCTCTGGCCTGGCAGCGGCTTCGGCCGGTGTCGTTTAACGCCAAAAGACCCTGCCGGCTAACCGGCAGGGTCTTTTTATTGGTCGTCTGTGGCGCGGACTTCAGTCCGCAGCCCGCCGGTACCAGCCCAGATGGTTGGGCTACGGACTAAAGTCCGTGCCACAACCTATCTAGAACGAGTAGTTCACCGAGGCTTTGATGACGCGGTTCTGAGCGTCGAAGCGGTTGTTTTTGTCGAGCGACGACAGGCCGTAGTCGTAGCCGGCGCTTACGCCGATGCCGCTGCTGTGCTGGTAGCCCAGGCCGCCGGTCACGCTGAAATCGACGGGGCGGAACTGGTCTTTGATGTCGAAGTCCTGCTGGAAGGCATCGAAGCCCAGCGCGCCGGCTTCCACGCGCACCTCATTGCTAAGCAGGAACGATGCCTGCGGGCCGGCGAAGATGTAGAAGCCGGGCGTCACGTTGATTTTGGCCAGCACCGGCACATCCAGGTACGCCATGCGCGAGGTGGCCGTCACGCGGGCGTTCAGGAAGTCCAGCTGTTCGAAGGGCAGCGTGCCCACCAGCCGGGCGCCTTTCTCGGAGTACAGCACGCCGGGCTCAATGGAGAAGCCGGGCGCGATGGGCAGGGTGGCGTAGAGGCCGGCGTGGAAGCCGGTTTTCATTTCCTTGGTCACGCCGCCGTTGGTGTAGCCGGCCAGGTCCATCACGCTCTGCACGGCATCCCCCGACCAGTCCGACACGTTCACGCCGGCCCGAATGCCGATCTGAGCGCCGCCCGTGCTGGCTGCCGGCTTGCGCACCGCCGATACTGAACGGGCCTGGGCCTTACCGGTATACGCCGGTACCCGGTGGGTTTGAATCTGAGCCTGGGCGGCGGTGCCTACTGCGGAAAAGAGAAGCGTAGCGGCGGCCAGACGGCCAAGGAAAGAGGAAGTTTTCATGATAACGAGAAGTTTTGGAGTGAAGAGCCAGCCGCCGCACTGCGCGGGTTGAAAAGTGGGCCGATGCTGGGTGCTTTTGCAAAACCGTGCCAAAAATCAGAATCCGCGTACTTGGCTAGTGCTTGGGCCTTGCCGGGCGCATGGCAGGGGCGTTCTTTTCCGGGAAATAATTTGGAAGTCCGGGCGGCGGGTGCCACCTTGCCGACGTCAAGCACCTCATTCTCATGCTGCAGCCCACGGCCCGTTTCTATTTTAGCTACTGCTTCTACTACGCCACCGCGTAGCCGGGTAGCCGCCGTGTAGCTTTTCCACTTGAAAATCTTCAGCGCCTCCCGACCCCGGGAGGCGCTTTTTTTACGCCTGCATCTGCCCATGACCATCCTGCGCTACTTTTTTACCTACGCCTATTTCTTCTATTGGAAGAAACCGGCCCCGTGTTGCCTGAGCTGAAAACCAGTTCACCACCAACCGCAGGGCCCCGCACACGGAGGCCCTTTTTTATTGCCCTTACTCAGTTGCTCAGTTACTCAGCTACTCTCTCATGCACGTTTCCATTCAGGGTTTTCAGGGAAGTTTCCACGAGGTAGCCGCCCGCCGGTATTTTGGGCCGGAGCCGGCGCTGCGGGCCTGCGCCACCTTTGCCGAAGTGGTTGCGCACGTGGTGCAGGGTACCGCCGAGGCCGGGCTCATGGCCATGGAGAACTCACTGGCCGGCAGCATACTGTCTAACTACCTGCTGCTGGAGCGCCACGCCGTGCAGGTCACCGGCGAAGTGTACCTGCCCATCCATCAGCACCTGCTGGCGCGGCCCGGCACCACCCTGGCCGACGTGCGCACCGTGCACTCGCACCCCATGGCCTTGCGCCAGTGCGGCACTTTCCTGGACAGCCACCCCGACTGGAAGCTGGTAGAAACCGACGACACCGGCCGCAGCGCCCAGTGGCTGGCCGAAACCGGCACGCCGGGCGCGGCTGTGGTGGCCGGGGCCCAGGCCGCCGAGCTGTTCGGGCTGCACATTCTGGCCCCCGCCATCCACGACGACCCGCACAACTATACCCGGTTTCTGGTGCTGGAGCGCGCCGACACCGCCCTCACCGACCCCCACGCCGATAAGGCTTCTCTGTACTTTTGCGTCGCGCACGAGCCCGGCAGCCTGGCCAACGTGCTGGTGCGTGTGGCCGCGCATGGCCTCAACCTGAGCAAGCTGCAGTCGTGCCCGCGGCCCGGCCAGCCCTGGCACTACGGCTTCCACGCCGATGTCGAGTTCAGCCAGATGGCCCAGCTGGTGGCCCTGCTCGCCGACCTGTCCCTGGTGACGGAAGAGCTGCGGGTGCTGGGTGCCTACCGCCGCGGCAGCTGGGAAGAGGAAAGTGTCATGGCGAGTGCAGCGAAGCAATCCTTCCTCTCGTAGCAGACACGTTCCTCAGCTCAAAGTCCTCCGGCATGACAACGATATGCCAAAGCCGTAAAGCTTTGCGCGTAATGGACGCTCACCACTTTTAGAGGAAGGATTGTTTCGTCCTTCGTCCTCGCAATGACAGAAAATACCCTGCAAATCCCCGTAGCCAGCCGCCTGGCGCACACCGGCGAATACTACTTCTCCCGCAAGCTGCGCGAGCTGGCGGCCCTCAACGCGGCCGGCGCCAACATCATCAACCTCGGCATCGGCAGCCCCGACCTGCCGCCGCACCCCAGCGTGCTGGCCGCGCTGGCCACCTCGGCCGCCCAGCCCACGGCCCACGGCTACCAGGGCTACCAGGGCACGCCCGCGTTGCGCCAGGCCATGGCCGATTTCTACCAGCGCCAGTACGGCGTGGCGTTGGATGCTGCCACGCAGGTGTTGCCGCTGCTGGGCTCGAAAGAAGGGCTGATGCACCTGGCCATGACGTTTCTGGAAGCCGGCGACGCGGTGCTCATCCCGAACCCCGGCTACCCCACCTACCGCGCCGTGGCCGAAATCTGCGGCGCCGAAATCCGGGAGTACAACCTCACCGAAGCCGCCGGCTGGCTGCCCGACCTCGACGCGCTGGCCGCCACCGACCTCTCCCGAGTGAAGCTGATGCTGGTCAACTACCCGCACATGCCCACCGGCACCGCCGCCGACCTGCCCTTCCTGACGCGCCTCGTGGCGTTTGCGCGGCAGCACCGCATTCTGCTGGTGCACGACAATCCGTACGGCTTCATTCTCAACGAAACGCCGCCCCTGAGTTTGCTGGCGGTGCCGGGCGCCCTGGAGGTGGCCGTGGAGCTGAACTCGCTCAGCAAGAGCCACAACATGGCCGGCTGGCGCGTGGGCCTACTCGCTGGCCGCGCCGACGTGCTGGCCAACGTGCTCCGCTTCAAGAGCAACATGGACTCGGGCATGTTTCTGCCGGTGCAGCAGGCGGCCGTGGCAGCCCTGGCGCTGGGTGAGGAGTGGTTTGCGGACCTCAATGCCACCTACCGGGCCCGCCGGGAACTGGTGGTGCAGCTGCTGCAGGCCGTGGGCTGCGCGCCGGTGCCCGAGCAGGTGGGCCTGTTCATCTGGGCGGCCGTGCCAGCCGGCGTGGCCGACGGCTACGCCCTGAGCGACGCCGTGCTGGCCGGCGCCCGGGTGTTCCTGACGCCGGGCGGCATCTTCGGCAGCAACGGCGGCGGCTACATCCGGGCCAGCCTCTGCCAGCCAGAAAGTGAGCTGCGCGAGGCGCTGACGCGGGTGCGGGAGTGGCAAAGCACGCTACCCGGCCGTCATGCAGAGGCGCAGCCGGAGCATCTCGCCAGAGGCTAACTGTCATGCTGAGCCTGTCGAAGCATCTCTACCGCTTCGTTGGGTTAGCATTGCAACGAAGCGGTAGAGATGCTTCGGCAAGCTCAGTATGACGTTCTTATAACAACCAGCCAGCCAATCAACACCATGACTATCAGCATCATCGGCTTAGGACTTATCGGCGGCTCGCTCTCGCTTAGCTTGCGCCAGCATAGGCTGGCCCAGCACATCATCGGTGTGGAAAACAGTCCCGCCCACGCCCGCCGGGCGTTGGAGCTGGGGCTGGTGGCCGAAATCGAAACCGACCTGGCCGCCGCGGTACGCCGCGCCGACCTGGTAGTGGTAGCCGTGCCCATGGATGCCCTCGTGACGGTGCTGCCCCAAGTGCTCGACGTGACGGAAGCGCACCAAGTGGTCATCGACGTGGGTTCGACCAAGCAGGCGCTGCTGGCGGCTGTGGCCGGGCATCCGCGCCGGGGCCGCTTCGTGGCGGCGCACCCGATGGCGGGCACCGAGCACTCGGGCCCAGAAGCAGCCATTTCAGGGCTGTTTGAGGGCAAGACGGTGGTGCTCTGCGACACGGCGCACAGCGACCCGGACGCCGTGCGGGTGGTGGAGCAGCTGTTTCAGGCGCTGCCCATGCGACTGCTCTACCTGGGCGGCGCCGAGCACGATTTGCACACGGCTTACGTGTCGCACATTTCGCACATCACCTCGTTTGCGCTGGCCCTCACGGTGCTGGAAAAGGAGAAGGAAGAGCAGCGCATCTTCGACCTGGCCAGCGGCGGCTTTGAGTCGACGGTGCGGCTGGCCAAGAGCGCGCCGGCGACGTGGGTACCCATCTTCCGCCAAAACCGCCTCAACGTGCTCGACGTGCTGGATGAGCACCTGCACCAACTCCAGCACCTGCGCGAGCTGCTGGCCCGCGAAGACTACAACGGACTGACCGACAGCATTCAGCAAGCTAACCGCATCCGCAAGATTCTGCCGTGAAAACGGCAGTGGTCCTACGAATTGCCCGCAGGGCTTCGTAGGACCACTAAAACATTGCTTCATCACCACCTGCCGGTTTAGTGGTTCTACGAATCGCCTGCAGGGCAATTTGTAGAACTAACTCCAACCATCACTACCTACCGGGTTAGTGGTCCTACGAAGCCCTTCGGGCAATTCGTAGGACCACACCCTCCCCTCCTCATCCGCTCAAGCAAAACCCCATGAAATCAACCCTGTTCAACCGCCAGCCTGACGATAAGCCGTACCTCATTTCCGGGCCCTGCTCGGCCGAAACCGAGGAACAAGTGCTCGAAACCTGCCAGCGCCTGGCCGCTACCGGCAAGGTGCAGGCCCTGCGCGCCGGCATCTGGAAGCCCCGCACCAAGCCCGGCGGCTTCGAGGGCGTGGGCACCAAGGGTTTGCCCTGGCTGAAGAAAGCCAGTGAGCTGACCGGCCTGCCCGTGGCCGTGGAAGTGGCCACCGCCAAGCACGTGGAGGACTGCCTGGCCTTCGGGGTGGACATTCTGTGGGTGGGCGCGCGCACCACCGGCAACCCGTTTTCGGTGCAGGAAATTGCCAATGTGCTGCGCGGCGTGCAGGTGCCAGTGCTCGTCAAGAACCCCATTCACCCGGAGCTGGAGTTGTGGGTGGGCGCCGTGGAGCGTCTGCAAAAGGCCGGTCTGGAGCAGGTGGGCCTGATTCACCGGGGCTTCAGCAGCTACGGCAACACCGACTTCCGCAATGCGCCCATGTGGCACCTGCCCATCGAAATGAAGCGCCGCCACCCCCACATGCCGCTGCTCTGCGACCCCAGCCACATCTGCGGCCGCCGCGACACGCTGTTTACGGTGGCCCAGCAGGCTCTCAACCTGGGCTTCGAGGGCAACATGATTGAAAGCCACATCGACCCCGACAACGCCTGGAGCGACGCCAAGCAGCAAATTACGCCCGAGGTGCTGCGCGACCTGATTGAGGCGCTGGTGTGGCGCCACGAAACCACCGACCAGCGCGAGTTCCTGACGGCGCTATCCAGCCTGCGCGAGCAAATCAACCAGCTCGATGCCGAGATTATGCAGCTGTTGGGCCGCCGCATGGCCGTGGCCGAGAAAATCGGCCTCTACAAAAAGGAAAACGACATCACCATTCTGCAGACCAGCCGCTGGAACGAGGTGCTGGAGCGCGCCCAGCGCCAGGGCGCCACGCTGGGCCTCACCCACGAGTTTGTGGAACAGTACCTGGCCGCCGTGCACCTGGAGTCCATTGCCCGCCAAAACCGCGTGATGGAAGGCCAATAGCCTGTAGCGCGAAGCTCCAGCTTCCGCGAACGAGCGAAGCGAGTATCTGGCGTTGGCGCAAGTGGCGCGGTACCGGATACTCGCTTCGCTCGTTCGCAGAAGCTGGAGCTTCGCGTTACTTCTTCTTCGCTTTGGCGGCCTGGGCAATCTTCTTTTCCAGGTTTTCGGCCAAGTAGGTGGCGTCGCTCTTGGCAGTGGGGTCGTCGAAGTAGCGGGCGGCGGCGCGGGCTTCCTGCAGGGCCAGCGGCAGCTTTTTGAGCACGGTATAGCTGTAGGATAGCTGGAAATGTGCCGGCGCGTAGTTGGGCCGCAGTGCAATGGCGCGGGTGTAGGCGGGCACGCTTTCGGCAAACTGGCGCAGGCTCTGGCGGGCATAGCCCAGCGCGAAGTAGGAGCTGAAGTCGCCGAGGCCGTGCTGATGGGCGGTGGCGTAGTAGCGCACCATCAGGGCGTAGAGCTGGGCCGGCGACTTGTCGGCCTCGGCGCAGCTGCACTGCTCGGTCTGGTAGTAGTAGTCGGCGAGGGCGCGGTGGAGGCGGTAGTTGGTGGGGTGCTGCTGGATGAGGTTTTTCAGCACCGTTTCCACCGCAAACGGGTAGCGGATAGCGGCGCGCGTGAAATGCTCCCGCAACGAATCCAGGCGTTCCAGCGGCTTCACATCCACGAAGCCAAAGCCTTCCAGCTCGCGGCTGCGCAGATGATAGTTGAGGGCCAGTTCGGTTTGCCTGAGCGCCACGGCCGGGCGGCGGTGCTTGGGGTCGAAGCCATTGAGTAGCTTCCAGGCCGATTCGTACTGGCGGTTCTGCATCAGCTGCGTGGCCTGGCGCAGCACCTCCGCTTCCGTGGGAGCGGCAGCCGGCGGCGTGGGCTGCTGCGCCGGCGCGGGGCCGGGCAGCAACAGCGCCCCGAGCAGGAGCAAAGGCAAACGATAGAGGTGCAGCATAGATACTGTGCTATACGGTAAGTGAGGGCGCGTAAGTTTGATGATCCATTGGCCGGGGCCGGCGGCCGGTCGAAAAGCCCGCTGCTCCGCTGCTGATCGGCTGCCGGCGGCCCCGGCCAAAAGTCCGGGCAATGATAGGCGAAAACGCCGTATCTGCGGCTTATAGCTCAAAAGCGAGCCGTTTTGGCCGGGGCGTAAAAGTCGGGTTCTGCTGCCGATTTTGGGGTGTAACGGGCGGAGCGGGTTGGCTATTTATCTGGTTCCGCCGTACTTGCTCACTATGCTCTTCTACACCGTCATAAAGCCGTTTGTGCAGGTCGCGCTGCGCGTGTTCTTTCGTCGTCTCGAAATCCGCCACCGCGACCGGCTGCAGACCCCGGGGCCGCTGCTGATGGTGAGCAACCACCCCAATACCCTGATGGACCCGCTGGTGGTGGCCGCCAACCGCCGCCAGCCTATTGCGTTTCTGGCCAAGAGCACGTTTTTCAAGAATCCGGTGTCCAGGGCGCTGCTCACGTCCGGCAACTCCATTCCGATTTACCGCCGCCAGGACCTGGAAACCGGGGCCGAAGCCACCACGCCCGAGCAGCTGGAAGCCCAGAACGAGGCCACCTTCGGCAAGTGCTACGATTACCTGGGACGCGGCGGCACGGTCATGATTTTTCCGGAAGGCACCAGCGTGAGCGAGCGGCGCCTGCGACCCCTCAAAACCGGTGCGGCCCGCATTGCGCTGGGGGCCGAGGCGCGGCACAATTTCACGCTGGGCCTGCAGGTGCTGCCGGTGGGCATCAACTACTTCGACCCCCAGCGGTTCCGCTCCGATGTGCTGGTGAACGTGGCGCCGCCCATCCGGGTGGCCGACTACGCCGCCGCCTATCACCAGGACCCCGCCGCCGCCGCCGACCAGCTCACTGAGGACATCCGGCAGCACCTGGAACAGCACCTCGTCATCACCCGCGACGCGGCCGAGGACGAGCTGGTGCAGCAGCTGGAGCGTACCTTCACCGGCCACCTCATCGACGACGATCCGCGCACGCTCTACGACAACTTCCAGCTCAGCCGCACGCTGCTGCAGGCCGTGGCGTATTTCGAGAAGCACGACCCCGACCACCTGGGCGAGGTGCGCGAGAAGCTGACGGCCTACCTCACCGACCTCAAGCGCCTCGGCCTCACCGACGAAGCCCTGGAGCGCACCGGCCGCCCCGACACCCGCACCTCGCGGGCCGTTGTGGCGGGCCTGAAGCTGGCTCTGGGCCTGCCGGTGTATCTGTATGGCGTTATCAACAACTATCTGCCCTACAAGCTGCCCTCCATGGTGGCCAAGCGCGCCACCAAGGAAGTGGAGTTTGTGGCGCCCATCATGCTGGTGGTGGGCATGATTACGTTCAGCCTCGGCTACGCTGCCCAGATTGCGCTGGTGCACCATTTCACCCAGGACTGGCGCTGGACATTGCTCTACGGCCTGAGTCTGGCGCCCGCCGGCTTCTACGCCCTCTACTACGCCAACAAGCTGGCTGGCCGCCTGCGGCGGCTGCGGGCGTTGCGGCTGTTCCGGCAGCAGCGCCCCCAAATGGAAAGTTTGCTGCGCCAGCGGGCTACCATCCTGCGCCTGCTCAGCGAGGCCCGCGAAGCCTATCTGGCCGGAGTGCAGCAGAGCCAGTAGCCGCTTAGCTCTTGTGAAACTTCAGCCGCTGCTGGCCTGTCAGGCTAGAACTCGGCCTTGATGCCCAACCCCAGCGTGAGGATGTCAACCGGGCTCAGGGAGCGGAAATTGCTGTTAGAGAAGTAGCTGACCACGTACAGGTCATTGGTGCCCAGCTCGTAGTATGCCGACACCCGGTGTGAGCGGCCGGCCGCCGACGTGGGCCGGTTGTAGCTGAGCCGCCCACCCAGCACGACGCCCACGCGGGTGTCCGTCGAAAACCAATAGTAGCCCTTGGTGTACTGGCCCCGCTCCTCGTCGTTGATGGTGCCGTGGGTGTAGCTCACATAGGGCCCGAACGTGAGGGGCCGCAGCGTCAGCTTCTCGCCCAGCGGCACCGAGTAGGGCGTGTACAGCAGCTTGAGCGTGGCAATGGATAGGGCCGAGCCGGCGTGCTTTTTGGGCACGTAGCCCACCAGCACGTCGGCCTCCGTCCGGTCGCGCCAGAAGCTGTAGCCCACGCCGCCGGCCACCATGCCCATGCCGCCGGCCGTCTGTAGAATCAGGTGGCGGGGCCGAAACCAGGGGCGCGGCGCCACGGCATCGGGGGTGTCGGGCGCGGTCTGGGCCAGCGCAGGGCCTGCCAGCAAAGAGAGGCCCAGGAGCGGAAATAGCAGGTGGCGCATCAGAAACTCACTTTTTTCAGCCGAAACTGCGGCTCGTCGTTGGCGTCGTTCCAGAGCGTCACAATCAGGTACTCGTTGCGCTCAAAGGAGGCCGAGTTGATGTAGGTCACGCCGTCCTCGAAGGGCTCCCCGATGCTGTAGCTGTGGCGGTGCCCGTTCAGCTCGAAGGCCAGCTTGGGCGCTTCGGCCAGGGTGCGGGTGTAGGCGGGCGTCAGGTTCTGGTCGAAGTCGCCATCCTGGGGCGGCACGTGCGACATCACCACCTGCCGGCGCGCGCCCTGCAGGTCCTGCATTTGGCCCTGCAGCCACGGCACGTCCGGAATGCGGCCGTTGAAGTTGTACTCGCGGCTGTTGGTGTCCACGAAGATGAACTTGGTGTCGCCGTACACAAACGAGTAGTTCAGCGGGCCGTAGATCTGCTCATAGGAGGCGCGGCCGTTGCCCACTTGGTCGTGGTTGCCGATGACGGTGAGGTAGGGAATGGTGAGGCGGTTGAGGCGCTCGGCCACCCAGCGCATCTCGCGGGCCAGCCCGAAGTCGGAAATGTCGCCGGCCACCACCATCAGCGACACGCCCGGCTGCTGGTTCACGCTGGCTACCAGCGCTTCCACCTCATTGTAGAAGCGCTGCGAATCGCCGGTGAACACAAAGCGCAGGGTGTCGCCGGGCGGCAACGGCTTTGCGGCCAGCTTGTCGAGGTTTTTCTGGGTGAGGTTGGTCAGGTCTTCGGGGCCCCGGAAGTCGTTGGGGCTGAATTCCAGCAGCTCACAGCCACTGAACAGCACGGTGGCGGCGGCCGCCAGACTCAGGCGGCGCCAGGAAGAGAAAGTAGAGAAAGAAGCCATATAAAGCGCCCACACAGGCAAAGCAGCACAACGGCGCGCCAATAGCGCCGAAATGCATATACTGTGTGGGCGCCCCAGTGGTTTTCGATATTCCCGCTTGAAATCCCGGAAAGGGCCTATTACCGGCGCCGCGTTTCCGACCGGGGCCATTGGGCGGCCCCGTGGCAGGCCAAAACGAGGCCTGCAGCAGCACCGAAGAAATTTTGCGTTTCCGGTGGCCGGGGCCCGTTTCGGGCGGCTATTCGTCGAGGTATTGGTGCACAAACTTGATGGCCATACTGCCTTCGCCCACTGCCGAGGCCACGCGGGCCATGGCCCCGGCCCGGCTGTCGCCGGCCGCGAATACGCCGGGCACGCAGGTTTCGAGCAGGTAGGGCTCCCGGGTGTGCTTCCAGGCGGTGGCGTAGCGCGGGTCCGTCACCAGGTCGCGGCCCGTCAACAGGAAGCCTTTGGCGTCGCAGAGCACCGTCTGGCACACCCACTCGGTGCTGGGCTTGGCTCCGATGAACACGAACAGCGCCCGGGCCGGTACTTGGCGCAACTCGCCGCGGCTTTTCAGCACCACGGCCTCCAGGTGGTCCTGCCCGCACACTTCGGCAACTTCCGTGAAGGGCAAAATCTCGATGTTGGGCGTGTGGGCAATCTGCTCAATCAGGTACGCCGACATGGACGCCGCCAGGTTTTCGCCCCGGATGACGATGCCCACGCGCCGCGCATAGGTGGCCAGGTACATGGCCGCCTGCCCCGCCGAGTTGCCGCCGCCCACGATGTACACGTCTTGCTCGTCGCAGGAGCGCGCCTCGGTGCGGGCGGCGCCGTAGTACACGCCGGCCCCGCTCAGGTGGTGCATGCCGGGCACGTCGAGGGTGCGGTAGCTGACGCCGGTGGTGAGCACCACGGCGCGGGTGCGTACGGTGCTGCCGTCGCTGAGGGTGAGGACTTTGTAGCCATCCTGCACGCACAGCTCGGTCACCTCACGCGGAGCCAGAAACTCGGCCCCTAGGCGTACGGCCTGCGCCCAGGCCCGGTGGGCCAGCTCGGCCCCGCTCAGCCCCGTCGGGAAGCCCAGGTAGTTTTCAATGCGGGATGAGGTTCCGGCTTGTCCGCCAGGGGTTTGGCGCTCGATGATGAGCGTTTTCAGGCCCTCGGAAGCCCCATACACTGCCGCCGCCAGCCCCGACGGCCCGGCCCCGATGACCACCACATCGTACAGCTCCTGGGTGGCCTGCGTGGTGAGGCCGATGCGGGTGGCTACCTCGGTGGCGGTGGGCTTGGCCATGGCGGTGCCATCTTCCAGCACCACCACTGGCAGGTCAACGGCGGCCAGGTTTTTGGCCGAAAGCAGGGCCTGGGCGTCGGGGTTGGTTTCGAAATCCAGCCACTGATACGCTACCATGTAGCCGGCCAGAAAGTCCTTGAGGTCGTGCGAGAGCGGCGACCATTGGAAGCCCACCAGCCGCACGCCCTTGTAGCGCGGCCGGTGCGTGGCTCGCCAGGCTCCCAGCAGATCGTGCAGGGTGGGGTAGAGCAGCTGCTGGGGCGGGTCCCAGGGCTTCATCAGGTAGTGGTCGAGGCGGGCGTTGTTGATGGCCCGGATGGCGGCTTCGGTGTCGGCGTATGCCGTAAGCAGCACCCGCTTGGCGTCTGGAAACAGGCTGCGGGCCTCAGCCAGCAGCTCCACGCCTTCCAGGCCGGGCATGCGCTGGTCGGCCAGAATCAAAGCCACTTCTTCTTCGCGACCCAGCAGTTCCCGCAAGGTTTCCAGCGCCTCCTCGCCCGAGGCCGCCCGCAGAATGCGGTAGTGCTGCCGGAACTCGGCGCGCAAATCCCGGTCGATGGCATTGAGCACCTGCGCATCATCGTCCACGGTCAGGATAATCGGTTTCTTGTCCATATGGTGGAGGGGTAAGAGTAGTAGGGTGGATGATCTGTCATCCTGAGCTTGCGAAGGATCTTCTCACGTATGAGTCGACGTAAAGCTGTTTCTCGCGGAGGTTTACAGGGTCGGCGCAGAGCTTCGCTGAGTTGTGTCTATTATTAGATCATTCTGGTGTGTCAAGGTCCTTCGCAAGCTCAGGATGACAGTACCAACCCATTACTCCCCAACCTGTCTACGCCGGCAGCCATACGCAGAACTCGGTGTGGCCGGGCTCGGAGCGCACTTCCAGCTTGCCGCCATGGCTTTCTACGGTGCGCAGCGCAATATCGAGGCCCAGGCCCGAGCCCTCGCCGGCCGGCTTGGTGGTAAAGAACGGCTCCAGTACCCGCGGCAGAATCTCGGCCGGAATGCCGGGCCCGTTGTCGATGACGAACACCCGTACGAAGTCGCCTTCCAGTAGCGTGCGGAGCGCGATTTCGCCGCCTGGTGGCAAAGCGCAAATGGCGTTGTCGAGCAGGTTGGTCCAGACCTGGTTGAGGCTGCTGACCTGCCCGCGCACCGGCGGCAGGCCGGGGGCGTAGTCGCGCACCAGCCGGATGTTTTTTTCGCGCAACGCGAAGCCCAGCATGTTCACGGTGCTGTTGAGGCCGGCGTGCACGTCCAGCGGCGCGAAATCGGCGGCGCGGTCCATGTGGGAGTAGGTTTTCACGTTGTGCACCAGCGTGCTGATGCGGCCGCCGGCTTCCTGCACATCGTGCACGAGGCGCAGCGAGGCCAGCTTGGCTTCCAGCCAAGCCAGCGCGGCCGGGCGGGCGGCCGTCGGCAGGCCGGATACCGCATCGGTCAGCTGCGTTGCGGTAAGGCCCGCGTTCAGCAGGCCCTCCACCAACGCATACGGGTCGGGCACCTGTTCATCTTCCAGCCAGCTCAGCAGCTCGTCTTCGCGGTCGGCGCGGGCCAGGCCGGAGAGGGGCGGTCCGTCGGCAGCCGGGGCCAGGGCCAGGGCGGTGAGGCGGTCGAGGGCGGCGGGGTCGGGGCAGTGCTGCAGCAGGTCGCGCATTAGCGTGGGCGAGGCGCGCAGGTGCTGGTTGAGGGCTTCGGCGGCCCGCACGATGGCGGCGGCGGGGTTGTTGAGCTCGTGCGCCAAACCCGCCGAGAGCTTGCCCAGGGCCCGCAGCTTGTCGTCGCGCTCCTGGCCGCGGGCTTCCAGGCGGGCCCGGTCGCTCATCAAAGCCACCAGCCGCTGCACCAGCTCGGGGCTCACCTGTTCCAGCTCCGGAAACAGGTCGCGGTGCAGGGTATAAACCACCACCTGCCCCACGGCCACGCCCCGGGCCTTGATGGTCTGCATGCGCGAGTAGGGCAGCACCCCGCTGATCTGGCCGGTATCGAGGCGGAAGGCGGGCTCGGGCTGGCCATTGCGGGCCACGTAAAACTGCAGGCTGCCCTGCAGCAGCACCAGCATCAGCTCGGCGGGCATGCCGGGCTCCACCACGGTTTCGTTGGGGGCAAACTCGCGCCGCTCGCCGTGGGCGAGCAGCCAGTCCAGCACAGAAGCGGGCAGGCCCTCCAGCGTCGGCACCACGGAGAAATCGGCAGAGGTCAGGTCGGCAGCCATGGCAGTACAGGGGAAAAGCGAAGCAGGCAGGCAAGTTCCCGACTATTCTCCAACAAAGAAAGCGCCCCCCAGACGGGAGGCGCTTTCCGGCAGACGCGCCAACGCGCGGATTACTTTACTTACTGCCCCAGTCCGACGGCGGTAGCCGTCCGACCGGTTGCTGGCCGCGTCGTTCAAACGAAGCCGCCCGAACCATGGCGTACCAACATCAGCCTGCGGCGACCGGTCGGACGGCTGAAAAAGCCGTCGGACCGGCAAGCGGTGGCAACGTCGCTTACTTCACCACTTTCAGCTGCTGGGTGCCGGCGCTGGTGCGCAGGCGCAGCGTGTACACGCCGGCTGGCAGGCTGCCGGTGGCCAGCGTGTGCTGCTGGGCGCCAGCGCGCAGCAGCACCGCTTCCTCGCGCACGGTGCGGCCCAGGGCGTCGAGCAGCTGGAGCGTGGCGGCTCCGGCTTTGGTGGGGGCCAGTTGCACGGTCAGCTCCTGCGAGAAAGGCACCGGATAGGCGCTCAGCAAACCCAGGTTGGCCTGGCGGCCGGCCGTGCCCAGTACCTGCAGGGCGCGCAGGCGCACATTGCTCAGGTAGAGGTTGTTGCCGTAGTCGTTGAGGTTGGCGAAGCGCACCAACACGTTGGCCGGGCGCGTGCCGCCGGCCGTCAGCAGGCCGGGCAGGTCTACGGTTTCCTGGCGCCAGTCGGCGGGCCGGGAAGGCTCCCACTCATTGGTGTCGAAGCCGGGCACCGTGGCCAGGGCTGTGCCGCGCTTCAGGTAGCCCGTGGGCTGGAACGTAGCGCCGCAGTCGGTGCTCATATCCACCCGGATACCATCAAAATACGCCGCGCTGTAGGCCGCATACGCCACCCAGAACGTCAGGCGGACGGTGTTGGCGGTGGCGGGCACCGTGCTCAGGTTCAGCGGGGGCGTAATCAGGTAGTCTTCGGTGCCGCGGGCCGCGTTGGCGTAGTCGTTGGCCATGGGCACGGGGCGCGCCACTGAGTCGGGGCCCGGGATGATGGAGCCGCTCAGCTGCCAGCGGAAGTTGGAGGTAGCGCTGGGGTTGACCACCTGCCAGCCGGCGGGCGGGAAAGTGCTGGTGCGGAAATTCTGCACCACGGGCAGCGGGTCGCCGGTAGTCACGGTGATGAGAGCCGGCCGGGTGGCGGTGGTGGGGCCGTAGCTGTTGCTGGCCAGCAGCGTGACGCTGTAGGTGCCGGGCGTGGCAAACTGCAGCTGCGGATTCTGCGAGCTGGCGCTTGTGCCGCCCACAAACGTGACGCCCGCGCTGGGCGACACCGACCACGTCCAGCTGGTTGGGAACGACTGGCTCTGGTCGGTGAGCGTGACGGGCACGCCGGGGCAGACCAGCGTGCGGCTGGCTTCAAACGCAATGAGGGGCGGGCCGGGGCAGTTGAAGATGCGCGCCGGCTGGTTGAGGGCGCGGGTGCGGCGGCTGCGCAGCCCGTCGGAGGCCCGGATGGCGCGCACCGCGTACCACTGCTCGGCGCCGTAGCCCAGGCCCGGCAGCACCACCGAGGTGCGCGTGACGGTCGTCACGGAGTCCATGTACTCAGCCCCCAGCTTATATACAATGTAAGCCGAGGCCGTGGCCAGCGTGTCCCACTGCAGCTTCACCTCGTTCTGGCATACGTAGCCCAGGCGCAGGTTGCCGGGCAGCGCCGACACGGTAAGCGGCACTACCGACTGGCTGCTGGCCGCGCCGCGCGTCACGCGCACTTTCACGCGGCCCGAGGCCACGCCAGCCGGTACCGTCCAGTCGAAGTGGCGGGCGGTGGCGGCGACGGTGGCGGAAATCGGGAGCCAGGTGGTGCCGTTATCGGTGGAGTAGTCCAGCGCGAACGTGGCGGGGCCGGCCGGAGCATCCCAGCGGATTACTTCGTTTTCGCCGGGCACGAAGCCTTCCCCGCCCAGCGGGTAGGTCAGCTCCACGCCGTCTTCGAGGTAGCTATACACTAGGTAGTAGGTCTGGGGGCCCTGGGGCACGGCCGCGCCGCGTACGGTCACGGTGTAGGTGCCGGCGGCGGGCTCGGCCACGGTCACCTGCTCCACGTTGTTCAGCGAGTCGAGGCCGCGCACGGCGTTGGCGTTGAGCTGGGCCACGGTGGGCCGGTGGTCGAGCACCCAGGGCTGGTAGGTGGTGCCGCCGGGCAGCGCCACCTGCATGTTCAGGTCGTTGATGAGGTTTTCGGTGGAGTTGATGGCACCCTCATAGTCGTGCCAGTACACCATCACGCGTAGCTCCTTCTTGCCGGTCGGCACTGCAATGGTGTGGGTGCGGGCCTGGCCCGTCGTCAGAGAGTCTTTCAGATAAGTGCGCTGCTCCAGCACCCGCACGGCCCGCAGCGCATTCACGCGGCCGTAGCCGAAGCGGAAGTCGGGGCCGGGGTTGCCGAGGTCTTCGGCGGTGTTCATCAGCGCCGCTTTCAGCAGGGCGCCGGGCGCTTCCTGCTGGTTGTTGAGGCTGCGGTAGGCCTGCACCAGCTGGGCCGTGACGCCGGCCACGCCGGGCGCCGCCATGCTGGTGCCCGTAAATACGGCATAGGTGTTGGGGTCGACGGTGGACGTAACGCTGGTGCCCACGGCGCATACGTCGGGCTTGATGCGGCCGTCTTTGGCCGGGCCGCGGCTGCTGGAGCCGGCCAGCGCGTCGGTGTACGTCACGTTGCCCACGGTAATCACGTTCTTGCCCATCTTGTGGCCGCCCGTGATGGTGCCCCAGCCCACGCCGGCCCCGTAGCCGAAGTCAGAGGTACCGGAGTTGCCCGACGAAAACACGTGCAGCAGGTAGGGCCGCTGGCGCGTCTGCTGGTCCACGGTGCGCGTGAAGCTGGTGTAGCCGGTGTTGTTGCCGTCGCCGTAGCTGGAGTTGGTCACGCGCATCTTGCGGGCGCCAGCGTAGGCTGCGGGGGTGTTGGTGAGGTTGCCGGGGTAGGAGAAGTACTGGTTGAAAGCGCCCGTGGCGTTGCCGCGCACCCGTGGGTCGGCGTTGCCGGCGCCCATGATGATGCCGGCCACATGGTCGCCGTGGTTGCCGCCGCTGGCGCCGGCCGCGCTCTGGTCGAAGCGGCCCTGGTAGTCGATGTGCGGCCCAATGCGGCCGTCGTCGCCGTGGCCCACGGTCACGCCGCGCCCGTCGTAGTGGCGGCCGGCGCCGTAGTCGGTGCTGATGGCGTTGGCGCGGTGGTCGGTGCGGCCCCGGAAGTTCTCGGGCTCAGCGGGCGGCGTGGCGGGCTCCACGGCACTCACCCAGGGCAGCGCCGCCACCCGGGCAATGTCGGCCTCGCGGCATAGCACCCGCAGCAGCTGCCCGAACATCGGCTTGCCGGCCTCCTGAAATCCGCTCTGGCGCAACGCCTGGGCGGCCTGGTTGGGTGTGAGCGTGGCGTAGTACTGCACGTTCACCTCTACCAGCCCGCCGGGCCGCCGCATGTGGGCCGGAATGGTATTCCGGGCCAGGTCGCCGGCCAGCTTCCAGGTGGGCGCCACGGGCTGCACGCTGCGCAAGCCCACGCCGCTCAGGCGCTGGTGGGGCAGGCTGGCAGGCAGGGCGGCGGTCCAGGCGTTGCGGGGCAGGTAGTCGAGCAGGCGCACGCCGGCCGCGGCCAGGGTGGCTTTCTGCGCCTCGGTGGGCAGCTGCTCAAACTGCAGCACCCGAAACACCTGGCCCTGCCAGGCATCGGCGGGAGCAGTGGTGGCGGGCTGCCGCAGCCAGTCGGCGAAGTTGGCGGCGGGCGTTACGGGGCCGCTGGCCAGGCGCAGCGTGTAGCGGCCGGCCGGTTGCGGCGCCTGGGCCTGCGCCAGCAGCGGCGCTAGGCTCAGGGCCGCGGCCAGCCCCAAGGAGGAGAGGTGTTTCATGCAGGAAACGGGAGTAGTGGTGGAAGCAAATAAAGAAGGGAAAGGAAGTTGCCGGGAAGATACACAGCTGATTTTATGTTCGATATAGGGCGCGGCCTGAGCGGCCAACAAAATTCCGGCTGGGCCCGGCCGGCAGAAGCCGCTGCCGAAACGCCGGCCGCGGGTGGCGCAACGCGGCTTCGGGCGGGGCTTGGTGGGCGGCGGTTTGTGCGGGTGAGGTGGCCTCTTATAGCCCGCAAGCCAACTTTCTGCGTTATCTTGTTCCGCCCGGGCAGGCTGCTGCCGGCCGGGGCCGTATTCTGTCTTTGTTGCTCTGGCCCCGTGAATCAGCCTTTAGCCGAAACCCTGACCCATCTGCGCGTTGGCAACCAGTCGTTTCTGATAACTTTCTACCAGGAAAACCGC
The DNA here is from genome assembly GCF_027359925.1 of Hymenobacter canadensis. NCBI lineage: Bacteria > Pseudomonadati > Bacteroidota > Cytophagia > Cytophagales > Hymenobacteraceae > Hymenobacter > Hymenobacter canadensis. Next base: position 3,463,772 of record NZ_CP114767.1, on the reverse strand, counting down.
GACCTGTTCGCGCGCTGGGCCCGGCGGCAGCACCAGTTGGAGCCGCCCGCCGCCCACGAGCTGCTGCGCACCGTGCTAGTGGAGTTCTACGACCAGGTAGCCGACGGCCGCCTCACCAAGCTCCCGCCCGACCTGAGGGCCCACGTCTACGGCATGGCCGTGCAGGAACTGCAGACGGCCCGCCCCGACACCGAGGTGCTGCCCGTGGCGGAAGCCGGCCGGCGCCAACGGCTGCTGGGCTTGTTCGGGCAGCTCGGCACCGACTGCCAGCAGGTGCTCATGTTCTTCTACTTCCGGGGCTACAATTTTGAGAAGGTGGCCGGCAAGATGGGCTTCGCCAACGCCACCGTGGCCCGCCTGCAGAAAGCCGGCTGCCTACGCCGCCTCTACGAGCTCAGCCTCAAGGATAGTGCTTAGGAAATAGGGCGTAGGGCTTAAGTCGTTTAACGACTGCACATACAAATAAGCCCCTAGTCCTAAGTTCCTGTTAATGAGCCACGAATCCTATTCCCCAAGCCCTACTCCCTAAGCCCTAAGATATGCCTGACCTGCGCCCCTACCTCGATGAGCTGGAACGCTTTGCCGATGGGCAGATGTCGGAGAGCGAGCAGGAAGCCTTTGAGCTGCGCCTGGAACAGGACGAGCAGCTCAGCACCGCCTACGAACAGTACGAGCGGTTTACGGCCGACCTGCGCTGGGTGGCCGGCCACGAAACCCTGCGCCACCGCCTCACCGGCCTCGATAAGCGCCTCGACCAGCGCCAGCATGCGCTGCAGCGCGTGCAGCGCCGCCGTCGCCGCCAGCAGGTCCGCTGGGGCATAGCGGGCGGGGTGCTGCTGCTGCTGCTGGGCGTGGGTTTGTGGCTGCTACTGCGCCCCCACGCCATCAGCTCCGATGAGGCCTGGACCCGCTACTACACGCCCGAACCCGGCCTGACGGAAGCCGCCGCCCAGCGTATCGGCAACCCGTTTCTGCGCGAAGCCATGCAGCAGTACCGCGACGGCCACTATCCGGCCGCGCTGCACTCGCTGCGCCGCATTTCCGAAAACAGCCTCGGCCCCGACACGCTGCTCTACTACACCGGCGTCACGCTGCTGCGCCAGGATGAGGCCGCCGCCGCCCGCCCCTATCTGCTGCGGGCCAGCCGGCAGCCGGGCTCGGCCCTGGCCGGCAAGGCGCAGTATCAGCTGGGCATGGCGCAGTGGCGCACCGGCCAGCTGCCCCAGGCCCGCACCACTCTGCAAGCCGTAGCCCAGGACCCCCGCAACCCCTACCGCCTCGATGCCAAAGCCGTGCTTCAAGCCAAGGTGTTGAACAGCAAGTAAGTATTGGGTGGTGGCTGGTGGTAGCGCGAACTTTGCGGTTCGCGTTTCCGCGCCATAGCTACTACCTGAACGGTGCGGAAACCCGAACCGCAAAGTTCGCGCTACTGACTACCCAACACGATTCGCCGTATGAATCCTGCTCCTGTTGCGGCAACCGGGCCGGCGGCTATCAGCATCATCATTCCCACCTATAAGGAAGCCGGCCACATCGGGCCGCTGCTGCGCCACCTGCGCACGGCTGCCGGCCCCGATGCGGCGCTGGAATTGCTGGTGGTAGACGGCCACAGCCCCGACGCCACGGCCGTAGAAGCCACGGCCGCCGGGGCGCGGGTGCTGCTGTGCCCGCGCAAAGGCCGGGCCGCGCAGCTCAACTTTGGGGCCGCGGCCGCCACAGGCAGCATCCTGTACTTCCTGCACGCCGACACCTATCCGCCGGCGGGCTTTACCGCACACATCCGGGCGGCGGTGGCCGGGGGCGCGGGCTGCGGCGGCTACCGCCTGCGCTTCGACCACCCCAGTTGGTTTCTGGCCCTAAACGCCTGGTTCACGCGCTTCCCGCAGGAGGTATTCCGCTTCGGCGACCAAAGCCTGTTTGTGCGGCGCGACGTATTCGGGCAGGCCGGGGGCTACCGCGAGGATATGGTGGTGTTTGAGGATCAGGAAATTACGCGGCGCCTGCGCCGGGTGGCGCCGCTGCGGGTGCTGCCGCACTACATCGTAACCTCGGCCCGCAAATACCGCGAAAACGGCGTGTGGCGGCTGCAGGGCATCTACTACCTCATCACGGCCATGTACCGCCTCGGCATGTCGCAGCAGCGCATGGTGCAGGTCTACCGCCGCCTGATCCGGCAGGATAAGGTGTGAGATTGGGTGATGAGGTGAATGGTACGTCATGCAGAGCGGAGCGAAGCATCTCGCGTGCTGACGTTGCAATAGTACTCCTGCATCAGCACGCGAGCTGCTTCGCTCTGCTCTGCATGACAGTTACCAACACAACGTCAGCACGCGAGATGCTTCGGCTGCGCCTCTGCATGACGTTCCATTTACCTCATAACCCCATCACTTCATTACTTGGCACGCCGCCGCATCGGATTCTCAATCAGCTCGTTACCGACGAAGTTCTGGCCATCGGTGGCCTGGTACTGGCGGTAGCGCTCGGCTTCAATCTTGCGCCGGTCTACGAAGTAGAGGCCGCCGCGGAAGCCACGCCGCCGCACCCAGTTGTTGATCAGGAAGGCGTGGGTTTTTTCGAGGCGGTTGGCGCCGCGAGTGGGCACGCCGTAGTCGCCCTGGAAGTAGAGGCCCGGCGCTACCGGCTCCCGCACAATGCTGCGGGTGTCGCCGTGGCGCAGGCGCTCGGTGTCGGCCACCCAGTTGCCATTGATGATGTTCACGGCCGGGTAGGGCGAGGGGTTGCCCCACATGACGCGCCGCTGGGCTCCGTTCACGTTGGCAAACCATGGCAAGTGCGACATCACGAAGGCCGAAAAATACGCGTACTCCGTGGGGTCGTAGTTCCGCTCCCGGAATACCAGCGTCACTTCGCGGTGCTCCGTGCGGATCAGGCGGCGCAGTTCCTGGCGGAAGCGCGGGTCGGCGAGGTACTGCAGGGCTTCGGCGAAGTGGTTGAAGAGCAGCGTGAGGCCGTTGTAGTGCACGGCGCCGTGCAGGTAGTTGATGGCGTGGGGCATACGGCGGCGTGTGCCGTGCGGAATCTCCGGCGTCGGCACCGATTTGCCCACCATCGTCGCCAGAAACTTGCCCACCTTACTGGCAATAACGTCGTCGGGCTCCGGGGTGTAGTCGGGCTGGGCCCATTCGGTGGCGGGCTCCGTCCGGAACACCACGTTGCGGGGCCATACCGCGCCCTGGCCGGCGGGCATCTGGCCTGTTACCCAGGGGTGTTCGGGGCCGAGCAGGCCGGCGGGCATCTTGTGCAGCGTGAGTAGGCGCATCACGTGTAGCGCTCCGCCGGTGTTGTGCAGCACGTTGCCGCGCACGATGTTCTGCACCAGAAACGCGCGCTCCTTCACCCAGGCCCGCTTGCGGCGCGGGGCCGGCAGGGCCGGCGGATGGGGCAGATGGGGCCGCGGCAACACGTCGGCAGAGGCGTAGGAAGCAGGCATAATCAGGAAGTAAGGAGTAGAAAGTATAACCGTAGCCCTTGCTACACGAACCATGCCCCCGTTTCTGGTTCAGCCGTTGTCCTGAAGATAAGTTGCTGTAAACAAGACTCTTTCAGGACGCCAGAAGGTGTAGAGACGCAATATTTTGCGTCTTGTCGTTGCTGATGTCGTTCAACCGGCACGCTTCTAGTCGTTCAACGACGAGACGCAAAGTATTGCGTCTCTACATCGTGCCGGCAGCTTCCAACACCCCCAAAAAAACAGCGCCGCCCTTGCAGGGGCGGCGCTGTGAGCAGCCTGAAAACCAGGTTGCTACTGACGTACTACGCGCTGGCGGAGCACGGTGCCGTTGAGGCGGGCCGTGAGGGTGTAGGTACCGGCGGGACACTGCGGAACCAGGTCCAGGGTGCTGAGGCCGGCGTCCATGGGCTGGGTTTGCTGCCAGACCACCCGGCCCACGGCGTCGATGAGCGAGAAGGCTACCGGCGTGGCGGTGGGCGTGGTCAGCTCCACGGTGAGACGGCCGCTGAAGGCCGTAGGATAGGCCGCCAGCTGCATGGCCTGAGCTTCCCGGAACGACACCGTAACGGGGCCGAAGTAGCTAGTTTTGCCGTCCTGGTCTTCCTGGCGGAGGCGGTAATAGCGCAGGCCCTGCTTGTTGGCCTCGCGGTCCAGGAACTGGTAGGCGCGGGGCTGGGTGGCCGGGCCCTCTTGGCCGGGCACGAAGCCCAGGCCCCGGAACTGCCGGCCATCGGTGCTCACTTCCACCTCGAAGCCGCGGTTGTTGATTTCGGAGGCCGTCGTCCAGGAAACCAGCGCCTGCGGGCCCTGGCGCACAGCCCGCAGCGAGGTCAGGCCTACCGGCAGCGGCCGCTGCGCGTCGCCGAGGGTCCAGCGTGAGAAGCCATCCACACCGTTGAGCTGGGCGTAGCCGGGGCCGCTACTGCTCACGCCGCGCGGCTGCCAGTTCACGCCCGCATCCGTCGACTTGAAGAAGCGCAGGTTGGCGGGCGTAATGCCGTTGAGCTCGTGCGTGAAATAGCGCATCACGAGGCTCAGGTTCAGGCCGTTAGCGGTGGTGGCTGTCACGTCGTAGTAGCGCTTGATGCCCTGGCTGCCATTGGAGCCGCTGGCGGCCGTGCCCGTCACGCGCAGCACGTCGGTGGCGCCGGGTAGCACGGAGCTGGCGGCGGGCGTCATTTCCAGGCCCAGGCCCCCGAATAGCTCGGTGTTGCTGGCCCGCACGGTGCGGCTGGCCATCACCCGGCCCAGCACGTAGCTCGCGTCCGACTCCGTGATGTTGGCCTGCTCCAGCAGCTCCAGCGTGTGGGCGCCAGTGGCCAGAATGCCGTTGGTGAGCGTGAGCTGGCTGATGATGTCGGCGTCGTTGGTGATGGTTTTGGTGCCGGCGCCGTTGATTTCGAGGTTGAAATACACGCCGCCGCTCACCAGCTGGGGGCCGCTGCCGGTCAGCTTCACCAGGCCGCCCACGCTCGTAAACGTGCCGCCCTGGTTGTTCATATCGCCTTTGATTTCCAGCGTGCCCTGGGTCTGGTTGTAGGTGCCCGAGGAGCTGTTCAGGAAGCTGCCAGTCACCAGCACGTCGCCGGCGTTTTTCAGCACACCGTCGTTCCGCAGGTTGCCGGTCAGGGTCAGGATGCCGCCTGGTTCCACGTTCACAATCTGGCCGCTGGCCACCGTAAAGTTCACCAGATCCGTGTCGGTGCGCGAGTTGAGGCTGATGACGCCGCCCTGGCCGCTGTTGGTCACGTTCGTGACGCTGTTGCCAGCCACGGCGGTTAGGCCGTCTTCCAGGCGCAGCGCCGTCAGGGGCTGGGTGGTGCTGGTGAGGCTCACGTTGCTCACCAGGTTGTTGCTGATGGTGGTGCTGATGCCGCTGCCGCAGCCCACCACAATGCCCCGGAACTCGGCGCTGGTGTTCACCCAGGTGCCGCCGCTGGCCGCGGCCGCCCGCCCCCCGATGCTGTTGCCGCTGATGACGTTGTTGTCGGACAGCGTGCCGGGCTCGAAGTCGATGGCCGTCTGCATCGACGTAGGCGTGGTGGCCTGGTCGTAGAAGAAGTCGTTGTTGGAGATGTTCCAGTTTGAGCCGTTGCCGCTCTGCACCTGCAGACCGTAGGCCGTGAAGTTGGCCAGGTCGTTGTCGGTGATGCTGATGTCCTCGTTGAGCGCGCCCGGCACGATGTTGAACGCATAGATCAGCGTTTTGGGCAGCGTGGTCGAAGCGTTGGTAATCAGGTTGTCGATGAGCGTGTTACGGTCGTTGCCGGCCGTGGCCGCGTTGCCGATGGTAACCACGCCCAGGCCCGGCTGCTGGCAGCTGCCCAGCACGCGGGTCTGGCTGAGGCGGTTGTCGGCGGCATCGTCCTCAAACACCACCGTGGCCCGGCTGATGGCCGGCTGGCGCAGCGTGAGGGTACGGGCGTTGGTGCCGTTGTGGCCGCTCACCACCACGTAGTGGCTGCCGGCCCCAAACGTAAGCGTGCCGGTGATTTCCGCCGTCACGCCGGCGGCCGGCCGGATGGTGATGGTGCTGGTAGCCGTGCCGGCCTTGTTGATGAGTACGTTCTCCGTGTATCTGGCATCAAGCAGCTGAATTTCAATAGGCTGCAAAACCTCAGTCGGGACAGAGGCCAGCGCCTGCGCAATGGTGGTGTAGGTGCCGCCAGCGCCTACCGTCTTCACCAGCGGAGCCGCGGCCCACGCCGGAGCCGCCAGCAGCAACGAGCCGGCCAAGATGCCCCCCAGGCATTTCAACGACTGGCCCGACATGGAAAGTAGTGTTCTTTTCATCCCTCTGATTGGTAAATGAGCGTGACAGAAAACGTGAAAAACCCCTCCGGCGGCTCTGCTCCGGCGCGTTGCCGAGTGGCAGGCAGCCTACTCTATCCCCTCGCAGCAGGCGCACCGCACAGCCCACACCCGATCAGGCAAAAGGCTCTCGGCAAATCGAAAGTCTTTGCAAAGTTTAATTGAAGTGTTGCTTGGTGGATGAGGCGTTATATGATTCGTCAAATATAGAGCAGAAATGAACACATGCCAATTTAGCCTGTGTGAAATTTGTATTATGGTTCCCGTTTATAGAATATGAACTGCCTTGATATATCTTAAGATAGTTAAAATGGCCTGTAAAAGGCATTTTAAAACATTATTCTTAGCGTGGAAAAGTATAGATAATAAATTTTTATTGGCAAAAGCTCTATTATGTTTTTGTTTTATCGTGTTTATAAAATGGTATTATTTTGATTTGTATCAACCGATACTTAGAATAATGAATTGGAATGATGCAATAATAGAATATACTGATGTTGAATAAATGCAATTGTATAGACGCAGGGCGCCCCTGATTGCCCAACACCAATGGGTGAGGCAAACAGGGGCGCCCTGGGTTTCGCTGAACGGCTATTAGCGGCGGGCTATAGGATAGGGCGTCTCTCGGTTGGGGGTGAGCGTAAGTTCGAACGTGTCGAGGTTGAGGGCAGCCAGATGGGCCAGCTCCGGGTTGTGGCGGTACACGCAGCCAGTATCGAGGCCGATGGCGCCGGCCCGGGCCTGCACGTGCTGCTGTACGGTGGCAGTGGGCGTGGGCACATGCCCGTGCAGCAGGTGCCGACCCTGCAGCCGCGACGCATCAAGGGTAAACTCCTTGGTATTGAGCATGGTGTGCCAGTCGTGGCGCATCTGCTCGGGCGGCAGCCGGAAGTCGTAGCCGGCGTGCACCAGCGTGAAGCCCGGAATATCGAGCTGGTGCGGCAGGTCACTCAGCCAGCGCAGGTAGCGCGGCGCCAGGTGCTCGGGCCGCGCTATGCCGAAGCTGGCCAGGGTTTGCTGGCGGTCGGCGGCGGCGGCCCAGGTGAGTTGCTGGTGGCCCAGGGCCGCGTCGAGCAGCTCCTGGTCGTGGTTGCCGCGCAGGCAGTGCACCTGGTAGCCCTGGGCGGTCAGCTGCATCAGGTAATCCAGCACGCCGCGGCTTTCGGGGCCTTTGTTGACGTAGTCGCCCAGCAGGTAGAGCTCGTCGGTGGGCTGCAGGCGCAGCTGGTGTTCCAGCAGGTGCCGGAAGGTGGCCAGGCAGCCGTGCAGGTCGGTGGTAGCGTAGCGGGCCATATGGTATCGGAAAAGCGGGAAGACGCAAAAAGCACCTTTTCTGGATCGAAAAGGTGCTTTTTTAGATATCACAGGTATTGCCTTAGCTACTGCACAATGGCCGTGTCGGAGGCGTCGGGGTCGGTGAGGTCGGCGTTGGTGCCCTGGCGGGCGAGGTCATCGTTGTTGATGGCAGGGCGCTCCATCTGGCCCATGCCTACCCGGGAGTCCGGGTCCGACATTTCATCGGGGCCGCTGCGGGCGTCGTCGCGGTCCAGCTCATCGGCGGGGCGGCGGGTGGCCAGGTCCAGGTCGTCGGCGGGCAGGTCCTGGTTGGGACGGTCGGGGCGGCCTTCGTCGGTGCTGCGCATGTTGTCGGGCGGCGAGCTGGTCTTGTCGGCGTTTTCGTTGACCGATACGGCCGAGATGCCGGCGCCGCTGTCGGTGCCGAAGCCTTCCTTGCCGTCGCGGTTGCCGAAGCCGCCGCGGGCATCCTCGTTCTTGGGCGGGTCGCCGCCGGGCGTGATGTGGCCGGCCTTCATTTCCTGTTCGGTGGTATCGTCGTTGATGACGCGCACGGGGCGGTTGTTCGGGTCAGTAGCCATGGCAGGTCGAGGTGTTAAGGTGGGAGTCAGGTATAGCTAGGTGTACTGCGGTTCGCCGATATGGGTTTAGCTTTGGCCTGCCCGCTGCCTTAAAATATTCGCGCTTCCTCCCCGCATCTGCCATGTTCGCCGCCGGCTTACCCGCCATTCGTTCTGTCGAGAGCTTGCTGCATCATCTGGAGGCTGGGGCGCCTGTGAAGTATCTGTATTTCTGGGGCCATACCGGCGCCGGCCATGTCGGCAAGGAGGTATTCAGCCAGTGGTATCCGGCGCCTTTCGATCTGGATGGCGATACCTACGCCACCGCCGAGCACTACATGATGGCCGAAAAAGCCCGCCTGTTTCAGGACGAAGCCACCCGCCAGGCCATTCTGGCTTCCTCCCATCCCGACCAGGCTAAAAAGCTGGGCCGCACCGTCCGCAACTTCGATGAAGCCCGCTGGAATGACGCCCGCTTCGCGGTGGTGGTGCGCGGCAATGCGGCCAAGTTCAGCCAGCATCCGGCGCTGCGGGCGTTTCTGCTGGGCACGGGCGCCCGCGTGCTGGTAGAGGCCAGCCCCGTAGACCCGGTATGGGGAATCGGGCTGGCGCAGAGCCATCCGCAGGCCGCCAATCCGGCACAGTGGCGCGGCCTCAACCTGCTGGGCTTTGCGTTGATGGAAGTTCGGGCTCAGCTTGGATAGTGCCAGTGAGTTATAGTATTTAGGACCCTGAATAATTCCTGTAAACAGTTTATATAAAGCCGTACATACCATGAAATTCTCACCAGTTGCTATTCTCTCTTTTCTCGTGCTAGGCTGTTCGCATTCAGCTTCCTTTGATCAGGAAGTTTGGTTGCAAAACCCCGGTGTGGAAGACACGCGCAACCCCAGAGCCTACATGGTGCAGGATGTGCTCAAAAATCACCTTCGTGCAGGCATGCCACGTGAAGCAGTAGTAGCCCTGCTAGGTTCACCATATAAAGAGGGTGTGGAGCAACGTCTTCCCAAAGAAGTAGTCGTACCAGATTCACTTTCTGCCAGTAATCCTGAGAATTTGAAGCCTGAAAATCAAGACAAATTCTTAGCTGCCTTCAACGCTTTTATGAGGTTGCCTTCCCGGCCAGATACAGTGCTTTTGTACCCAGTAGGTTGGTCTACTATTGATCCTAACTTTTTGGTAGTTAAGCTGACTGGCAAAGGCAAAGTTGAAAACTGCTGGGTTGAGCAGCATTGACTTACATCAAGAAGATAGACATAAGCCTCCTTTTTACCCATTTGCCCCCATTTGCCCCCATGTGGACCGAAACCGATAACACCCTGACCCGCACCTTCCGCTTCCCCGACTTCAAAGTAGCCTTCAGCTTCATGACCGACGTGGCTGAGGAAGCCGAGCACCAGCAGCACCATCCGTGGTGGAGCAACGAGTACAACGTGGTCAGCTTCCGCCTGCACACCCACGACGCCGGCAACACCGTCACCGCCAAGGACCACGCCCTGGCCGCCGCCATCGACCAGCTGGCCGCGGAGTACGGCGGAAGCTAGTAGCTTGTGGCGCGGACTTTAGTCCGCAGCCCGACTTCCGCGCCACACGCGGGCGGCGCGCATTCGGGCGGGCTGCGGACTGAAGTCCGCGCCACATGCAGGCGGTGCACTACCTTTGCGGCTATGGCTGACGCTCCCAAAACCCTGCTTTACCTCGTGCCCACGCCCATCGGCAACCTGGAGGATATCACCCTGCGGGCCATCCGGATCCTGGGTGAAGTGGACACGGTATTGGCCGAAGACACCCGCACCAGCGGCCGCCTGCTGCAGCACCTGGGTCTGAAAAAGCCCATGCTCAGCTACCACCTCCACAACGAGCACCAGCAGGTGCAGCGGCTGCTGGAGCGCCTGGAGCGCGGCGAAACCATGGCCCTGGTTTCCGACGCCGGCACGCCCGGCATCTCCGACCCCGGCTTCTTGTTGGTGCGCGAGTGCCTGGCCCGGGGCCTGCGGGTGGAGTGCCTGCCCGGCGCCACGGCCTTCGTGCCGGCGCTGCTCAAGTCGGGCTTCGGGGCCGAGCGGTTCACGTTCGAGGGGTTTCTTCCCGTGAAGAAGGGCCGCCAGACCCGCCTGCAGGAACTCGTGCACGAGCACCGCACCATGATTTTTTACGAGTCGCCGCACCGGATTGTGAAGACGCTGGAGCAGCTGGCCGGCGTGCTGGGTTCCGAGCGGCCCGCTTCCGTGAGCCGCGAGCTGACCAAGCTGTTCGAGGAAACCGTGACGGCCCCACTCGCCGAACTGGCCGCCAACTTCGCGGCCCGCGCCGCCATCAAAGGCGAAATCGTGCTGGTGGTGCAGGGCCGCGAGAAGGAAGAACGCATCAAGGAGGACCGCTACAAAAATGACGACCGTGACGAATAACCCCACTCTCGCCCCCGCCCCAACGGCCGGCCGCCTGGCCTACTGGCTACCCAGCCTGCTGGCGCTGCTCAGTGCGGTGCTGCTGTGGCTGGGCTGGCCGGTGCACCCGGCCCCACTGGCGCTGGTGCTGCTGGTGGCCTGGGTGCCGTTTCTGCGCCTGGAGCAACTGCTGGTGCAGCGCGGGGCCAGCGGCTGGAAGGTGTTTCGCTACACTTACCTCAGTTTGTTGCTTTGGAACGCCTTCACCACGTACTGGGTGAGCTACAGCACGTTAGGCGGCGGTATCACGGCCGTAATCTGCAATGCTTTGATGATGAGCGCGCCCGTTATGGCGTTCTACCACACCAAGCGGCTGGCTGGCCCGGTGCTGGGCTATTTGTCGCTGCCCGTCTACTGGATTGGCTTCGAACAGCTACATCTGCATTGGGACCTTACCTGGCCCTGGCTGACGCTCGGCAACGGCTTCGCGCAGGCCAACTATCTGGTGCAGTGGTATGAGTACACGGGCTTCCTGGGCGGCTCCGTCTGGATGTGGGCTGTGAACATCCTGGCGTTCTTGGCGCTATATCGGCAGCCAGCGCCCACCAGCTTGGTCCGGCGGTGGCTGGCGCCGGTGGTGGCGGCGGTGCTGCCCATCGCCGTGTCACTGATTATTGGCAGTCAATACCAGGAAAAGGGCGCGGCCGCCGAGGTTGTGGTGATACAGCCCAACGTGGATCCGTACCTGGAGAAGTTCAGCAGCACGCCCAACTTCATTCCCTACGACGAGCAGCTCAGCCGCCTGATCCGCCTCACCGAGCAGCAGCTCACGCCCCAGACCAAACTCGTACTCTGGCCTGAAACGGCCCTGGAAGAATCGTATTTCGAGCAGTCGTTTGATGCCAACCCCAAGGTTCAGCGGGTACGCAGCTTCCTGGCGCAGCACCCTGGCCTGGAGCTGATTACGGGCATCACCAGCATCCGGATGTACCCGTCCAAGGAAACCGCCACGCCCACTGCCCGCTTCCGCGACGACCTGGGCTACTACGACGTGTCGAACACGGCCGTGCACTTCCCGGGCGCTACCGGGCCGGTGACGTTCTACCACAAGTCGCGGCTGGTGCCGGGCGTGGAAAAGGTGCCGGTGGCGCTGGCCTCGCTCATCAACAACATCGACCTGGGCGGCTTCGTGGGCTCCTACGGCAGCCAGGAGGAACGCACCGTGTTCCAGACCGCCACGCCCGGCCTGCGTATGGCGCCCAGCATCTGCTACGAATCGGTGTACGGCGACTTCATGGCCGAATACGTGAAGAACGGCGCCACCCTCATCGGCATCATCACCAACGACGGCTGGTGGTCTGACTCGCCCGGCCACCGCCAGCACGTGCAGTACGCCACATTGCGCGCCATCGAAACCCGCCGCGACGTGGCCCGTTCAGCTAATACGGGCATTTCGGCCTTCATCAACCAGAAAGGCGAGTTCCTGGTGCGCACCGCCTGGTGGACGCAGGACGCCCGCCGCTACACCGTGCACCTCAACACCGAGCAGACGTTCTATGTCCGTCACGGTGAGCTGATCGGGCCTGCCTGCCAGGCGCTGGCGGCGCTGCTGCTGGGCTTCACAGTGGTGCAGGGTGTGCGGCGCCGGCAACAACCGGCAATCTAATACCGTCTGTCATCCTGAGCGGAGCGAAGGACCTTATCACGTCTGCTTCACTGCTAAACGACTCGTTTACGCCTGATAAGATCCTTCGCAAGCTCAGGATGACAGATACTTTTCTTGACTTTATCAACCACATGGATTACAACGAAATCAGCTTTCAGCTGGCGGCCGTAACGCGGCACGCCGGGCAGTTCATCCGCCAGGAGGCGGCTACGTTTCACCGCGGCCAGATCGAGAGCAAAGGCGTCCACGACTTGGTGTCGTACGTGGACAAGGAAACCGAGAAGCTGCTGGTAGCGGGCCTGCGTGAGGTGCTGCCCGAGGCCGGCTTCATCACCGAAGAAGGCACCGAGGGCGCCGACCGCGCCGAGGAGTTCAACTGGATTATCGACCCGCTCGACGGTACCACCAACTTCGTGCACGGCCTGCCCGTGTACTCCGTGAGCGTGGGCCTGATCCGGGGGCAGGAGCTGGTGGCGGGCGTGGTGTACGAGGTGGTGCGCGACGAGTGTTTCCGGGCCGCCAAGGGGGCCGGCGCCTTCTGCAACGAGCTGCCTATTCACGTCAGTGACGTGCCCGACCTCAACAGCTCGCTCATCGCCACCGGCTTCCCCTACACCGATTTCGGCCTCATGAGCGACTACCTGCAGGTGCTGGGCGCGTTCATGCGCAAGTCGCACGGGGTGCGGCGGCTGGGCTCGGCGGCTGTGGATTTGGCCTACGTGGCGGCCGGCCGTTTCGAGGGCTTCTTCGAGTTCAACCTCAACTCCTACGACGTATCGGCCGGCTTGCTGCTCGTGACCGAGGCCGGCGGCCGCACCACCGAATTTCTGCAGGACGGCGACCCGCTGTTTGGGCGGCAGGTGCTGGCCTCCAACGGCCACGTGCACCAGGAAATGCAGGACACCATCCGGGAGTTCTGGAAGTAAAGACTAACAGGGTACCTACAAAAAGGGTCCGACTCCACGTGGAGTCGGACCCTTTTTGTAGGTGCTTTTACGGCCCTGGATTCCGGCTTACGGCATGCTGTACTTGCTCTTGAACTTGCGGTTCAGGTACAGCTGCTTGTTCTCGGAGCTGAACGCGCGGCCGTCGATGTAGGCGTGGGTGATGTTGTTGGTGCGCATGTCCAGCAGGTCGCCGCTGCTTACCACCAGGGTGGCGCTTTTGCCGGTTTCCAGGCTGCCGTAGTCTTTGTCGATGCCCAGGATGCGGGCGGGGCTGAGCGTTACGGCCGTCAGGGCTTGCTCCGGGGTGAGGCCGAAGCCGGCCGAGGTGCCCGCAATGAAGGCCAGGTTGCGGGAGCCGGCCGTTTCCATACTGCCTTCATAATCAAGGCAGTAGCGGATGCCGGCCTGCTGCAAAATGTTCGGCAGTTTGTAGGGCAGGTCGTAGTCGTCGCCGGGGCGGCGGGGCAGGGCGTGGGTGCGCGAGAGCACCACGGCAATGTCGTGCTGCTTCAGGAAATCCAGCATCATCCAGGCGTCGCGGGCGCCCACCACGGCCACCTTCTGCGCGCCCAGCCGCTTGGCGAAGCTCACGGCTTCTACTATTTCCTTGCCGTAGTCGGCGTGGATAAACAGGGTTTTGGAGCCGTCGAAAATCCCGCTCAGCGCCGACAGCCGCAGGTTTTCGCGGTGGCCGGCCGGCAGGCTCTTGTAGGCGGCGGCTTCGGTGAGCATGGCTTCCAGGTCGCGCAGCTGGGTTTGGCGCTCTTTGGTGCGCCGTTCCACGGCTTTTTCGTCTTCGGCGGAACTGAGCTTGAGCACCATGGCCGGCCAGTTCAGGTGCAGGCCGTCGTCGGGGCGCACGGCGGCGTCCTGCCAGTTCCAGGCATCGAGCTGCACAATGCTGCTCTGGCCCGACAGCATCCCGCCGCGGGGCGTAATCTGGGCCAGCAGCACGCCGTTGGTGCGCACCGTCGGGATGATGTCGGAATCGGTGTTGTAGGCAATCAGGGAGCGGACGTTGGGGTTCATCATGCCCACTTCCTGCTCGTCCACCGTCGCCCGGATGGATTCCACCTCGGTGAGGCCCAGCGTGGTGTTGGGCAGAATTAGCCCGGGGTACACTTCCTGCCCCTTCACGTCAATCACCTCGTAGCCGGCGCGCTGCGCGAAGCCGCTTTGGGCGCCCGCGTAGGTGATGCGGCCCTTGTCGAAGGCCACGGCGGCGTCGGGCACCACCGTGCCGTTGCCCACGTGCAGGTTGCCGCCCACCAGCAGAATCGGCTTGCTTTGGGCCGGGGCCGGCATGGGTACCTGCGCGGCGGCGGTAAGCGCCGTCAGCAGGGGTAAGCAGAGCAGTAGTTGTTTCATAGTTGCTGAGGTTTCTGGTAGTCCGGCGCCCTTCTGAGTGGCGCGGTGGAGTGACCGTTTATTATATGTTCTACTGGTCCAGCTCTTTTTCCTCGCCGTCGGTGTCGCAGTGGAAGTGGCCGGTGGGCTTGGCGGTGGCCGTTTGGGTGGGCGCGCCGCCTTTCTTGGCTGCCAGCATTTTCTGCACGATGCGCAGCCGCTCCCGCTCCATGTCCTGGCGCAGCACCTTGTCCGACTCCAGGTCGAAAAACTGGCGGCCATCCACGAAGGTGCGCTCGGCGTGGGAGTACACGCTCAGCGGGTGGCCGCTCCACAGCACCACATCGGCGTCCTTGCCTTCCCGGATGCTGCCCATCTGCTGGTCCAGGTGCAGCATGCGGGCCGGGTTGATGGTCACCAGCTTCAGGGCTTCCTCTTCCGACAAGCCGCCGTACTTCACCGTTTTGGCGGCTTCCTGGTTGAGGCGGCGGCTCATTTCGGCGTCGTCGGAGTTGATGGCCACGTTCAGGCCGGCGTCGTGCATGATGGCGGCGTTGTAGGGAATGGCGTCGCGCACCTCATTTTTGTAGCCCCACCAGTCGGCAAAGGTGCTGGCCGCGGCTCCGTGGGCTTTCATCTTGTCGGCCACTTTGTAGCCTTCCAGAATGTGGGTGAACGTATTCACCTTGAAGCCCATCCGGTCGGCCACGCTCAGCAGCATGTTGATTTCGCTCTGCACGTAGCTGTGGCAGGTGATGAAGCGCTTGTTGTTGAGGATTTCCACCAGCGCGTCCAGCTCCAGGTCGCGCCGCGGGGCTTCGGTTTTCTTCTGCTTGCCTTTGCCGAGCTTGTTGTAGGCGGCCCACTCCTTTTCATACTCCCGGGCCCGCGTAAACGCATCCACAAACACCTGCTCCACGCCCATGCGCGACTGCGGGAAGCGCAGCACGTTGGCCTCGCCAGCATTCGACTGCTTCACGTTTTCGCCGAGCGCAAACTTGATGAACCCATCGGCGCCGGCCACTTTCAGGCCTTCGGGGGCCGCGCCCCAGCGCATCTTAATCAGCTGCGACTGGCCCCCAATCGGGTTGGCCGAGCCGTGCAGCAACTGCGCCGCTGTCACGCCGCCGGCCAAGTCGCGGTACAGGTCCACGTCCTCGGGGTCGAGCACGTCGCCGATGCGCACCTCCGCCGTGACGGCCTGGGTGCCTTCGTTCACGCCCCCGATAATGCCGATGTGGGAGTGCTCATCGATGATGCCCGGCGTGAGGTGCTTGCCGGTGCCGTCCACCACGCGGGCGTCTTTGGCGGTCAGGCTCTTGCCGATTTTCGAGATTTTGCCGCCCACCAGCAGCACGTCGGTGTTTTCCAGCTTGCCGGCGGCCTCACTGGTCCAGACTGTAGCGTTTTTAATCAGTACCGTTTCCTGCGGCGGAATGGCCGGGCGGCCGTACGCCGCAAACGGGTACAGAATGGCCCCGAGCTGCACCGGCTCCGGCGCCTTCGCCGAGTCGCGCCGGGCGGCGCGGCTGGCGGCTTCCTGGCGGCGGGCGGTCCACTTCACCAGAGCCGCGTCGGGCAGCTGGCCGTCGCCCTGAAACACGCGGGTTTCGGGGGTGTAGTAGCCGCTCAGGCGGACGGCGGTGGCTTTGTTTTTAGGCGTGGGGTTGTACACGATGGTGGCCAGCTCGCCCTGCACCGAAATAGCGCCCCGCACCGTGTCGTTGGGCGCCACGGCCACTTTCAGCTCCGGGGCTTCGGGCTTGCCGGCTACCAGCATCTGCACGGCCGGCTGGCTGCCCACCTGCAGCGTGTACACACCGCGGTAATCGGCGGGCAGGGTGCTGAGCTGGTACCGCTCGCCCTGGATCCAGTTGTCGAGCAGCACGTTGTCCTCGGCAAACAGGCGGCTGGAGCATACCAGGAAGTTGGCGGTCAGGCCGGGTTTCAGGCTACCTACTTTGTCCTGGGCCTTGATCAGCTCGGCGGGCGTGGCCGTGAGGGCGCGCAACGCCTGCTCCTCGGTGAGGCCGTACTGAATGGCCTTACGCAGGTTGGGCAGAAACTTCTTTTTATCCTTGAGGTCGGCGGCCGACAGCGCGAAGGGCACGCCGGCTTTGGCCAGCAGCGCGGCGTTGGCGGGCGCCATTTCCCAGTGCTTCAGTTCTTCCAGCGAAATGCGGGAGGCGTCGTACACATCGTCCACGTTGTAGGCGTCGGGGAAGTTGAGGCTGACCACGAACGAGGCGCCGGTGGCCTTGATGTCGGTCAGGCGCTGGTATTCGTCGCCGCGGCTCTTGATGATGTACTGGGTCTTGAACTCGTCGCCGAGCTTGTCGGCCCGTAGCGCGTTCAGCTTATCGCTCACCTCGAAGATTTGCGGCAGACTGCGCTGCTCCTGCCACGCCCTGAGCGACAGGTTCTGCTCTTTGCCGGGGTTGCGCTGGTTCCAGTCGGCGTCCAGAAACGTCTGGCGCAGCAGCGCAATGCTGCCCATCAACGAGCCGGGGTAGTTCTGGGTGCTACTGCCTTTGTCGAAGGAATAGCCGGCGGCGGCGCGTTCCAGCAGCAGTACCTCGTTTTCGCGGTGGCCGGCGGTGGCCAGCGAAACCAGCGCCGCCGTGCCGCGCGCAATGCCGTCGGGCTGCTGCGTCAGCACCGCCCCGAAGCCTAAGCGGCGGTACACATCGGCCTGCTCGTCGTTCACCTTGAACTCCTGCGCCGCCTGGGTTTCCGGATGAATGGCCTGGTTCCAGTCGTAGGCGCCGGTTTTTTTGGTTTCGAACTGTGGCGGCGGGCGGCGGGCGGTACGCTCGGGCGGCTTCACTTCGGGCAGGCCGTAGCTGGCCGCCAGATCCACGAAGCCGGGGTAGATGTACTTGCCCTTCAAATCCTGCACCACCGCGCCGGCCGGAATTTTCAGGTTCTGCCCCACGGCTTCCACCTTGCCGTCGCGCACCAGCAGGGTGGCGTCGGTGAGTTGGGTTTTGTAGTCGGTGAAGATGGTGGCGTGGGTGAAGGCGTAGAGGCCCGGCCGCTGGTCGTAGACGCCGTTGCGCGGGTAGGTGGTGGGCTGGGCGTAGGCCCCCAGACCGCCCAGCAGCAGTCCGCCCGCCAGCGTAAATCGAAGAGTAGAAGTTTGCATGCAGATGATAGGGTGAAAGGCCGCACGAACATTGCCAAATGGCCGGCCGGCGTTCAGCTGGAGAAGACCAACTCTTGGCTAAAGTACAGCCAGATGCCAGATCATCAAGTAAAAGCGGAAATCTTACCAGACCCCGGCAAAACAGGCCCCCAACCCGCGCCGGACGCTGCCGCCCGCAGGCTGACGGCGCCTGCGGCAGGCCGCCTTCCGCTCACACCAAACTTTTACTGCGGCATCGTAGTTTTGCGGGTACTATGTGGATGCAAACTCTCATCATCGGGCTGCTCTTCGCGGCGGCGGCGTTCTACGTGGGCCGGCTATTCTGGCGGGCCTTCTTCGACAAAACCCAGGCCGGCTGCGCCAAAGGCTGCGGCGGGGCCTGCTCCACCATTGATGTCGACCGGCTGCAGCGCACTATCGAGCTGGCGGCCTCCCGCCCCGACGCCGGCAAATAGGCCGGTTTTCTTCCCGAAAATTAAAGCAACCCGCCCCCGTACCGGCCTCGTATAGCCGGTGCGGGGGCGTTGCAGTTGCCCCTGTTTCCACGGCCTGTTTCCACCCTCGCATACCACACAACCATGCAAGACAAAGAAGAAGAACGCTCCCTCGTGAAAGTAGAGCAGCAGCTCACCAAAGACGGTTTCACGGCTGATTTCCGGGTGGCAGATGGCCGGCTGTTTCCTTTCGGCGACGACCGCAGCAAGGGCTACGCACCCGGTGAGGTAACCATCGTGGATTTCTACCGCTTCGAGGGCGAAAGTAACCCCGACGACATGTCCATCCTCTACGCCATCAAAACGGCTGACGGCGTGAAAGGCACCATTTCCACCGCTTTCGGCACCTATGCCGACGGCGACGTGGACGAGTTCCTGCGCACAGTAGAAGACCTCGGCAAAGACCTGGACAAGAACCATAAGTAAGCGGCCGGCTTCGGCCCCGCTCCGCATAAAAAAGGCGTCCGGAATTCGTTCCGGGCGCCTTTTTGTGTGTCTGAAGGATGGCTAGGCTTTCGGCGTTTCCGGCGGGTCGGCTGGCGGCGGGGCCAGCCGGCGCAGTACCGTTTCCGGCACGTCCAGCGTCCGGATCGGGAACGGAATGACGATGCCGGCCGCGTCGAAGGCGCGCTTGATGCGCATGATGGCCTCGCTCTTGGCCGACACGTAGTCGAGCTGCCGCTCAAACGGCACCCAGAACCGCACCTGAAACGCAATGGCACTCTCGCCGAACTCGGTGAACATCACATCGGGCTGGCGTTCGGGGGCCAGGTTGGGCACGTCGCGGATGGCGGCCAGCGCCACGTTGCGCACCTCGTCCAGGTCGGCATCGTAGGTTACGCCGCAGTCCACATCCACGCGCCGAAAGCTGTTGATGGTGAAGTTGATGAGGGCGTTTTCGAACACCTTGCGGTTGGGCACGCGTACCAGCTCGCCGGTAGCTTGGCGCAGGTCGGTGGTGCGCAGGCTTACGCGCTCCACCAGACCGGTGTAGTCGTTGGTCTTGATGACGTCGCCGACCGTGAACGGCCGCTGCAGCACCAGAATGATGCCGCTGATAAAGTTGGCCGCAATGTCCTGAAACGCAAAGCCCAGCGCCAGCCCGATAATGCCCACGCCCGCTAGCAGCGACGTGACGGTTTTCTGCAGATTGAGCACCTCCAGCACGAAGAACAGCCCGATGAGCAGCACCAGCACATAGCTGAGCGTGGCCACCAAATCGCGCAGGGCGGTGCTGGGCGAGATGCGCGGAAAAACGCTGATGATGAGGCGTTTGCTTAGTCGTGCCGCGTAGAGCGTGGCCACCAGTACTAGGGCCGCAATCAGCAGATTGGGCAGCATCACAATGAACTCCTGGCCCCAGCCAATCAGCTTGCGGGTCAGCATAGTAAAGGCTTTGTCGATCTGGGTCAGGCCGAACATAGAAACGGGCAGTAAGGTGAGCAATACGGCAAGATAGAAACCAGGCCACACGCACGCACGGCCGCTACGCCGTGCCGTAGCGCGAACTTTGTAGTTCGCGCCGCCGCGCCGTTCGCGCTACTGGCGCGGTCACCAGCGAGTTAGCCCCAGACCTTGGTGCCCTCGGTGCAGTTGCGGCACATGTCTATCTGGTCGCGGCCTTTGAGCAGGGAGGCCCGGAACTGGCGGTATTTGGGGCCGTGCCAGAGCTGGCGGAAGGTTTGGGTTTTCAGGTCGCCGAGGCGGTACTCGGCGTCTTTGTCGAAGCAGCAGGGCACCACGAGGCCGTCCCAGGTTATCACGCAACTGTGCCACATCTTCCAGCAGTGGTTGAGCAGCCGGTTCTTGATGCTCCAGGTGCCGTCCTGGTTGTTTTCGTAGCGCGAGTAATAGTCGATGGTCGGAATCAGCGGCGAGCCGTGCTGGTAGTCGTAGATCTGGGCCGTCTTGAACCACACGTCATCCACGCCCATGTCCTTGGCCATCTGCCGGGCTTCGTCCATCTGGTGCTCATTGGGGCGCACCACTAGAAACTGGAACACCACCCGCGGCGTCTGGCTTTTCAGCTCCCGCCGCCACTTAATCAGGTTGCGGGTTCCTTCCAACACCTTGTCGAGCTTGCCGCCCACGCGGTACTGCTGGTACACGTCCTGGGTAGTTCCGTCGAGGGAGATGATGAGCCGGTCGAGGCCGCTTTCCACGGTGCGGCGGGCGTTGTGGTCGTTGAGGTAATGGGCGTTGGTGCTGGTAGCGGTATAGATGCCCTTGTCGGCGGCATACTTCACCAGATCCAGGAAGTTGGGGTGCAGGTACGGCTCGCCCTGGAAGTAGAAAATCAAATACCACAGCCGCGAGGCCACCTCATCGATGGTTTTGCGGAACAGCTCGTCGGGCAGCATGCCGGTGGGCCGGGTGAAGCTGCGCAGGCCGCTGGGGCACTCCGGGCAGCGCAGGTTGCAGCTGGTTGTCGGCTCGAAGCTGAGGGCCACCGGCAGGCCCCAGTGGCGCGCCTTGCCCGTGAGCTTGCTCAGGGCGTAGCCGCCCACCACCTGCGCCGCATTCCAGACGCGGCGCGGCGTAGCTTTCGAAAGAAAAATAACGGAGTCGGTGAGCAGAGAGGCCATGCGGCAGTAAAGGTAGGGGCTGGCACGCTGCCACCCCCGATAGCAACAAAAACGCCTTCTGCCAGGGCAGAAGGCGTTTTTCAAGTATAGAAAAGAGGTAGTGCTTACTTGGCCGTTTCGTTGGAGAGCAGGCTGGTGTAGGTGCTGGCCTTGCCAAACGACTCCTTGATTTCGTCGACGGCGGCGCGGCTGCTCAGGCGCTTGGGCTTGGTGTTGAGGAAGGTGCCGTCCTCGGCCAGCAGGAAGTAGGCCGGCACATCATCGAGGGCGTAAGCGCGCAGAATGGGGCTGCGCATGCCGCCGGCGGCGCGGGCCTGCACGCCCGGCAGGCGCTTGCTGGTCACGAGCTGCTTCCAAGCGCCTTCGTTTTCGTCGAGGGCAATGTTGATGAACACGATGTTCTTGCCCTCAAACTTCTTGGCCAGATCGGCGGCGTACGGCAGGTCGCGCAAGCTCAGGCCGCTGGTGGTGCGCCAGAAATTGAGGTACACCAGCTTGCCCCGGAAGTCGCGCAAGCTCACCGAGTCGCCGTTGACGGTCTGCAGCCGGAACTCCGGTGCCGGCGCGCCAATGGCAAAGGCCTTGTGGGTATCGAAGTCCTGCTGCAACACCGGGGCGTAGCGGTTTTTGGTATCAATGGTGCGGAAATCGGCCAGCATAGCCGCCGACTGCTTCACGTGCCCAAACCGGAATGACTCCTGCAGCACCCGGCCCATGATGATAGGCCGCACGGGGCCGCTGAGCTGGTTTTTAGCGATGTCGTAGCAGGCCTGGTAGAAGTCGGGGTGGGTGCGGAGCTTGCCGTTGCTGTTGGCCAGGTAGTGGACGTAGTTGAGCAGAAACTCCTGGTACATCTCACTCTGCATGGCCTGAGCGTTGTTGGTCAGGCTCTTGTCGTTGAGGAACTCGTAGAACGTCGGCGACATTTTCAGGCGGCCCTCGGTGGCTACCACCTGCTCGCGCAGATCCGGGAACGTCAGCCGGTCGTTGGCGTAGCTGTAGTCGATTTCAGCCTTGGCATATTGCCGAAACGCCTCGCTGAACTTGTTGTCTTCCAGCGCGTTCTTCAGAAACTTGCTTTCCTCCTTGCGGCGGTAGTCCAGAAACGACAGAAAGCCAGGCTCGTAGAGCATGATGTTGTCGGGCAGGGCCTGAAAACCATCATTTTCAATGAACTGCTCCGTCACGTCGGTCAGGTAGGTGTTGGCGTCGGCGCCCTTGCCTTTGTAGCGCACCGAGCCCGCCATGTTGCTGCCCCGGAAGCGGATGTCCAGCGCGTCGCCGGGCTCCAGAAACAGGTCGGCCACGTCGTCGCCGTACACGAGGTCGGCGCGGGCGGGACCGTCGAGCTTGAGGGCCATCCGGAACTCGCCTTTGTCATCGAGGCGGGCGTAGGTGATCTGCTCCTTGGGGTCGAGGGGGTTTTCGCGGACCGATACGGCGATGGTGTCGTTGGTGCGGCCGCTTACTTTGCCGGTGAGCGTGACCGTACCCTGGGCCTGCGCCCCTGAAGAGAGGGCAGTGAGGCCCGCAGCCAGCAGCCACCCGGCGAGAAAGCGAATAGAGTATGACATCAGAACGGGTATTGCAGGAACTAGCGTCGGAACCGGACCGCTGGCAGGGGCTGCAGCGGTAAGCTGGACAGTGTCCCTATTCGCGGTAAAAGTCAATTCCTGTACCGAAGATACGGGTTTTGGGTTGTGATAGTCCAATCCGAATTATGTCTTTTTTTCGTACCGCACTACCACCCCGGTTTTTTGGCGGATTTATCCAAACAAACCCTGCAATACTTCATCCAGGCGGCCCGCCGGCTGCACCCGAATCCCATATCGGGCCAGATCGAGGCCGCGGGCGTTGTACTGGGAGATGTACATTTCGGCGAAGCCCAGCTTCTCCGCCTCACTCAGGCGCTGGTCGAGGCGGCTCACGGCCCGGATTTCGCCGCTCAGCCCCACTTCCGCCGCCAGGCACACTTCGCCCCGGATAGGCAAGTCGTTGAGCGACGACACCACGGCGGCGCACACGGCCAGGTCCAGCGCGGGGTCGTCGAGGCGCAGGCCGCCGGCAATGTTGAGGAACACGTCGTGCTGGCCGAGGCGCAGGCCGCTGCGCTTCTCCAGTACCGCCAGCAGCATCTGTAAGCGCTTGGCATCGAAGCCCGTAGCCGACCGCTGGGGCGTGCCGTAGGTGGCGGGCGTCACGAGGGCCTGCACTTCCACCAGCAGCGGGCGGTTGCCTTCCAGCGTGGCCCCGATGGCCATGCCGCTGAGGCTTTCGGCGCGCTGCGAGAGCAGGATTTCGGAGGGGTTGCTCACCTGCCGCAGCCCCGAGCCCTGCATCTCGTAGATGCCCAGCTCGGAGGTGCTGCCGAAGCGGTTTTTGGTGGTGCGCAGGATGCGGTAGCTCAGGTGCCGGTCGCCCTCAAACTGCAGCACGGTGTCCACCATGTGCTCCAGGATTTTGGGGCCCGCAATGGAGCCGTCCTTGGTGATGTGGCCGATGAGCAGCACCGGCACGCCGGTTTCCTTGGCGTACTTGAGCAGCTCCTGGGTGCACTCGCGCACCTGGCTCACGGAGCCCGCCCCCGACTCCACCAGCTGCGAGTGCAGCGTCTGGATGGAATCGACGATGACCACGTTGGGTTGCAGCGCGTCGATCTGCTTGAAGATGTTCTGGGTGTTGGTTTCGGTGAGGATGTAGCAGTTGGGGTGCTGCTCGCCGAGGCGCTCGGCGCGCATCTTGATCTGCTGCTCGCTTTCCTCGCCCGAGATGTAGAGCACCTTCATCTGCGTGAGGCTCATGGCAATCTGGAGCATGAGCGTGCTTTTGCCGATGCCCGGCTCGCCGCCGATGAGCACCAGGGAGCCCGGCACGAGGCCGCCGCCCAGCACCCGGTTCAGCTCGCCGTCGTTGGTATCGAAGCGCGACTCTTCCTCGAAGTGAATCTCGGAGATGACGCGGGGCTTGGCGGCCTTGGTAGTGCCCACCGTGGTGGCGGCTTTCCAGGAGCCGGCCGCCGAGGTGTCTTCCTTCTGGATGACTTCCTCCACGAAGGTGTTCCACTCGCCGCAGCTAGTGCAGCGGCCGAGCCACTTAGCGCTTTGGGCGCCGCAGTTCTGGCAGAAAAATAAGGTCTTGAGCTTGGCCATTCCTAAACAGGTTGGGGAGAATGGGTGTAAGGCAGATTTGCGCCAAAAAGTTTAGCAAGAACGGCATTTGGCGGCAGGTTTCCTTGCTGATGCGCTCCGGCAGGCAGCCGTAAATCTTTGCTACCTTAAGGCTGCCTATCGGCGCCATTTATCCCTGTCTTTATAGCGTTGTATGCGCAAACTATTTCTCTACGCGGCCCTGCTGCTACTCTCGCAATGCTCCAAGTGCAAGGACAACGACCCCTCGCCCGAAGCCCAGCTACCACCCGCCACCCAAACCGGCGCCAACACGTTCGGCTGCCTTGTGAATGGGGAACCGTTCACACCTGCCGGGCGCGTGGGACTTGATCCTAATCTATACTTCGAGTACGATACTACTTTCAACGGAGGGACTTTTACTCTGCAAGCTTTTCGAGCTGCAGACAGACGGCAACAAACTATCATACTAAGGGCTATACCGTTGGCCGGTCTTGGCACCTATTCGTTTGCCCTACCAAATAGTATAGCTCAAATAGCGTATTCAGACACTCGTCTACCAGACCCTTGCGATGAAACATACAGCGAATCAGATTTTGCTTATCGGCAAGGCTCGCTTACCATTACGCGCCTAGACCCAGTAGCAGGTATCGTCTCTGGCACCTTTGAGGTGAAAGTTGTTGCTCTGGGCGGCTGCGACACCATTCGTCTGACCAACGGCCGCTTTGACGTAAGACGGTAATCACCTTTGCCGCTTTCCGGCCACCCGCGCCGCTAAACGCCGCGCTGCCCGTATCTTGGCGGAACCTGGGGGCCGCTGGCTGGCTCTGCTGTTGCGCTATGCTGTTTCGTCGTCGTCCTGTTGCTGCTGCCGAGCTGTCCGATGCGGACCTGCTGCGGCGCTACCACGCCCAGGGCGAGGTGGCCGACCTGGGCGTGCTCTACGAGCGGCACATGAGCGGCGTGCTGGCCATTGCCCGGCGCTACCTCCGCGACGAAGCCGACGCCCAGGATGCCGTGATGCAGCTCTTTGAGCAGCTGGTGCCCAAGCTGCGCCAGCACACCGTGGAGAACTTTCCGCCCTGGCTGCACGCCACCGCCCGCAACCACTGCCTGATGGTGCTGCGGGCCCGCCAACGGGCCGGCCCCGCGCTGGTGCACTTTTCCGACGAGGCCGGTATGGAATCGGTGGCGGCCCGGCATCTGACCGCCGACGACCCCGCCGACGCCGAGCTGCACGAGCAGCACCTGCAGCAGCTGGAACACACCCTCGCCGAACTGCCCCCCGGTCAGCGCCAGTGCTTGGAGCTGTTTTACCTTGAAAAGAAAAGCTACCGCGAAGTGGCGGCCCTCACCGGCTTCGACCTCAACGCCGTAAAAAGCCACCTCCAAAATGGCAAGCGCAACCTGCGCCGCCTCCTGCAAGCCTCCGCCTCCGATGCCTCGCCCTGACCCAACCTCCGCACCCTCTGCCCCGGCCGGCGCCCACCTGCCGGTGGAGCAGCTGCGCCGGTACGTGGCCGGGCAGCTGCCGCCCGCCGAGGAGCACGCCGTGGAAGCCCACACGCTGGATTGCGCTGTATGCGCCGACATGCTGGAAGGCCTGGAGCTGCAGCCCGCCGCCGCCCACGAGGCCAGCCTGGCCGCGCTGCGCCAGCGCCTGCACACCCGCGTGGCCGAGTTGACTACTGAAACGGCGCCTGAGCCGACCGTAATTCCGCTGTGGGCGTGGCGGCCGCTGGCGGCGGCGGCCGTGCTGCTGATTTCGTTGAGCGTGGTGGGCTGGCTGGCAGTCAGCCGGTTCAGCAGCGCACCCAATTTGGCAGCCCGCACGGCTCCGGAAGCCGCCGCGCGTCAACCTGCTGGCGCGCCCGCCATTGTGCAACCCACCGAGCCGGCAGCAGCAGCTTCTGATTTGGCGGTTGTAACGCCGGCGGTTCCGTCGGCCTCGCCGCTGCGGCGGCCACCTGCAGCGCCAATGCGGCGGGCAGTGGTTGTAGCCGATGCCGACGTGCCCGGTCCGGCGGCTGACCTCGCGTCCGACAGTCAGGTTTCCGGCCTGGGCAGTACGATGGACGTGGCTGCTGTGGCCGCGCCGGATACTGCGGAGAGCAAGTCGGTGGCGGTAGCGGCGGCCGCGGCTCCGGCTAAAGCCCGCATGGCCCGCGTTTCGGTAGCAGCAGCGCCAGCCGCTGCTGAAGCAACGCGCACCGTGCAGGGCCGCATCACCGATATAGCTGGCGTGCCGCTGCCGGGTGCCACGGTGCTGGTGCCCGGTACTCAGAATGGCGCTAGCACGGATGCGGACGGCTCATTTTCGGTGGTCGTGCCGGCCACGACTTCTCAGCTGGCCGTCAGCTCCATCGGCTACACCACCCAGACCCGCGCCCTGCGCCCCACCGATTCCACTTTAGCGCTGGCGCTGGCGCCCGACACCCGGCAGTTGAGCGAGGTGGTCGTGGTGCGCCGCGAGGCCCCGCCGATGCTGCCCAGCATAGCCGCCACCCCGGCCGGCGGCTACCCCGCCCTGCGCAAGTACCTGCGCGACAGCCTCGACTATCCGCAAAAAGCCCTGGACGAGCGCCTGGAAGGAACCGTGCGCGTGCAGCTGCTGGTGGGTACGGATGGCAAGCTGAGCGACTTCAAGGTGCTGCGCAAAGTCTCGCCGGAGTGCGACGCCGAAGCCCTGCGGCTGCTGCAGGAAGGCCCGGCTTGGTTTCCAGCTGTGCAAAGCAACCGCCGCGTCGCCCGCCAAGTGGTCGTGGACGTGCCGTTCAAGATTGTGCAGCGGTAGCGGGATAGTTGAATTAATAGGACGTCATGCAGAGGCCGGAGGCCGAAGCATCTCGCCAGTGTAGTAGAATGAGTTTACTACACTGGCGAGATGCTTCGGCCTCCGGCCTCTGCATGACGGGCGGTAACTACCCGCTAATGCGTCGTTAGCCGCTGTAGCCGCCGCCACTTTCGGGCTCGGTGGCGCTGCCGCCGGCTTTATCGGGCGTGGGCAGCTCGGATTCGGTCTTCAGTTCTACCTGGCTGTAGTCGGGGGCACCATTGCCGGCGGTGGGCACGGGCGTTTCGGCGGTGGCGGCGGCGCCGGATATCCGGGTGCTCGTAGACTCCTTGTTTTCGTGGTTAGGCGGCGTGACGGCAGCGTTCTGGGCCGTGGTGGGCTGGGCGGGCGAAGTGGACAGGGCGTCGGATTCGTCTTCGAAGGTCTTTTTCATGAGGAAGGGCAGAAAATGTGGAGGGAAAGCAACTGGCTGGCTATACGCAGGGGCCGGGCCAGTGGCCGGGCGAGCGGGGCGCAGAATTTGGGGATTTTCCTCGCGCACGGGGCCGGGTTGCGTACTTTTGCCCGGCGGCCCCGGCCGCAGCCTGTTTCCCTGTCACCTCATCCTCTTCTCACCCCACAGAAGCATGACGCAGTTCCGCACCGAGAAAGACACCATGGGCACCGTGCAGGTGCCGGCCGACGCCTACTACGGCGCCCAGACCCAGCGCAGCATCGACAACTTCCAGATTGCCCAGGACATCAACCGGATGCCCAAGGAAATCA
This sequence comes from Hymenobacter canadensis, assembly GCF_027359925.1. NCBI lineage: Bacteria > Pseudomonadati > Bacteroidota > Cytophagia > Cytophagales > Hymenobacteraceae > Hymenobacter > Hymenobacter canadensis. The sequence continues at coordinate 3,436,378 of NZ_CP114767.1, read as the reverse complement.
TCCGCGCCTTCGCCTACCTTAAGAAAGCCGCCGCCCTCACCAACCGCGACGCCGGCATCCTCGACGCCGATAAAGCGGAGCTGATTGGCCGCGTGTGCGACGAAATCCTGGACGGCAAGCTCGATAAGGAGTTTCCGCTGGTGGTGTGGCAGACCGGCTCGGGCACCCAAAGCAACATGAACGTGAACGAGGTGGTGGCCTACCGCGGCCACGTGCTGCAGGGCGGTCAGCTCTCGGATGAGAAGAAGGTACTGGCCCCCAACGACGACGTGAACAAGTCGCAGTCGAGCAACGACACGTTCCCGACGGCCATGCACATTGCGGCCTACAAAATCCTGGTCGAAACCACCATTCCCGGCCTCGAGAAGCTGCGCGACACGCTGAAAAGCAAGTCGGAGCAGTTCATGCACATCGTGAAAATCGGCCGCACCCACCTCATGGACGCCACCCCGCTGACGGTGGGCCAGGAGTTTTCGGGCTACGTGTCGCAGCTCGACCACGGCCTGCGCGCCATCAAGAACACGCTGGCACATTTGAGCGAGCTGGCGCTGGGCGGCACCGCCGTGGGCACCGGCATCAACACGCCCGCCGGCTACTCCGAGAACGTGGCCAAGCACATTGCCGACCTCACCGGCTTGCCATTCATCACGGCTGAAAACAAGTTTGAGGCCCTAGCCGCCCACGACGCCATCGTGGAAGCCCACGGCGCGCTGAAAACGGTGGCGGCTTCGCTGATGAAAATCGGCAACGACATCCGTTTGCTGGCTTCGGGCCCGCGCGCCGGCATCGGCGAGCTGCACATCCCCGACAACGAGCCCGGCTCCAGCATCATGCCCGGCAAGGTGAACCCCACCCAGTGCGAGGCCATGACGATGGTAGCGGCCCAGGTGATGGGCAACGACGTGGCCATCAACATCGGCGGCATGAGCGGCCACTTCGAGCTGAACGTGTTCAAGCCGGTGATGATCTACAACTTCCTGCACTCGGCCCGCCTCATCGGCGACGTGTGCGTGAGCTTCAACGACAAGTGCGCCGTGGGCATCGAGCCCCTGAAAGCCAACATCAAGAAGCACGTGGATAGCAGCCTGATGCTGGTGACGGCCCTCAACCCGCACATCGGCTACTACAAAGCCGCCGAAATTGCCCAAACCGCCCACAAAAACGGCTCGACCCTGAAGGAAACCGCCCTCCAGCTCGGCTACCTCACTGAGGAGCAGTTCGACGAGTGGCTGAAGCCCGAGGACATGGTGGGCGAAATCAAGAAGTAACGCTTAGCGCCCTTGTGTCCACCCGGAACGCCGTTGCCCTGATCTGGGGCAGCGGCGTTTGGTTTTTTCGGGCATCTTTACGGGACACTCTGCTGGTTTTACTCCTTTTGATTATTACCGTCTTCGAACATGAATTTCAACGGCAAACGATTCCTGCTCGCCTTTGTGGGCCTTCTGCTGTTCATCACGCTGATCGAAATCGGGCCGGCATTGTTGCGGGGCGAGGCTATAACTGACTACTACTTTCCAATCTGGGTGATGCCGCTGGCTGCTGGGCTGGCAATGCAGCCTCAACAGAAACCGAAGAAACGCTAGCTCTGCCCGCATGGATTTCGCCCAGGATATCGTTCTTGAAAACAGCCGCGTACGGCTGCGTCCGCTGGCCCTCACCGATTTTGAGGCCCTGCGCCCCCTGGCGGCCGCGCCGGAGCTGTGGGCCTACACCCTCACCCGCGCCGACGACCCCATCAGCCTGGCGGCCTACCTGACCGAGGCCGCCCAAGGCCGTGAGCAGCAGCGCCGCTACCCCTTCCTTGTCCTCGACAAGGAAACCGGCCAGGCGGCTGGCAGCACCAGCTACTACAACGTGGATCTGGCCGACGCCAAGCTTTCCATCGGCTACACTTGGGTGGGGGAGGCGTTTCAGCGCACCGGCCTGAACCGGGCCGCCAAGCACCTTCTGCTGCACTATGCTTTCGAGGAGCTGGGCTGCGAGCGGGTGGAGCTGGAAACCGACGCCCGCAACCATAAGTCGCAGGAGGCGATGCGCCGCATGGGAGCCACTGAGGAAGGCACGCTGCGCAGCCATCGCCGCACCCAGGGCGGTATTCGGCGCGATACGGTCATCTTCAGCGTGCTGCGGAGCGAGTGGAGCCGACTGCGGCAAACTGTTTTTCAGGAGTTCGATGGCCGGGGCTGAGCCGGAAAAAGCCCCGCCGCGTCGGTTTCCGGCGGTGCTGCGGCGCCGGGCGGCCAGCTTCGGCTATGCGCTGCGGGGCGTGGCGGCGGCGTTGCGCACGGAGGTGCATCTGCAGTTTCATGCCGTGGCCACGGTGGCGGTGCTGGTGCTGGGCTGGGTGGTGGGGCTGGCGCGCTGGGAATGGGCGCTGGTGGTGCTGGCCGTGGGGCTGGTCTGGAGCCTGGAGCTGGTGAATACGGCCGTGGAAGCCGTGGTGAATCTGGTGTCGCCGGAGTACCACCCGCTGGCCGGCCGCGCCAAAGACGTGGCCGCCGGGGCCGTGCTGGCCGGGGCCGTAGCCGCCGCCGCCGTGGGCGCGCTAGTGTTTGGCCCGCGCCTGTGGGCGTGGCTTTCTTAGCGGTGGCCGGGCGCCTGTTACTCTACTACCGCTCCCCGGCTCACCAACCCCAGCGCCGGATAGGGCGTAAGCACAGGCCAGTGGTTGGCTTCTCGGCCGCCATCCGTACTTTTGCGCCCTCTTTTCCCGCTGCCATGCGCTCCTTTCTACTGTTGCCAGCCACTGCGCTGGGTGTACTGCTCTGCAGCGTCGGCTGCCAGAAAAACGTGAGTGTCACGACGCCGACCGACACGCCGGCCGGTGGTGGCACGGGCATCACTTCCACGCCGGCTCCGGCCGCCCGCAATACCACCACGCCCGTGCCCGAAGCCCCCGTAGCGCAGTACGATACCACGGCCCGCCCGGGCTGGCTGAAGGCAAAAATCGACGCTCACCTGGCCGAAAACAAGCAGAACCCGCCCATCCAGGTGTTCCGCTACCGCTACAACGGTGCCGTGGTGTACTACGAAACCAGCCCCTGCTGCGACCAGTACACCAACCTCTACGACCAGAAAGGTAAGCTCATCTGCCATCCTGATGGTGGCCTCACGGGCCGCGGCGACGGCAATTGCGCTGACTTCAACAAAAACAAAACCGAAGAAAAGCTGGTGTGGCAGGACCCTCGGTAATGGGCTGATTTTTTGATGGGCTGATGGGCTGATGGGCTGGCTTCTTCAGCGAAAACACCTCAGCCCCACCGGCTCATCAACCCATCAGGAAGCAACACACCAGCACACCAAAGAATCAGTACAGCATGTTCATGATCAATACCATCGACAAACTGGGGGCCTACAATGTGTGGGCCAACGAAACCCTGCTCCGCCACCTCGACGGCCTCGTGGCCAACGGCGCCACCATTCCGGCCAACGTATTGCGGCTGTTCAGCCACGTGCTCAACGCCCAGTCCATCTGGATTGGGCGCCTCACGGGCACGCCCAGCCCCGTGAAAGTATGGCAGGAGCACGACCTGGCCGGCCTGCACCACTGGCACGAGCAGTCCACGGCCCGCTTCTACGGCCTGGCCGCCGCCGCCGACGAAACCGAGCTACTGCGCCTCATCAGCTACACCAACTCGGTGGGGGAGAGCTTTACCAGCCAGGTGTCCGACATCTTCACGCACCTGCCCATCCACGGCAACTACCACCGCGGCCAGGTGGCCATCAAGCTGCGCGAGCAGGGCCTGGAGCCCATCAACACCGACTACATCACCTACTGCCGCGAGCTGTCGGCGAAGGCCCAGGCCGCCGACGTGCCCAGCCTGTAAGCAAAATCCCGGTTTGCGGGTTATACCGAAGCCTTTTCAGGAATTCCTGGAAAGGCTTCGGCTTTTTTTAGCCACAACCAGGCACCGCCGCCGCCGTGCCGCCTGCGTATGTAGTGCTGCTAACCCTGTTTCCTGCATGACCACCGAACCCACCACCCAGCCTGTTCTCACGCCCGAGCGCCTCGCCTCGGCCCATACCTACGCCCGCTACCGCCAGCTGATCGACGAGCTGCAGGCCGACGGCAAAACCACCGGCCCCCAGCAAAGCCCGGAGCTGACCGAGTACACCCACCTCAACGTGCAGCGCATGCAGCGCCTCGACAAAACCACCCGCGTGCTGCCCGAGCTGGCGGCCGCCGTGCAGGCCCTGCCGCAGCGCTACGAGTGGCTGATCATCACGGAAGGCTGGTGCGGCGACGCGGCCCAGATTGTGCCCGTGCTGGAAGCCGTGGCCCAGGTCTCGGGCGGCAACATCCGCACCCACTATCTGCTGCGCGACGAAAACCCGGACCTCATGGACCGCTACCTCACCAACGGCGCCCGCTCCATCCCGCAGCTGGTGGTATTGCACGCCGATACGCTCACCGAGGCCGCCCACTGGGGCCCGCGCCCTGCGCCCACCCAAACGCTGCTGCTCGACCTGAAAGCCCAGGGCGCCACCCACGAGGAGTACGCCGAGAAAATCCACGGCTGGTACGCCAAAGACAAAACCCAGACCACCCAGCACGAGCTGCTGGACTTGGTGCAAAAGCTGCGCTAGAACGCCCGCCGGCCAATAAAAAGCGCCCCGTAGCTGTTGCTGCGGGGCGCTTTTTGCGTGTGTGCGGTCGAGAGGGTTAGCCGCCGGTTTTGGCCGTGTCCGGCTTGGTGGGCTCCGGGTCGGCGGGCTTGGGGTCGGCGGGGGCCGGGGTGGGGTCGGGAGCCGGCGCCGGAGTGGCGGGTTTGGCTGGCTGGGCTTTTGGCTTGCCGAACAGCGAGTTGAGGCCTTTGGTGGCCTGCTCTTTCAACTTGGCCTGGGCTTCGAGGCGGCGCTTTTCGATTTCCAGCTGGGCCTTGTTCTGCAGCTCCAGCTGCTTGCGCTGCAGCTCGCGCTGCAGGCTGTCCTGCGCCACTTTGGCTTTGGCCTGCAGCTGCACCCTGGCGTCGTCGACCTTGGCCTGCACAATGTTGCTGACGATGTCCTTGGCCTGCGCCTTCACGCTGCCGGTGGTCAGCTTCACCTGCGGGTTGCTCACGGTGCCCCCGATGGTGAGGCCCAGCGTCACGCGCTCCGTGCCCTTGATGTCGGAAACGCCGGTGAGGCGCGTGAGCTGGCCGCTGAGCTGGCTGCCGAGCTTGCCGGTGGGCACGTTCAGGGCCGTCACGTACTCCAGGCCGCCGCTGCTGATGTTGTTGGAGCCGCCCACGGTCATCTTCACCTGGCCCACGGTCAGGTCGAAGGGCTTCACAATGAAGTTGCCGTTGAGGATTTCGGCGGCCACATCCTTGTTGTTCACCGCAAAGCTCTTCAGCTCCTGAAACTGCGTGAGGCTGCTGATTTTGGCCAGCACCGGCGAGCCGCTCACGGCCGCCCGCACCACCTCAAAAAGGCCCTTGCCAGTGAGCGTGCTGTAGTTGGGCATCATGTCGGGGCCCATTTCGCCGCTCACGCTGAAGTTGGTGGAGAAGATGCCTTCCAGGTTGTCGGCCAGCGGCACCAGCGTCTTGATGGAGTTGAAGGCCGAAAAAGCGTTCTGGAAGTTCAGGTTCTTGATGTTCAGCCCGAAGTTGAATTTGGGGTGCGCCAGGTTTTTGCTGCTGTACGAGCCGGTGGTGGCAAACGCGCCGCCCAGCGTGTTAAACGTCAGGCCGTTGAGCGTGGCCGTCTGGTCGCGCACGCCCACCGTGCCCTTCACGTTATCGAGCTTGAGGTTGTCGTAAATCACCTGGCCCACGGTGGTGTTCAGGGTCAGGTCTAACTCCTTCGGAATCTGCAGCACGCCGTCGGCCTTGGTGGCGGCGGCGGGGGCTTTGGTGGCGGCCGTGGCTCCCTTGCTCGGCGCCGCCGTCACCTCGTCCACCATCCACTCGTTCACGTTGAAGCGCTGCGAGTTCACCGTCAGGTTGCCGCGCAGCGGCTGGCCGGGCACAAACAGGTAGCCCATGTAGTTGCTGATGGTGCCCAAGGCGGCAATATCCGACGAGCCCACAAAGCCAGCCATATTCTGCAGCACGATCTTGTCGTTGTTGAACGTGGCTGTGGCCCGGGTCACGCGCATGCCCTGCGGCAGGTCGGCGCTTTTGTAGGTGATGTTCTGGGCCTGCACCGTGCCCGAGGCCACCACCGTCTGGTAGCGCCCGGCCTCAATGTCGGCCATGTTGCCCTTGGCGGCCACGTTGCCGTTGAGGCGGCCCGTCACGGTCATGCCGTCCAGCGGGAAGATCTTCGTGATTTTGGTGAGGTCTACGGTGCCTTTCACGTCGGCATCGAAGCGCAGCTTGTCCACGCCCTGGGTGCTCACGCGGCCGGCCAGCGGCTCGCCGTCCAGCAGCATCCGGAAGTTGCTGATGTCCACGCGCGTGTCGTTGAGCTGGCCCGTGGGGTTGGTCACCACGCCCGTAACGGCCAGATTCTCAATCGGGGCCGGAAACTGCTTGCTCTTCACGTAGCCGTTGGTCAGGTTCATCTTGGCCTGCACCACCGGCATCTGCGTCTTGGAATACGTGCCTTTGGCCGTGCCATCCACGAACAGCTTGCCGCGCAGCAGCAGATCCTGCACCGGGTACACTTTCATCATCTCGGCCAGGTCCACGTTGGCTTTCACGCGGCCGTCCACCTTCATCGGCTCCAATCCGTCGATGGCCACGTTGCCGTCAATCGGGTTGGCTCCCAGGTCGAGGTGGAACTGCTTCACGTTGACTTTCATGTTGTTGGTGAAGCCCGACGGGTTGTCCACCACCATGTCCACGTTGATGTTCTTGGCCGCCTGCGGCAGCTGCGGATAGTGGAACATGCCGTTTTTCACCTGCAGGTTCACGCCGTAGCCGGGCATTTGCACGTCGTTCTGCACACCCTTGAAATAGCCATCAAACGCCACCTGTCCGCTGGCCTCCACGTCCTTGAACTGCGCGGTGTACACGCCCGGCACTAGGCTCAGAATGTTCTTGAAGTCGGTTTCCAGCGCCTTGAAGGTCAGGTCGTAGGTGATGTCCGTGTCATTCGGCAGCCCGATGGTGCCGGCAAACTGCGCCGGAAAATCGTTGAGCTGCACCTTGTTGTCTTTGAAGGTGAACAACATCTTCTCCAGGTCCATGGCCAGGGTCACGTCGCCGGTCAGCTTCTTGCGCGTCACGTATTCGGTACCGTCGTAGGTCATCGAAAACTCCCGCGCCTCAGTCTGGCTGACCAGGTCGAAGATGTTCTGCTCGAAGTCGCCGGAGCCGGTGTGGTTGAGGCCGCGCAGCTCCATATTAAAAGGAATCGTGCGGTCCTCATAGCGCAGGTGCCCGTCGGTTACTTCCCACTTGCTGATGGCCAAATTAAGCGCCGTCGTGTCCTGCCCTTTGGCCGCGGCGGCCGAATCAGACAGCATCACGTCCCAGTTGGCACGGCCGCTTTTCAGCACCTTCGCGCTGATGTCGGGCCGGTCGAGCACAATGCTTTTGATCTTGATCTGCTCGCCGCTGATGACGCTCATCAGATCCAGCCCCACCCGCAACGACGGCAGGTAGGCCAGCGTGTCGCGTGCAAACGAGTCCTGCCCAATCACGCGCAGCTCATCAATGCCCAGCGCCAGATCCGGAAAAGTGCTGAACAGGGTCAGGCTGACGTTCTCGGGCTTGTACTGCACCTCGGCGTCCACGCGCTGGGCCAGCTGCTTGTCGAGGGCCTGCTTGATTTTGTCTTTGAACAGCAGCGGCGTAAGGGCCACGCCGGCCACCAGCACCACCACGAAAATCAATAAGCCAATCCAGAATTTGCGCATGATAAAAAAGGGTGAGGAGAGAGAATAATCGGCTTTTCGGGGCCCGAGTGGGCCGCAATATGCATCGGCTGCTCCTGCCGTAGCAGAGCCATCGGAGGCGGGGCAAGTTGCATGCCGGTCGTAGCAGGCCCTTCACGCGCCACAGTCCGGAGACCTGCCGGGCATCCAGTTGGTCAGTTGCAAAAGTAGCAGCCTTAGCCCGGCAACGGCCCTGCACTGGTCGCCAAAATGCCCGGGTTAGTCGATTAATGCCAGCGGCATACTGCTAATGAGGCCGGAAAGTGGCAATTTAGTTTTTGCAAAGCCACATTGTTGTGTACGATACCAAGCCAGGCCGGCGTTTAACCTCTTGATGACAGGGCTATTCCGACGCAAAATCAGTTGCCGTTCCGGCCGCTTCCACCGGCCGTTGCTACTGGCGGGGGTGGCTGCTGTGGTGGCGTTGCCCGCCGCCGCCCAGGACCTGTACTTTGCCCAGCCCTACGCCAACCGTCTGCACCAGAACCCCGCTTTCGCCGGCCTCCTCGACGATGCCAGCGTCACGCTCAGCTACCGCAACCAGTTCCCCACGCTGGCCGGCACCTTCACCACCAGTCAGCTCGCCGCCGACTACCGCCTTAAGGACCAGCATAACTCCGTCGGGCTCCTGCTGAACTACGACCGCACCGGTGGCCTGGGCTACACCCGCTTCGAGGTGGGCGGCCTCTACGCCTACCAGACCCGCCTCAATAAGGAGCTGTCGTTTAGCGGCGGCCTGCGCGCCAGCTATGGCAACCAGCGCATCAGCTACGGCAACCTCGTCTTCGGTGACCAGCTTTCCGAAGACGGCACCACGGTCCCTGTCACCGCCGAGCCGCTCGATTTCAACCCCGTCAGCTACCTGAGCGTGGGCACGGGCGTGCTGCTTTACTCCGAGAACTTCTGGGTATCGGTGGCCGGCCATCACCTCAATCAGCCCGACCTCGGGTTTCGCACCCAGGGCACGCTGCCCATCCGCTACGAGCTCAGCACCGGCTATAAGCACTACTTCCTGCAGCGCACCGAGCGCCAGCAGACCCGCGAAATAAGTGTCACGCCCACCGCGCATTACGTGCGGCAGGGCGGCTCCGAGCGGGCCGAAGCCGGATTGTACGCAACCGTGACGCCCCTCACGCTGGGCGCCGTCTACCGCGGCATTCCGCTGCCCGGCGCCCCAAATCCGCAGCAGATCCTGACGGCCATTGCGGGCGTCAGCGTGGGCAGTTTCCGGGTCGGGTATGCTTACGACGTGGCGCTGAGCAGCTTGAGTGCCGATCTGGGCGGCGCGCATGAAATAACTCTGACCCTGCGGGCGTTTGATTCGCTGGATGCCGCCTGGCGTCGCCTCAAACGTCGAAATTCCCCGGCGCCTCCTTGGCCATCGTTCTGAATTGTTGTATTATTGCAGCAACTTGCCTTGCCTAAAACGTTTTCTAACAGGTAGTTTCAACTCAATCATGAATTTTTCCAAGTACCTGCGTTTTGCGGTCGTAGGAGCCTGCGCCCTGGCTTCCTGCAAAAGCGGTCCGCCGACTGCTACTAAACCCGGTAAGTATAGCTCGACTACGGGCATCGATTATAACACCGACGAAGGAATGAAAGTGGCGGATTACGCCGGCATTCCCGAAGGCCCGGGCCTTATCTTTATTGAAGGTGGCCGTACCGTACTCGGCTCGCAGGAAGAGGACGTGACGATGACCCACGACAACGTGGAGCGCACCGTGACCATCGCCTCGTTCTACATGGACGAAGCCGAGGTGGCCAACATCCACTGGCTGGAGTATCTGCATTTTATCCGCAAGGACTCGTCGGAGGAATTCTACCAGTCGGCCCTGCCCGACACCACCGTGTGGGCCCGTGAGCTGTCGTTCAACGACCCGTATGTAGACTACTACCTGCGTTACCCCGGCTTCCGCTTCTTCCCCGTGGTGGGCGTAAGCTGGCTGCAGGCCAACGACTACTGCACCTGGCGTACTTCGAAGGTGAACGAAACGCTGGCTGGCAACTCGGAAGAGAGCAGCGGCGGCGGCGGTGGTCTGTTCAAGCGCAAGAAGAAAGGCGGTGACGCTGCTGAAGGCACCGACAGCGGTGATGGCAAAGCCAAGATTTCCATCGAAAACGGCAACACGCTGCCGAATTACCGTCTGCCCACCGAGGCTGAGTGGGAATACGCTGCGCAGGCACTCATCGGTACGCAGGAAACCGGCAACGAAAACCAGGAAAACAAGCGCATCTACCCATGGGATGGCCGCCAGGTGCGGAACCCTTACGGTGGCAAGATGGGCCAGTTCCTCGCTAACTTCAAGCGGGGCCGTGGTGACTATGCCGGTATTGCCGGCTCGCTCAACGACGGCGCCATGATTACGGAGTACATTTACGCCTACCCGCCGAACGACTACGGCCTGTACAATATGTCGGGCAACGTGAACGAGTGGGTGCAGGATATCTACCGCCCGCTCTCGTTTGAGGACGTGGAAGATCTGAACCCCTTCCGCCGCAACGGCTTCCTCGACCCGTCGGAGAAGTACGACAAGAAAGGCTACCAGTCGCTGATCGACGACCACGTACGCGTGTACAAAGGCGGTTCGTGGCGCGATGTGGCCTACTGGCTGTCGCCCGGCACGCGCCGCTTCATGGCTGAGGACTCGGCTACGGCCACCATCGGCTTCCGCTGCGCCATGATCAACGCTGGTTCGAACAAGTAAGGAGCACGGATTAGCACGGATTTCTCACGGATTACACGGATTTTGTAGTCGATTGATGTTCGTTTAAAACAAAGAGGCTTGCCAACCGGCAAGCCTCTTTTTGTTGTAGTCTGGTTGAAGTAAGCGAATTAGCGCCGTCCACAAAATCCGTGTAATTCGTGAAAGATCCGTGTCAATCCGTGATTAGCGATCCGCGCAGGCAATGGTGGCAATGCTGACTTCACTGGCGCCGGCGGCCAGCAGCGCGGCGGCGCAGGCTTCGAGGGTGGCGCCGGTGGTCAGCACGTCGTCTACTACCAGCACGTGTTTGCCCTGAATGGCCACTACGTCGGCTACTTCGAATACCTCGGCTACGTTTTGCCAGCGCTGCACGCGGTTTTTGCGGGTCTGGGAATCGGTGTGGGCGGTGCGGCGCAGGGCGCTGGCGTGCCAGGGCGTGTGCAGGGCTTCAGCGAGGCCCTCGGCAAACGGGTCGGACTGGTTGAAACCGCGTTTGGCCAGCTTGCGCGGGTGCAGCGGCACCGGCACAATCAGGTCGAAGGTGAAGCCGGCGGCGGCCAGGTCGTGGCCATACCAGCGGCCTAGGGCCAAGCCCACGTCGCGCTGGCCCTGGTACTTGAGCTGGTGCAGCAGGTGCTGCACCCGGCCGCGGCGCAGGAAGCGCAGGTAGCTCAGGGCGTGGCGCACGGGCAGCTTGCCCCAGAAGCGGCGGGCCAGCGGGTTGTCGGCCGGGGGCAGCAGGTGGTAGTCGGTGTAGGGGAGCTGAGCGCGGCATTTGGTGCAGAGGTGGTCTTCGCCGCGGGCCAGCGGCTCCTGGCAGCCCAGGCACACGCGCGGGAAAATCAGGCCCCAGAAATCGGCGAGGATGGTAGCGGCGGTGGCACGCATCGTGGATCGTCCTAACAGGTAGCGAATAAGCCCGGCGGTAACCGCTGGCGAACTTCTGCCTAATTTCGCGGTTAGAACGGGCCGGATTGAAAGTAGCAATTCGCGGCCATAGTTGCCGTAGTATTGTGAAGCTCTTGCTTCGTGTATCGTTGCTTTGGCACGAATACTTTTTCGATAGCGCGTTCAGCCATACGCGAAGCAAAAGCTTCGCGCTACACCTCACTCATTACCTCATCACCGATATGTCACAAGTCACTGAATTCAACGAATACCGCCAGCGCATGAATGAGAAGATCATGGCGGCGGATAACAAGGTTATCAAGCGCTTCTTCAACCTCGACACCAACACCTACCAGGCTGGCGCCGTGGACGTGAAAACCAAGGAAATGCTGGGCCTGGCCTGCTCCATGGTGCTGCGCTGCGACGACTGCATCAAGTACCACCTCGGCAAGTGCTTCGAGGAAAAGCTCACCGACGAGGAAATCTACGAGGTGTTTGCCATTGCCAACCTCATCGGCGGCAGCATTGTGATTCCGCACTTCCGCCGGGCCGTAGAGTACTGGGAGATTCTGAAAACGGAGGCCGTGGAAGCTGCGCCCGAACACCACCACGAGGCATGAGCCTCATGCACCCCGACGAAACCGAAACCCAGTTTGAAGAACGCTGGTACGGTTTCATGAACGACATGCGCGAGCGGTTTGGCAAGAAGCCCGACCTGAACGCGCTGCTCCTACTAATAGGTGTGCAGGAGCTGGGCCAGGGCGCCGGCCCCTTCACCAAAGAGCAGAAGCAGGACCTGATGCACATTGCCACCTGCCGCCTGTTCAGCCTCTCCGGCTACTACGAGCTGGAAAACGTGGACGAGGAAGGCTGGCCACACTTCCGGCTGGTGAAGTCCGTGCCGTTTGCCAGCCTCAAGGAACAGGAACGCATGCTCAAGTGGCACATCCTGGAGTATTTCGCCGAAATGAGCGGCGAGTAAATAGAATACCTGTCACCATACGCCACCTGTCATCCTGAGCTTGCAAAGGACCTTATCACGTTTGGACTACTACTGTCTGACGATTTCGTTCACGCGTGATAAGATCCTTCGCAAGCTCAGGATAACAGGCAACCAACCCGGAAATTCACCACATGCAAATCATCAGCTACAACGTCAATGGCCTGCGCTCGGCCCTGAGCAAAGGGCTGCTGGACTGGGTGCGGGAGGCGCAGCCCGACGTGCTGTGCGTGCAGGAAATCAAGGCAGGGCGCGAGCCGCTGGACGTGTCAGGGTTTGCGGCGCTGGGCTACTCAGCCTACCTGCACCCGGCCCAAAAGCCCGGCTACAGCGGCGTGGCCACGTTCACGAAGCAGGCCCCCACGGCCGTGGTAGTGGGCTGCGGCACCGACCTCTACGACGCCGAAGGCCGCGTGTTGCGGTTGGATTTCGACCAGCTTTCAGTGCTGAACGTGTACATGCCCTCGGGTACGAGCGGGCCGGAGCGGCAGGCGTTTAAGGTGGAGTGGCTGCACTTCTTCCGCGAGTACGTGCGGCAGCTGCGCGCCGAGGGCCGACAGCTCGTCATCGGCGGCGACTTCAACTGCTGCCAGACCGCCATCGACCTGCACAACCCCAAGGCCAATCAGAACAGCCCCGGCTACACGCCCGAGGAGCGCCAGTGGTTCAAGGATTTTCTGGCCGATGGCTACACCGATTCGTTCCGGCACCAGCACGGCGACGCGCCCGGCCACTACTCCTGGTGGAGCTACCGCGCCGGCTCCCGGGCCCGCAACGTCGGCTGGCGCCTCGACCATCTGCTGGTTGATGCGGAGCTGCTGCCGCGCCTCACTGGCGCCGGCTTGCTCCCGGATGCCGTCCACTCCGACCACTGCCCGGTGTGGGTGGAGGTGAATGGTTAAATGGCTGAATGGTTAGTTCTTGTGCTGGTCACTTAGCCATTTAGCAATTCAACCATTTAACCATTCAAAATCATCTCCGCTACTTCGCGGCCGGAGGCCATGGCGGCGTTCAGCGAGGGGTATGATGTGACGTCGCCGCAGCGGTAGAGGGTGGGGCTGATGCGCTGGGGCTGCTGCACGGGCTGGCCGGCCGGATACACGGGCAGGGCGTAGGGCAGGTCGTAGGTGCGCAGGTGCTCCCACTGGCTGACTTCCTCGCCAAACCACAGCATCAGCTCGGCGCGCAGCGTGGTGGTGAGGGTGGTTTCGGGCAGGCCATGCTCGCCGTGGGTGCTCACCGACACCAGCGTGCGGCCCGCCGGCGCATAAGCCGGGGCCACATCCGAGGGAAAGCAGACGTTGTGCGCCAGCTGGCCGGGCACGGCGTTGAGGCGCAGCAGCTTGTCGTGGCGGCCCGGCGAGGCGGGCGCCGAGAAGTAGGTACAGGTGGTGCGGCGCCAAGCGGTGGCCGGGGCCTGGGGCAGCGCCGGCAGCAGCTCCGAAGCGGTGTTGCCTTCGGTGGCTACTACCACGGCGGCAGCCTGCAGTGTTTCGCCGCCCCGCAGGCGCACGGTGGTGCCCTCGATGGCTTCTACCGCCGAATTGAGGCGCACGGTACCGGCCGGCAGGCGGGCGGCCAGCTGCTCCGGAATCTGCTGCATACCCAGCGCCGGCACCACGGCGTCGCCTTCCACAAACTGCTTGAACACAAACTCAAAGAAGTTGCTGGCCGTGGTCAGGCCCCGATCCAGGAACACGCCCCCGAAAAACGGCCGGAAGAAGTTGTCGATGATTTGCTCGCTCCAGCCGTAGCGGCGCAGAAACGTCAGGGTATCGGTGGAAGGGCGGTTCAGCAGGTCTTCGTTGCTGTGGCTGGTCACGTGGCGGGCCAGGCTGGCAATACGCAGCTTGTCGAAGAGCGTGCCGATGGGCGATACCACGGCCGGCAGGGCCGCCACCGGCTGCCGCAGCGGGTTGCGCAGGGTGGTTTCCTGGCCCGAGGCCAGCCGGATGACCGCGCCCGAGCGAAAGGCTTTCAGGTCCAGGGCGCCATAATCCAGGAGGCGCTGCACCTCGGGGTACTTGGTCAGCAGCACCTGAAAGCCCCGGTCGAGGCGGAAGCCCTCGGGCGTAACATCGGTGCGGACGCGGCCGCCCACGGCTTCGGCGGCTTCCAGTACCACCACGGTGCGGCCGGCACGGTGCAGGTAGTTGGCACAGGTCAGGCCGGCCATGCCAGCCCCGATGATAACGATGGGCGCGGAGTCAGGAGAAGAAGCAGTCATATCAGCCCCAAACTACAAAACCGGCTGCAAGGTTGGGCGCGGGCTGACGAAAGGCCGCGCCGTCAGATCAGCGAGCTGCCTGCGGGCAGATATTGTTGAGCGTGTACACCTCGCCCTGACTGTAGGCGTCCCAGTCGGCAATTTCCAGCCTTGACTCGTCCTGGTAGGTTTCCACCGCATCCACCACAATGCCGCTGCTGAAGTAACCTTTCCGGAAAATCTCCCGCACCACCACGGCGTCGTCGGAGATGCGGCGCAGCACCCAGCGGCCATCCGGCGCGCCTTGCAACACCGCGCCTGACAGGTTTAGGCCCAGCTCGTTGCGGTACCAGCTGCCGTTACCATCCTTCACCTGCTGCGTGCCGGCTTCGCTCCAGAATTGCTGAATCAGGGGGGCGTGGCCGTCGCGGAAGCTCAGGATCTGGCGCGGCCGGCCCGTCGGGTACCAGTAGGCCCAGTCGCCGACTTCCCGGCCCTGGAGGTAGCGGCCCCGCGCCGCCAGCTCACCATTGGGATGATAAATCTCGAACACGCCTTCTTTGCGCCCGGCCCGGTAGGCCCCCTGCACCAGCAATACGTTGTTGGTGAGGCGGTAGTCGCGCACGAAGCCCTGGAAGCGGCCGGCGCTGTCGAGGCGCACGTGGCGGCGGATGGTGGCGCAGCCGGGCGGCGTCAGCACGTACTCGTCGGAGTAGTAAAACACCACGCTGTCTTTGCCCACCACCCGGTAGCAGTCGTTGAGCTTGGCTTTGGGCAGGGCGGCCGTTTGGGCCCGGGCGGAGCCGAGGCTGAAACACATTAACAGCAGTAGATAATAGTAGCGGTTCAAGAGCAGTCGGAGTAAGAATAAGCGGGAAGTATAAAGCTGCTACGCGGCCGGCAAAGTGCAGGTTGGAATCGCAGCCACAACCCGCGTAGGGCAGCGGCAAAAACGGATTTCCGGCCTGGGGTGGCTGGCAGCTGCTAACAATTTTTGTGCTGGTTTATCAACTTCAGTAGGACATTGCCTGCAACTTTCCAGGCTCAGCCTAAAACAGCTTGCGGCGCTTTGGAATCTTGCGGGTCTTCATGGTCCAGAATTCGGCCACGCCGGGGCGCTGGAGCGTGACGCGCCACACGCCCATGGGCTCACCCAGCGCATAGCCGGTGGCCTGGTCCTGCGGGAATTGCCTGCGGATGAGGGCGTAGTCGGTGGCACTGAGGTCTTGGCCCACTTTGCCGTGGCAGCGCAGGCACAGCGCGTCGTTGGCGATGATGGGGCGCTGGTAAAAGAACGTCTCGGCGTTGGGCCGGGCCACTTGGCGGGCGGTGTCGGGCTGCAGGTCGGAGGCGGTGAGGGCCGCAAGGGCGGCGGGGTTGCGGGGCTTGCTGCTCACGCGCCGGGCGCTGGCCTGTAGGGTTTTGGCCACCGAGTCGACACCGGGAAAGGATGCGGGGCGGCAGTAGGGCAGGGCGGCAGCCACACCGCCCTCGGCGAGCTTGTCGCGCAGCACGCGCAGCAGCTCGCGGTCGGCGTGGCGGGTGAGCGAGTCGCCGGCCCAGCGGGTGGCGCGGAGCAGGTCTTCGGGCATGATGCGCTTTACCACCCAGTTTTCGGCCTCGGCCCCGATGCGCTTGCTTTCACGCAGGTGCTCAATCTGGTCGGGACGGCAGGCGGCGGCCAGCAGCAGCAAAGCGGCCCCGGCGGCACGGAGGAAATGGCGCATCATGAAAATGGGAAGGTGGAGTCGGCAAGATAAACAGGCCACGGCGCTGTTCGTTTCCAGGATAAGCGGTGCGCAGCATTCCCGGTGGCTTCAGCGCAGTAAAAACTCCTGCAGTGCCTCGTAGCGTGGCTCCAGCAGAATGCTTTGCTTGGGCCTGGACAGCAGCCCAGCCACGGAATCCGGCACCGGCACGGCCGCGCCAATGATGGGCTCCACTACTTCCGGAAACTTGATAGGATGCGCTGTTTCCAGGAAAAAGCTCCGGGCCGCCGGGTGTTCGGCCAAGTAGTTTTCCAGCGCCAGCAGCGCCACGGCGCCGTGCGGGTCGGGCAGGTAGCCGGTTTGCTGGTAGGTGCGCCGGATGGTGGCCTGGGTCTGGGCATCGGTGATGGTGGCGCCGCTGACCAGCTCGCTTAAGGCGGCATGCTGCTGCCCGAACAGCTCCAGAATGCGCCCGAAGTTGCTGGGGTTGCCCACATCCATGGCGTTGGAAAGCGTGGCTACGGCCGGCCGGGCCGCAAATGCGCCGGTGCGCAGGTAGTCGGCTACGGCGTCGTTGGCGTTGCAGGCAGCGATGAAGTGGCCGATTGGCAGGCCCGAGGCGTGCGCCAGCAGCCCGGCACAGAGGTTGCCGAAGTTGCCGCTGGGCACCGCTACCACCGGCGGCGCGGCGTGCCGCCACTGCTGCAGCGCAAACAGGTAGTAGAACTGCTGCGGCAGCCAGCGGGCCACGTTGATGGAATTGGCCGAGGTGAGCTGCCGATGCTGCGCCACTGTGGCATCGAGGAAGGCCTGCTTCACCAGCTGCTGGCAGTCGTCGAAGTTGCCGCGCACCTCCAGGGCCGTGATGTTCTGGCCGAGCGTGGTGAGCTGCTTTTCCTGCAGCGGGCTGACTTTGCCCGACGGATACAGAATCACCACTTCCACGCCCGGCACGCCCAGGAAGCCGTCGGCCACGGCCCCGCCGGTGTCGCCGGAGGTGGCTACCAGCACCGTGATGGGCGCCGCCTGACGCTGCGAGAAGTAGCCCAGGCAGCGGCTCATAAACCGCGCGCCCACGTCCTTGAAGGCCAGCGTGGGGCCGTGAAACAGCTCCAGCGCCGAAATTCGGTCGGAAACCGGCACTAGTGGGAAATCGAAATCCACGGTTTCAGCGCAGATGCGGCGCAGTTCCTCTTCCGGAATGCAGGCGCCCACATAGGGCCGGATGACTTCGTAGGCTACTTCGGCGCGCGACAGGCCCGGCAGCTGGGCCAGGAACTCGGGCGTGAAGCGCGGAATCTGCTCCGGGAAGTACAGACCGCCATCGGGGGCCTGCCCGGCAATGGTGGCTTCCCGGAAATCAACGGTAGGCGACTGGTGATTGAGGCTGTAGTAGCGCATGCTGAACAACGGATATCAAACGGCAAACCGTACGCCCACCGGGCTGAGGGTCGTGACGTGAATGTGAAAATCGACCCCCAGCGGCTCATAGACGCCGCGCATGGCGTGTCCCACAGCCTGCGCGGTAGCTTCGTCGCGGCTGAGCATGAAGATGGAGGGACCGGAGCCGGAAATGCCGCCGCCCAGCGCCCCGGCCGCCATGCTGGCCGCCTTCACGGCCGCAAAGCCCGGAATCAGGATGCTGCGCACGGGCTCCACGATGACGTCTTCCAGAGAGCGGCCAATCAGGTCGTAGTCAGATTGCAGCAGGCCAGCCACCAGCCCGGCCACGTTGCCCCACTGCCGGATGGCGTCTTTCAGCGGCACCTGCTGGCGCAAAATCCGGCGGGCGTCGGCGGTGCGCACTTCTATCTGCGGGTGTACCACCGTCACGTGCAGGGGCGGCGCCTGCAGCGGCACGATGTCGAGCGGGTCGGCGGAGCGGATTAGGGTGAAGCCGCCGTAAATGGCCGGCGCGATGTTGTCGGCGTGGCGGGCACCGCTGGCCACTTCCTCCCCGAACATGGCAAACTGCACCAGCTCTTCCGGGCTGAACCGGTCGTTCAGCAGCCGGTTGGCCGCCACCACTGCCCCCGCCGCGCTGGCCGCGCTGCTCCCGATGCCGCTGCCCGGCTTGATGCCTTTGTTGATGCGCATCTCAAAGCCCAGCGGCTCCGGTAGAGCCCGGAGCAGCGCCAGCAGCGCCGCCCCGGCCACGTTGCGGGTGGGCTCGGTGGGCAGGCCATAGTCGTCTTCGTTGATGATGACCACGCCCGGTTCCGGGGTGCAGCGCAGGTGCATGGTGTCGAAGGGTGCGGCCAGCGCGAAGCCCAGCACATCAAAGCCGCACACCACATTGGCCACGGTAGCCGGCGAATAAACGGTAACGGAATCGGTCATATATCGAAAGAAAAGCTGGCTGTGCGCGAAATCCCAGGGCTGAAGCCCGGGGCTACGTAGCGAGAATGAGCATTCAGGTGTTCACTGACTAGCCCCGGGCTTTAGCCCTGGGACCTAGAAGATTTACACCCGGGCGGCGCGCACAATGTCGGCAAACACGCCCGAGGCCGTCACGTCGGCGCCGGCGCCGGCGCCTTTCACCACCAGCGGCTGGCGGGGGTAGCGGTTGGTGAAGAACAGCACGGCGTTGTCTTTGCCCTGCAGGTCGTAGAAGTCGTGGCCGGGCGCCACGGCCTGCAGGCCCACGCTGGCCTTGCCGCCCGCGTAGCTGGCTACAAACTTGAGGCGCTTGCCCTCGGCGGCCGCGGCGTCATACAGCGCCCGAAAGTGCGGCTCGTGCACGGCCAGCTGCTCGTAAAACGCCTCCACGTCGCCCTGAAGGCAGGATTCGGGCAGAAACGACTCGTTGCGGATATCGGCCATTTCCATTTCCCGGCCGGCCTCGCGGGCCAGAATCAGGATTTTGCGGGCCACGTCGGAGCCGTTGAGGTCGAGGCGCGGGTCGGGCTCGGTGTAGCCTTCGGTCTGGGCCTGGCGCACCACTTCAGCAAACGGCCGGCTACCGTCGTAGTGGTTGAACACGAAGTTGAGCGTGCCCGACAGCACGGCTTCCATCCGCCGCACCTCGTCGCCGCTGCGCAGCAAGTCGTTCAGCGTCCCGATGACCGGCAGGCCCGCGCCCACGTTGGTTTCAAACAGAAAGCCCGCGCTGAACTCCCGCGCCAGCGCCTTCAAACGGGCATACTTCACGTACTCCGCCGACGCGGCCACCTTATTGCAGGCCACCACGGCAATGCTTTTTTCCAGCAGCTGGCCGTAGATGCCGGCCACTTCGGCGTTGGCCGTCACGTCCACGAACACGGTGTTGCGCAGGTTGCGGGCCTGCAGCTCGCGCACCAACTCGGGCAGGCGCAGCGGCTGGCCCTGCTCCAGGGCCTCGGGCCAGTGCGCCAGGTCGAGGCCGTTGTCGTCGAGCACGAAGCGGCGGCTGTTGGCCAAACCCACCACGCGTAGGTTCAGGCGCAGCTTCTCGCGCAGCCAGGGCTGCTGCCGGGCCAGCTGCTCCAGCAGCTTGCCGCCCACGTTGCCCACGCCCGCCACAAACACGTTCACCTGCTTCACCGACTCCTCAAAGAAGTCTTCATGCAGCACGTTGATGGCCTTGCGCACGTCGTGGGCCCGAATCACGACGGAGATGTTACGCTCCGACGAGCCCTGCGCAATGGCCCGGATGTTGACGCCGTTGTTGCCGAGCGCCCCAAACATGCGCCCACTGATGCCGGAGTGGTTGCGCATCTGCTCGCCCACCAGCGCCACAATAGCCAGGTCGGTTTCCAGGCGCAACGGGTCCACGCGGCCGGCCGCTAGTTCGGGCCCGAACTCCTCGTCTACGGCCACCTGGGCGTGAGCCGCATCGGCGGCGCGCACGGCCACGCAGATGGAGTGCTCGGATGAGCTTTGGGTGATGAGAATCACGTTGATACGCTCCTGGGCCAGCACCCCAAACAGCCGCCGTGAGAAGCCCGGAATGCCCACCATGCCGCTGCCTTCGAGGCTGAGCAGGGCCAGCCCGCTAATGCTGCTCAGGCCCCGCACCACCTCGTGGTTGGCCGGCGGGCGCACTTCCACCAGCGTGCCGGCATCGTCGGGCGCGAAGGTGTTTTTGATCCAGAGCGGGATGCCCTGGCTCATGACCGGCTGAATGGTAGGCGGATACAGCACCTTGGCCCCGAAGTGCGACAGTTCCATGGCTTCCTGGTAGGAGATGCGCGGAATGGGCCGCGCCGCCGACACCAGCCGCGGGTCGGCCGTCATCATGCCGCTCACGTCGGTCCAGATTTCCAGCTTTTCGGCGGCCAGCGCGCCCGCAAACAGGGCCGCCGTGTAGTCGGAGCCGCCGCGGCCCAGCGTGGTGGTGGCCCCGTGCGCGTCGCTGCCGATAAAGCCGGGCACCACGTAGAGCGCTGCAGGCTGCGCGGCCACAAACTCCCGGATCTGCAGGTTGGTCAGGGCTACATCCACGGCCGCGAAGCCGTGCTGCGAGTTGGTGCGGATCAGCTGGCGGCTGTCGTGCCATAGGTGCGGGATGCCGTGGCTGCGCAGCGCCGCCGCCAGCAGCCCGGAGGCCAGCAGCTCGCCGTGGCTCATCAGCCGGTCGAGGGTCCGGTCGGATAGCTCGTTCAGCGCGAAAATTCCGTCGCAGAGGTTTTCCAGCTCGTTGCAGGAGCTTTTCACAAAGCTCAGCACTTCGCTCTGCTCGGGCACCGGCAGCAGGCCGCGCACCGCCTCCAGGTGGCGCAGCTCCAGCTGGCGCAGGTGGGCGCGGTAGTCCTGGTGGCCGGCGGCGGCGGCGCGGCCGGCCTCAATCAGCAGATCCGTGGTGCCGCCCAGCGCCGACACTACGACGATAGTGGGCTGCTGCCGGGCGGCGGCCTCGGCCAGCCGCGCCACGCGCTGAAGATTGGCAGCCGTAGCCACCGACGTACCGCCGAATTTGAGGACCTGCATGAGATAGAAGCTAGATGAGAGACAGGAGAAGTAAGAAGGCGGGCGGGTAGTGGGCAGGGAGCGAAAAGGCACTACACAAAGAAGCCCGTCGGGCCGGGGCTTCCGGGGTGGGAAGCGGCCGGCGACGGGCTGCGAAAACTCGGGGGAAAGGGAAAAGGAGGTTCGGCAGCCCGCGTCAGCGGGTTGTTGTGGCCGTACCGGTGGTTGTCAGCGTTGAGTTGACAGCTGGTAATGGAAGAAGTAAGCTTAAAGCAACGAGCTGAAGCATAGGAGCGAGAAGAGTGGGCTCAAAGTAGAGAAAGTTTTCAGGATGCCCGCGTCGCCGGGCGTGTTTTTTTGCGGCGCCTGGCAGCGGCCTGCGCTTGCATCCACTCACACTATCAATACTGCGGAACCGGCTGGCAACCTACACGTGTTTGTTTTCAGTACCTTTGCAGCTGCAAATACAATTCCCCGAAGGCAAGATGCTAGATAAACTGGAGGCCATCCAACAGCGCTACAACGATGTGAGCGAACTGCTCACGCAGCCCGACGCCATGAGCGACATGAAGCGCTTCAAGACCTTGAACAAAGAGTACAAGGACCTGGGCAAAATCGTGGTCGAGTACAAGGCCTACCAGAGCGTACTGGCCAACATTGAAGGCGCCCGGGAGGTGATTTCGACCGAGAAGGACGAGGACTTCCGCCAGATGGCGAAAGAAGAGCTGGAAACGCTCTACCCCGAGCAGGAACGCCTCGAAACGGTCATCAAGGACCTGCTGCTCCCGCGCGACCCCAACGACAGCAAGGACGTCATCATGGAAATCCGGGCCGGGGCCGGCGGCGACGAAGCCGCCATCTTTGCCGGCGACCTGCAGCGCATGTACATGCGCTACGCCGAAAAGAACAACCTGAAAATGGACCTGATTGACGCCACCGAAGGCACTTCGGGCGGCTACAAGGAAATTATCCTGGCCGTGAAGGGCGAGGATGTGTACGGCAAGCTCAAGTTTGAGAGCGGCGTGCACCGCGTGCAGCGCGTGCCGGCCACCGAAACCCAGGGCCGCATCCACACTTCCGTAGCGTCCATTGTGGTGATGCCGGAAGCCGAGGAACTGGATGTGCAGATCGACATGAACGATGTGCGCAAGGACCTGTTTATGTCCAGCGGGCCCGGCGGGCAGTCGGTGAACACCACCTACTCGGCCGTGCGCCTCACCCACTTGCCCACCGGCCTGGTGGCCCAGTGCCAGGACCAGAAGTCGCAGCTCAAGAACTTCGACAAAGCCCTGCAGGTGCTTCGCTCGCGCATCTACGAAATCGAGTTGGCCAAGAAAAACGAAGCCGAAGGCGCCCAGCGCAAAAGCATGATTGGCAGCGGCGACCGGTCCGACAAGATCCGCACCTACAACTACCCCCAGGGCCGCGTAACCGACCACCGCATCGGCTACACGGTGCATAACCTGTCCAGCGTGATGGACGGCAACATCGACGACTTCGTGGAGCAGCTGCGCATCGCCGAAAGCGCCGAGCGCCTGAAGGAAGGCGTATCGTAATTAATTGCTGACCTATACGTTCTGTCATCCTGAGCAGAGCGAAGGACCTTATCACGCCAGACACGTTGTTTGTACAATCGTCGTTCCAGTGTGCTAGGATCCTTCACTCCGCTCAGGATGACATTCGTTTTATATAAGTTGCTGTTCTCTATGCGCTTTCTACTCCCGTTGCTGTTGATTTGTGCGGCGCTGCTGGCTTTGCTGCCGGGCTGCGAGCCGAAGGAAGACTTGCTCACGACCGACGACAGCGCCCGGCTGGAGTTTTCGGCCGATACGGTGCTCTTCGACACGGTATTTACGCAGGTGGGCACCGTGAGCAAGCGGCTGTGGGTGTATAACCGCAACAGCCGGGCCGTGAAAATCGAGCAGATCCGGCTGGCCGACAGCAACCCCGGCACTTACTCGCTCATCATCAACGGCGACGAGCGGCAGGCCGCCGCGGGCCTCGAAATCCGGGGCAAGGACAGTTTGCTGGTGCTGGTGAAAGCCCGCCTCGGTGCCACCTCGGCCTTGAAGCCCTTCCTGCTAACCGAGCAGCTGCTGTTCACGACCAACGGCAACGAGCAGGATGTGAAGCTGGTAGCCTACGGGCAGAACGCCTACTTCCACGTGCTGGAGCGCCTGCCCTGCGACGCCGTGTGGGCCAACGACAAGCCCCACGTCATCTACGGAGCAGCTGTCGTCGATGAGCTCTGCACCCTCCGGATTCAGCCCGGCACGCGCATTTACGCGCACGGCGGCGCGGCCCTGATTGTGCGCGGAACGCTGCTCATCAACGAAAACACTACGCCCGTCACCGAGCTCAAAGACGACGACCGCAGTACCATCGTGCGCTTCCAGGGCGACCGGCTGGAGGCGGCCTACAACGACGTGCCGGGCCAGTGGGCCGGCATTCAGTTTGATGCCAGTAGCAGCCGCAACAACGTGGTAAACTTCGTGGACATCAAGAACGCCTCGTTTGGGCTGCTGATTTTCAATCCTCGCAACCGGCCCCACCCCAAAGTGACGGTGCGCAACACCGCTATCCGCAACATTTCCGGGGCCGGCCTCACGTTTGCCAGCGGTGGCCAGAGCTTTGCGGGCGGCGGGGTGCTGAGCTTTTCCGGCGACTTCGACCTGACCAACTGCCTGCTTACCAACTGCGGCGAGTACGCTGTTGCGGGTGTGGGCGGCGGCCTCTACAACCTCAACTATTGCACCATTGCCAACTACACGCCGCTGTTCGGGCGGCGCGAAACGGCCTCGCTGTCGTTTACCAATGAGCCGGCGGATACGCAGCCGTTGGTGAGCCCCATTACGATTGGTATCAGCATCAACAATTCCATTGTGTGGGGCTCAGTGCCAGAGGAGCTGTTTTTTGAGAACAGCGACCGGTACCGCAGCAGCATCAGCATCCGCAACAGCCTGCTCCGCACCCTGGAGTACGCCGCTACCACCGATGCCGCCAATAAGCCCGGCCTAGGCAATGCAGCGCTCAACAACCTGCTCAACGTCAACCCGAAGTTCAAACGCAGCCCCGAAAACGCCGCCGATAAGTACGATTACCGCCTCGATACTCTCTCGCCGGCCAGCAACAAGGCCCGCTTCGATGCGCAGGTACCGCGCGACCTGGTGAACAAAACCCGCAACACCTCCACGCCCGACCTGGGGGCCTACGAGCGGGTGAATCCGTAGTGCTATGATCTACTTCCAGAAGCGGTTGCGGCTGCCGGCTGTGCGCCGAGGCTTTCATCTGATTACTGATCTGCTGGTGGCGGAGCTGCCCGAGCTGGAGCAGCTGCGGGTGGGCACGGCGCACTTCTTCATTCAGCACACCTCGGCCAGCCTGAGCATCAACGAAAACGCCGACCCCACCGTACGCCACGATTTCGAGGCCTACTTCAATCAGGCGGTGCCCGAAAACGCGCCTTACTTCCACCACACCCAGGAAGGCCCCGACGACATGCCCGCGCACCTGAAAGCGGCCCTGCTGGGCCACGCCGTAAGCGTACCCATCACCAATGGCGAACTGGCCTTGGGCACCTGGCAGGGCATCTATCTGGGGGAGCATCGCAACCAGGGCGGCCGGCGCTGGGTGGTGGCGACACTAATGGGCAGCGAGTAGCGTAGCTGGGGCGGGCGGCACAGAATTATTGCGCGGTCAGCAAGCCGCTTCCTGGGCTTTTGCGTATGACAGTCAAATTGTTTCCTGTCCGCGCTATGTTGTCCGCTATGCTGCTGTCCACGTCCAAAAGCCTTTCTGCCGCGCTGCTGTATGCGGCGCTGGGCCTGTTTGGCTGCGGCCCCGACGATACCGGCCGGACCGTAGCGCGCCCGGTGCCGCAACCTACGCGCCGCCTGGCCCCGAAGCCGCGGACGCCGCCCGTAGCGGCCCCCAAAGCCGTGTGCACCCTCACCAACGACAGCCTCGCCGGCCAGCCTTTTGGCCCCGAGCCTACCGTGCAGGAGCTGCTGGCCGTCGGCGCCAAAATGACGGCCCGTAAGCCGTTTGCCAACCTGCACGAAGCCGGCCAGATGGACACCATCCTGACGCTGCAGCATCAGGGCAACGAGTTTGAATTTTACCGTACCCCGGACAAGGACCTGCTCCGCCAGGCGGTCATCACCAACTTCCGGCCCGATTACGGCCGGCGTCTGCGGGCTACGCTCAACGAGTCGGCGCGGCAAAACGGCGGGACGTGCCTGCAACTGCGCCTCCGCGACACCGAGCGCGCCAACAGCGTCTCGGCGACCTTCACGGCCGGCCAGCCCAGCACGGCCCGCGTGCAGCCCTACTTCGACTGAAAACGGTCATCCTGAAAAAGAAGGAGCCTGAGTGAAACCGTTAATCGGCTTCGCTCAGGCTCCTTCTTTGTTGGAGTAACAAGTCTATTGCACAACCCTCGTCCGGACGGAGTAGCGCACGGTGTCAAAGAAGACCAGCTTCTGCACGCCGCGCACCTCGTATTCGGTCAGCTGGCCGTTGCGTACGGCTAGAAACAGTTTCTTCTCGCTGTAAAACAGCGTGTTGTCCTGTTGAACAGTAGCCGTGAGCTGCTGAGTGGCGCCGCTTTCCTGCGCCGCTTCCACGGTCAGGCGCTTCACTGGGGCGTCGTTGCCGGGCTTCAGGGCATACGTTTTGCGCACGACACCGTTCTGCAGCTTGGACGCTGCGTCGGCCGCGTACAGCCCCCGCAGCGCCGGCTTGTTGATGTCGGCCTGGTAGAAGATCTGCAGCTCCTTGGCCCAGTCGGTTTTCGCGACGCGGGTGGTTTCTGTGCTGCCGTTGCGGAGCTGCACCTGCTTCTCCACGGCCGGCTGCAGCTGGTTCAGGCGCGCCACCTGCGCATCCAGATATGCCTTCACGTCGAAGTAGCCGGGCTTGCGGTTGGCCGGGTTGGCACGCATCGTCGCCTCATCATCGGTGGTTCCGCAGGCCGCCAGCAGGCATAGCAGCGCCACTGCCCCCAGCCGCTTAGGCACGGGCAGGAGCGGTAGCCGTGAGCAGACTCTGGCCGGTCATGGTGGCCGGCTGCGGCAAACCCATCAGCGCCAGCACGGTGGGCGCAATGTCGCCGAGCTTGCCATCGGTGAGGGCACCGTGGTAGTCAGCGTCGGCCAGGATGCAGGGTACCAGGTTGGTGGTGTGCGCCGTGTTGGGTGAGCCGTCGGGGTTCATCATGAACTCGGCGTTGCCGTGGTCGGCAATGACGATGCAGGCGTAGCCGGCCGCCAGGGCCGTTTCCACCACGTCCTTGGTGCAGGTGTCTACGGCTTCGGCGGCTTTCACGGCGGCCTCAAACACGCCCGTATGGCCCACCATGTCGGTGTTGGCGAAGTTGAGCACGATGAAGTCGGCCGACTTGGCCTGCAGCTCCGGCACCAGCGCGTCTCGTAGCTCGTAGGCGCTCATCTCGGGCTGCAGGTCGTAGGTGGCTACCTTAGGTGAGTTGCGCATGATGCGGTTTTCACCCTCAAACTCCACCTCGCGCCCCCCGGAAAAGAAGAACGTGACGTGCGGATACTTCTCGGTTTCGGCAATCCGAATCTGCTTCTTATGGTGCGCGGCCAGCACCTCACCCAAGGTATTTTCGAGGTTGTCCTTCTCGAAAATCGGCGTGACGCCCGTAAACGTGGCGTCGTAGTTGGTCATGGTGAGGTAGTGCAGGTTCAGCCGGTGCATCTCAAAGGCGTGGAAATCCTGCTGCGTGAGGGCCTGCGTGATTTCGCGGCCCCGGTCGGTGCGGAAGTTGAAGCAGATAACCACGTCGCCTTCCTGAATGGTGGCCAGGGGCAGGCCGTCGGCACCGGTTTTCACAATCGGCTTCAGGAACTCGTCGGTCACGCCCTCCTTATAGGAGTCGAGCATGCTCTGGATCAGGTTTTGCGAGGCCGTGCCTTTGCCGTTCACCAGCAGGTCGTAGGCCACGCGCACCCGTTCCCAGCGGTTGTCGCGGTCCATGGCGTAGTAGCGGCCCACGATGGAGGCAATCTTGCCGCTGGCGCCGCGCTGCAGGTGCTGCTCCAGGTCGTTGACGTAGCTCACGCCACCCTTGGGGTCGGTGTCGCGGCCATCAGTGAAGGCATGGATGAACACGTTGTGCACGTCGGCATCGTGGGCCAGGGTGCACAGGGCCTTGAGGTGGTCGAGGTGCGAATGCACGCCGCCGTCGGAGAGCAGGCCCATCAGGTGCACGGGCTTGCCGTTGAGGCGGGCATACTCGAAGGCTTTTTCCAGCGCCGGCACGAGGCCCAGCTTCCGCTCCCGGATGGCCTTGTTGATACGCACCAGATCCTGGTACACTACGCGGCCGGCCCCGATGTTCATGTGGCCCACTTCGGAGTTGCCCATCTGGCCGTCGGGCAGGCCCACGGCCTCGCCGGACGCCTGCAGCTTGCTGTGCGGAAACCGCTCGAACAACGAATCCACAAAGGGCGTCTGGGCCTTGTCGACGGCCGAAACCTCCTTATTCTGTGCCAGACCCCAGCCGTCCAGAATTACCAACAATACCTGTTTGTTCATGCCTGCAAAGATACGTGCCGCGCGCCGTACCGGCCACATTTTCTTATCTTGCTTACCGGGTGAGCGCACAACCCCACGGGCGGCTGGCGCGTAGCGGAGGCTTGGCATCATTTTCGCGTACTGCATGACGAATTCTCTACAAACCCCATGAAACGCATCTTCTTCCACGCCTTCCTGTTCGTATCGCTGCTCCTGAGCTCGGGGGCGGTGCTGGCGCAGGCCGAAACCTTCGGGGCCGTTCGCAACGCGCTGCGCAGTGCTTCCTCGCGCGAATTGTCGCAGTACTTCGGCACCACGGTCGACATCAGCTTCGACGGCGACCGGCAGAGCTACAGCGCCACGCAGGCCGAGTTTGTCCTGAAGGACTTCTTCGCCAAAACGGCTCCCGCCACCTTCGATATCGTGCACCAGGGCGCCAGCCAGGGTGGCATTCCCTACGCCATCGGCAAGTACAACGGCAAATCGGGCCCTTATCGGGTGTTCATCAAAATGAAAAACGTGAACGGTGTCCTGCGCATCGACAACATGGATTTCACGAAAGAGTAACTGAGTAATGGAGTAGCCGAGTAGGTCGTTCTTGCTCGCCGCCGCTGTTTTTCTTTCAGGCCCCCAGTGCATCCGTGCGCTGGGGGCCTGTTGCGTAATAGGCGCTGGCGGCCTGCAATGGAAGCTTCCACCAGAGTTCCGGGCGCGCACCGCAGCGCCTCTACGCGTCCGGCTTCCGCCTACTCAGCTACTCACGTACTCCGTTACTCGTAGGTGCGCCGTTTTCACTATTTTTGCACCGTGCAAAACACCCCTTACCTCACCCCGGAAGCAATTTCAGAGTTCATTCGCACTGCCCTGCGCGAAGATGTCGGCGACGGCGACCATTCCTCGCTGGCGGCCATCCCGGCCGACGCCCGCAACCGGGCGCGGCTATTGGTGAAGGACGAGGGCATATTGGCCGGGGTAGAGTTGGCCCGCCATATTTTCCGGGCGGTAGATGCTGACCTGCAGGTGGAAACCCTGCTCGCCGACGGCGACACCATCAAGTACGGCGACGTGGTGCTGACGGTGGAAGGCCGCGCCCAGAGCATTCTGACGGCGGAGCGGCTGGTGCTCAACTGCATGCAGCGCATGAGCGGCATTGCCACCCACACCACCCACCTGCGCAACCTGCTGGCCGGCACCAACGCCCGCCTGCTCGACACGCGCAAAACCACCCCCAACTTCCGCCTCTGCGAGAAGTGGGCGGTGCTCATCGGGGGTGGCGTAAACCACCGCTACGGCCTGTTCGACATGATTATCCTCAAGGACAACCACGTCGACTACGCCGGCGGCGTTGCGGAGGCCATTGCGGCCACCAAGGCCTACCTGGCCCGCACCGGCCGCCAGCTGCCCATTGAGGTGGAAACCCGCAACCTGACCGAAGTGCAGCAGGCCCTGGATGCCGGCGGCATTGACCGCATCATGCTCGACAACATGCCGCCGGCCCAGCTGCGCGAAGCCGTGGAGCTAATTGGCGGCCGCGTAGAAACGGAAGCCAGCGGCGGCATCACGGAGCACACCATTGCCGCCGTCGGCGCCACCGGCGTCGACTACATTTCCGTGGGCGCCCTCACGCACTCCACCAAAAGCCTCGACTTAAGCCTGAAAGCGTATTGAGGTGTTGATTGGTTGGTGTGCTGATGTGTTGATTTACAATACAAGCAGCACAGCAGCAGGAAAGCACATCAGCACATCAATAATCAGCATATCAACCCCATGCAACTCCCCAACCAACGCGGCGCCAGCTACCGCCAGCAACAGCAGCCGGCCGGTTCGCCCCTGGCTATCCGTACGAAAAAGCACCAGCTTGATTCCAACCTCTACACCCGCGTGGCCATGGGCTACGTGTGGCGCAAGGAGTGGTGGTTTGCCATCATTCCGTTTGTGGTAGGCGTGCTGCCGGCAGCCATCTGGCCCTCGTGGTGGTGGCTGGTGAGCGGCCTGGTGCTGGCCCTGCTCTACGTGCTGCTGCGCTCCTCGCAGATTACGGCCGTGACGCAGGTAGAGCAGACCAAGCCTCTTTTCGAGCGCATGAGCTACGTGATAGACCAGCGCCAGATTGGGCTGATGCAGAACGAGAAGGAAGGCAAAGGCATGGGTGTCAACTGGGAAATGATCGGGCGCGTAGAGCGGGAAGGCGAAGGCTACCTGCTCTGGTTCCGCAACCAGGAGGTGCCCGCCGACATCACGGGCTGGCGCGCCTGGATTGCCCGCACCTTCGAAACGCCCATGTTCCTGCACGTTCCGTTTAAGATCTTCAACACGGCCACCGACCAGAAGCTGTTCGAGTCGATGCTGCGCCGCAAGAATCTGCTGCCGGCTGCCGCGCCCGAGGCGAAGTAACCAGCCGGCTCCGCACTTTTTACCTGTTATTTCAACCCTGTTTTTCTTCTCATGACCAAGCAACTTCTGCTTTCCGCGCTGGCTGTAGCCGCTCTTTCCCTGTCTGCGTGCAGCAGCGAGCCTTCCGACTGGCGCCCCGACAAGAAGGTGTCGGTGGATATGGTGGAGCCCGGCACCCGCTCTTCCGACAACTTTGACCAGCCTGCTGAGGCCGGTGCCCACCACGAAGGCGCCGGCGCGGCGCACGGTGCCGCCGGCGTAGAGCACGGCGCGGAAGGCATGCAGCACGAAACCGGCGTGGCTACCCCGCCCAGCTCCAACGTGAACATGGACCGCCGCGCCAAGCCGTCGGCGGAAGCAGCTACCTCGGCCAATGCCAAGGAAACGTTGCTCAACAAGAGCGACGAAACTGCGGCCGAAAAAGCAACCATCGCCGACCCGGCTGCCAAGGCCGAAAAGCCCGAATAGTCCGTGCGTAGTCTTTCCATTACCCTGTTTGCGGCCGCCGCCCTGCTGATGGCCAGCTGCAACAGCCAGCCCGCCACGGAAGCCGGGGCTGCCTCCCAGGCCACCACGGCCCCGGCCGACAGCCTGGCCGTGCCCACCGCTGCCGCCGCTTACATCTGCCCCATGAAATGCGAAGGCAGTGCCAGCGACAAGCCCGGCAAATGCCCGGTTTGCGAAATGGCGCTGGAGCCAGCCGAAGCCAGCCAGCCAGCCAGCTAACGAGAATGCCTACGTGCAGTTCCACGTCCTGCAGAACCAGCAACGGCTGGCTCCGCGGGGCGTGGAACTGCTGTTGGTGAGAATATTTTGTAACATTGTTGCACTAGATGCGCGTCAGCCATTCCGGGTGCCGAACATTGCCCCTAGCCTGACGCAGGCCTTCTGTGGTTTTCTGATATGACGTTGTTACCCGCTGCGGTGGAGCCCGAATGGTTTAGTACCTGGTTCGACTCGCCTTACTACCACCTGCTCTACCACGACCGGAACCAGGCGGAAGCCCAGGCGTTTCTGGATGCGCTGCTGCGGCACCTGCACCCTAGGCCGCAGGCCCGCCTGCTGGATTTTGCCTGCGGCAAAGGCCGCCACTCCATCTTTCTGAGTGCGCAGGGCTACGACGTAACCGGTATCGACCTGTCGGCGAAGAGCATTGCGGCGGCCCGGCAGCATGCCCACGAGCACCTGCACTTTGCCGTGCACGACATGCGCGAGCCGCTGCCGTTCGGGCCGTTTGACTTCATTGTCAACCTGTTCACCAGCTTCGGCTACTTTGAGCACGAGAGTGAAAACGTGCTGGCGCTGCGCAACGCCACAGCCGCGCTGCAGCCCGGCGGTAAGCTGGTCATCGACTTT
This sequence comes from Hymenobacter canadensis, assembly GCF_027359925.1. NCBI lineage: Bacteria > Pseudomonadati > Bacteroidota > Cytophagia > Cytophagales > Hymenobacteraceae > Hymenobacter > Hymenobacter canadensis. The sequence goes on along the minus strand of NZ_CP114767.1, from coordinate 3,404,886 downwards.
CTGAATACCGAGCGCACGGTGCGCGAGCTGGTAACGCACGAGCAGAAAATGGTGGACGGCATCACCTTTCATCTGCACCGCCACCTCGACCGGGGCTTCATCGTCAAGGAAATCGACTTCCGGACCCCCGATGGCCAGCAGCTGCATTTTGAGGAGCGGGTGCGCGCGCTGAGCCGGGAGCGGTTTGAAGAATATTTCCTGCTGGCCGGGCTGCGGCTGGTAGAGGTGCTCGGTGACTATCACCTGCGCCCCTACGACGAGGCCACCAGCCCGCGCATGATTTTCATTCTTAAAAAGTGACGAAGTGATGAGGTAAGTGGTGATGAGGGGATAGGTGCCATGCGGCCGCCGCACAGCCTGTCAGCTCATCACCACTCACCTCATCACTGTTCACTTCATCACTTCATCACCGGTTTATGTGGTTTGCTGTTTTGCTGTTGTTTCTCACCGTGCTGGGGGCCGGCTGGTCTACCCGGCTGGTGCCAACCGCCAGCACCGTCTGGATGAAGCCGCTGCTGGCGTTCAGCGGGGCGTATCTGTTTACGCTTACCATCACGCACCTGCTGCCGGAGGCGCTGCTGCTAGTGCCCGGCAACATGCACCGCATCGGCTACTTCGTGCTGGCGGGCTTTTTTGGGCAGCTGGTGCTGGAGGTATTTTCGCAGGGCGTGGAGCATGGGCACGTGCATCATCACTCCGACCACGTGGGGCACGTGCCGTTCCTGCTGCTATTTTCGCTGGTTATTCACTCGTTTTTGGAGGGCAGCATCCTGGTGAAGGCGCCGGAGGCTGGCGCCATGAGCGACAATTTCTACGCTATTCTGACGGGCGTGGCGCTGCACCATATTCCGGCCGCTTTTGCCCTGATGGCGGCGCTGCGGCTGCGGCTGGGCAGCTTCCGTAAAGCGCTGCCGTTGCTGGTGCTGTTTGCGCTGGCGGCTCCAGTCGGCATCATCGTCAGCAACTACGTGGTGCTCGACCAACTCCTGACAGGCGGCCTCTACGCGGCGCTGCTGGGCTTCGTGGCCGGCAATTTCCTGCACGTTTCCACCACTATCCTCTTCGAAACCAGCCCCGAGCACAAGCTCAACCTGCCCAAACTAGCCGCCACCCTGGCCGGCACGCTGCTCGCACTGGGCGTTGAAGCACTGTAGAGGTTGGCGCTTAGTGCTTAGTGCCTAGTGCTTAGGGACTAGAGATGAAAAAACAGAAAGAAAAAGAGGCCCCGCCGTAACCTGGCGGGGCCTCTTTCATACACACTAAGCACTAAGCACTAAGCACTAAGCACTAAGCACTAAGCACTAAGCACTAAGCACTAAGCACTAAGCACTAAAAAGTCCCCAGCCGTCGTCGTAATGGTCGGTGGGGTCGAAGGTGGCGACCCAGGCCCGGAACAGGTGGCGGAACTCCTCCAGCTCGCGGCGCAGCGCCTCAATGTATTCCGGGGGCGTCAGGCGCAGTTCCAGGCACAAAGAGGTTTGGGAGAGCAGGCTTTCGGCCGCCACTTTTATCAGCACGGCCAGCTCCATGCAGCGGCCGTAGTCGGTGGCGGTGCAGGTGGCAGCCAGCTTGGCCGAGAGCTGAAATGCATTGTTGATCATCATGGAGCCCAGGCCCTGCACATCTTCGGGGCGCAGCTCGGGCTCCTCGGCCAGATGGGCGTCGGGGGGGAGCAGGGCGGCATCATCGGGGTGCGGGGTGGTGGCCGACGCCAGGCTCTGGACCAGCGCGTGCGTGAGCTGGCCTATTTCGCGGGCCTTCTGGCGCAGGGGAGCCGCGTGCAGCTCCCGCAGGTCGTCGTTGTTGTGGCCGCGCGCACTGGCCGCGTCGTCATCCTTCCACATACGCTAGAGCCAGTCGTCGGCTTCGAGCTGGGGGCCGGAGCTACGCAGCAGAAACTCCAGCTGCCGGGCGCGGGCCTGCTGCCGGACCAGCTCGGCCTGCAAACTCAGGAGCCGCTGGCGCATGGCCAGCACCACCTCAATGCCCGCGTGGCTCAGCTCCAGCTCGTGGTGCAGGCGCGAGAGGCGTGCCACATGGTCGGGCTCGTCGTGGATGGTGCCGGGCCGGGGGCCGGCCGCCAGCAAACCCAGCTCCACGAAGCCGCGCAAATCCGTTTCGGTCAGCTCGTACTGGCTGGCGCAGTCGTGGTACGTGATGGTGATACGGGGCGTTTTCATGCGCAAAGAGAGGCTAGTCGGGTGGCTGATAGAAGGGTAGCGCAGGCAGCACCTATTCCGGGCGCAGGGCGGCCAGCTGCTGCAGCAGCTCTTTCTCCTGCTCAGTGAGCTGCTGCGGAAGCTGCACCGTGAGGCGCAGGTACAGGTCGCCGTGCTGGCCGGCCTGCTTGTGCACCGGGAAGCCCTTGCCGCGCAGCCGCAGCCGGGTGCCGTTCTGGGTTTCGGGCTTGATGTTGATTTTGAGCGGCCCCGCCAGCGTTTCCACCACCTGCTCGCCGCCCAGCAGCGCCCGGTACAGCGGCACCGGTACTTCCTGGGTGAGGTCGTTGCCGGTGCGCACAAAGCGGGCATCGGGCCGCACGCGCAGCGTGATATAGAGCGAGCCGGCCGGCCCGCCGTTGCGGCCCGGGCCGCCCTGGTCGCGCAGCCGGATTACTTGGCCGTCCTCGACGCCGGGCTGAATGGTGAGGCGCAGGCTTTTGCCATTGACGGTGAGCGTGCGCGGGCCGCCTTCGTAGGCATCCTGCAGGCCCAGCTCCAGCTCGGCCTGGTAGTCGGAGCCGGCGGCGGCGCGGGTGCTGCGGCCGCCCCCGCCCGTGTTGCCGAAGATGGACCCGAAGAAATCCGAGAAGTCGGCGCCGTCGCCGAAGTCGTGGCCGCCAAAACCGCTTGGCTGCTGCTGGTACTGGCTCCAGTCGAAGCCGCCGCTGCTGCGGCCGCCGCCGCTGCCGGCCTGCTGGTAGCGCTGCCAGTCGTTGCCGAGCTGCTCGTACTTCTGCCGTTTCTCGGGGTCGGAGAGCACCTCGTTGGCCTCGTTCACTTCCTTGAACTTGCGCTCTGCATCCGGGTCGTTAGGGTTCACGTCGGGATGGTGCTGCCGGGCCAGCTTGCGGTACGCTTTCTTGATCTGGTCGGTGGTAGCGGTTTTCTCCACTCCCAGAATCTTATAGTAGTCTTTGTAGTCCACTGGACAAAATGACGGAAAAGCGTGGCAGGTAAGAACGACGGAGCCGCAGCTGCGGCACCTGAAAATACAGAATTTAAAACACCCCGGAGGCAGCGGCTACTCTGGTTTTACAAACGGCAGGAGCCCGAGCGGGGTTGCTGAAACGGAAATGGCCCTTCTTTTGTAGTTTAGCCTATAGTTGGATTCCCACCACCCTTTTCTCTTATGTTCTCCGCTATGAAACGGATTCTCACTCTTGCACTATTGCTGGCTACGGGCAGCTTCGTGGCTCAGGCCCAAACCAAACTTCCACCCCGCAAACCAGTGCAGCCGCGTGGCCGCATGGTGATGAAGGATGGTGCCACCCGCGACGGCGCGGTGATGAAGGACGGCAAGGTAATTCTCACCCAGCAGGGTCTCACCAATCCGGTGCTGCAGGAAACTGCCCTCATCAACGGCACCAAAATCAAGCCCGACGGCACCCTGACCATGGCCGACGGCACCACCGCCCAAATGAAGGAAGGCGACTATATGTCCCTGACCGGCCGCCTGACCACCATGGCCATGAAAGCCGAACAGGACAGCCTGATGAAGGCCGCCATGCTGGACCCGAAGGGCAAGGACAAAGTTAAAATGAAGAAAAAAGGCAAGTAAGACTGCCGAAGTCTCTGACCCGAAGCGGCGCTTCGGCCGTTGCACGTAGCCGTGAAGGCACGCGCAACGGCTGAAGCGCCGCTTTTTTGCCGGCGGCTAGCGCTGGGTGTAGTCCTGCAGAATCTCGCGTACCTCTGCCTCGTCGGCGGCTTCCACCACCTCGTCAATCACAAACTGCACCTCGGCCTCCGACCAGTGCTGGGCTTCGGCGGCTTTGATGAAGGCGGCCAGCGCCAGGAAGCGGGAGGTGGTGGCCGGGGGCAGCGTCCAGGCGACTTTCTTTTTGATGCGCATAAGCAGAGCAGAGGAGTGAATTACAAAGCAGCAAGGGCCGTCTAGGCCCTGACGCTGCACCGTGTGCGGTGCAGCATCATCAGCCTTTGCGGATTACTTTCAGCTTCACGGGGGCCACGCCCGCGTCGATGATGCCGATTTTGCGGGCGGCCTTCTTCGACAGGTCGATGATGCGGCCCTTGGCGTGCGGGCCCCGGTCCGTGACGGTGACCTTGACGGACTTTTTGCTGCGCGGGTTCGTGACTTTCACCACCGTGCCGAAGGGCAGCGTGTTGTGGGCTGCCGTGAGCTGGCCGCCGCGGTACACGGTGCCGCTGGCCGTTTTGCGGCCCTCAAACTTGTCGGCGTAGTAGGAGGCCTGGCCGGTTTGGGTGAAGCCCGCGCCGCCGCCGGCGCAGCTGCCCAGTGCAGCCAGCAAGGCCAGCAGCAGGCCGGTAGCCAGCGGCTGGCGCAGTCCGGGGAAGAAAGAAAATGTGGGTTGGGTCATGGCAGCAAAGGTACGGCTGGCCCGGGCAATGCGCCCTCAGGGCTGCGCCGGGCCAGACCTGGGCGGAATGCGCAAGGCCAGCAGCGTCTGGATGCTGCCCTGAAATACGTTGAAATCGACGGTGCCGCGGATGCCGGGAATGTAGGCCTCGTCGGAGTGCTGCCAGATGATCCACTTGTCGCGGGGCAGCCGGGGCTCGGGCACCTCGTAGTGCGCCAGCCAGAGCGGGTATTTGTCGAAGTGGCCGGCCAGGTGGCGCTTGTAGAAGCTGTAGTTGGAGTAGAGGATGGGGCGCACGCCGTAGTGGCGCTCCACCAGCCGCAGCCAGATGCCCACGTTGCGGCGCATGGTGGCCACGTCGTGAAACTCGGCGTGCTCTACGTCCAGCACCGGCGGCAGGTCGCCGGGAGCCAGGGGCACGGTGCGCGTGAACAGGTTGGCCTGCCGGGCGCCGTCGTAGTTGGGCTGGAAGTAGTGGTAGGCGCCCCGGTACACGCCGGCCTTGCGGGCGGCTTCCCAGTTGCGCCGGAAGCGCTGGTCGCGCAGCGTCACGCCCTCAGAGGCCTTGATGAAGGCGAACTGCACGTCGTGGCGGGCCACCTCGGGCCAGTTGATGCGCCCCTGGTAGGCCGAGACGTCGATGCCATGCACGGAGTAGCCGTCGAGCAGGGGCGTTTTTTCGTGGCCCGTGAGGTGGCGGCTGATGAGTGAGGCCCAGGCTAGGCGGACGTGGCGGTTGATCTGGCGCTGGTGCGTGAGGTAGAACCCCACCGTGCCCAGCAGCGCCACGGCCACGGCCCAGCGCAGCCAGGGCGGCAGGCGCCGGCGGCGGCGCGGCGGAACGGGAGCAGGGCGTTTCATCAGCAGGGTCATGGCGAAAGTAACGCCGTAAGCTAAGCAACTAGTGCCCTTGCGGGCAAAGCCGGCGTGCTGGTTTTTTGCGAACTTGCCGCCCCGCACCTTTATTGCCCTTTGCCCCATGTCTTCTGCCCCCATTGATGCTCGCGACGAAAACGGCCACCTCATCCGTGAGCTGCACGGCGTCACGCTGGCTTCCATCATCGACTACCTGCAGGCCCGCTACGGCTGGCCCGGCCTCGATGAGCGGCTGCGCATGAACTGCTTTGCCGTGAACCCTAGTGCCAAGTCGGCGCTGGCTTTTCTGCGCCGCACGCCCTGGGCCCGCGCCAAAGTAGAAGAGCTCTACATCCGCACCCGCAGCGCGGAGGTGGCTGGTAAATAGTGATGAGGTGATGGGATGATGAGGTTAGCACGTCATGCAGAGCGGAGCATCTCGCTTGCTGACGACTGAATTACTTTGGCAACATCAGCACGCGAGATTCCTCGCAGGCTCGGAATGACGTTCTTACTTCATCACTTCATCACCAAAATTCACCCCAAGTAAAAATGGCCGACGTAACGCAGAAAACGAGTGGGCAGGCACAGGTGGCGGGGGCGGCCGGCTTTGTGGTGTTTGAGGTGGTAGCCTACTACCTGCTGCGCTGGATAACGTCGCCGCTGGGCCGGCCCGACCAGTTTCAGCCCGAAAACACCATTGTGCCCAACTGGGTGAAGGCCGTGCTGTTTCTGCTGCTGCACCTGGTGCTGGTGGTGGTGGCCGTGCTGGTGCTGAGCAACCGGCTGCCCCGCCGCTACCGCGGGTTGGTAATGGGTTGGTTCTACCTGTCGCTGCTGATGGGCTTCGTGCTGGTGTTTGTGCTGATGAGCTGATACCGCCAGCCGGGCCGCCCGGCCCCGGAGGGCAATAAAAAAGCCACTGCGGGCGCAGTGGCTGGTGAAACATGGCGCCGGTCGGTCCCGGCTATATAGAAGGCAGGCGCCGCTTAGCGCTGCTTGATGGTGATTTCGCGGGGCTGGTCGGCCGGGTTCTGGTATGGAATCCGGATGCGCAGCTCGCCTTCCTCGTGCACGGCATCAATCCGCGTCAGGTCGAGGTTGGCGGGCAGGTCGAGCACGCGCGTGAAGAGCGGCGCGGCCAGCTTGTCCTCAGGCTGATGGCGGTACTCGGCCATCACCGTCAGGCGGTTGTTGTTGAGCACCACATGGATGTTCTCGGGGCTCACTGACGGGGCTGACACCCGCACCAGTACGCCCTGCTCCCGCTTGTCCACCTGTAGCTGGGCCTGCGCGATGCCCCCACCCAGCGTGTTGAGCAGATCAAGTTGCGGGGCCAGGTTACGAATGAATTCTCGGCTAATCAGATTCATGGTTGGGTTCCTATTGGTAGGTTCGATAAGGGTATTGCAAACCGTGTACCAACAGCGAATCCTGGGCTGAAATTAAGAAATGCAGCCATAATGGCTGCTTGTGCGTCGGTAATGAGTTATTTTATGTCTATTTGTCGCTTTAAGCGACAGTTGTTCCCCGGGTTAGCAGGCAATTCAGCATTCTGCTCCAAATAGCTGCCCTGGCAGGAGGCGCACAACAGGGGCAGGCCTCAAAAGAGCTGACTCACAGAAAGTAGCAAGCCGAGGATGCTGCGTATACTACGGCTACTATGCGCAAATCCACCACCCCCGACCTCACCAAACTGCCCAGCCGCGCCCCCGTGGAGTTCCACAAAGAGCACACGCTGCGCGAGCTGAAACGCATCCGGCAGGAGCTGATTGAGCTGCAGTACCGCCTCTACGCCGAAAACCGCCACAGCGTGCTGGTTATTCTGCAGGGCATGGATGCCAGCGGCAAAGACGGCCTGATCCGACGGGTGTTCAGCGGCCTCAATCCGCAGGGCGTGCAGGTGCATTCGTTTAAGGAGCCAACCGAAGAAGAGCTGGCGCACGATTTTCTGTGGCGCGTGCACCAGCAGGCGCCGCGCCGTGGCATGCTGCAGGTCTTCAACCGCTCCCACTACGAGGACGTGCTCATCACGCGGGTGCAGGGCATGATAAGCGCGGAGGAAGCCAAGCGCCGGTTTGTGGCCATCAACAACTTCGAGAAGCTGCTGCAGCAGGCCGATACCACCGTGCTCAAGTTCTACCTCCACGTCTCGGAAGCTGAGCAGCGGGAGCGGCTGCTGGAGCGCACCCTCGACCCCGACAAGCAGTGGAAGTATGAGGCCGGCGACGAGGAAAAGGCGCGTCAGTGGCCCCAGTACCGCGCCGTGTACGAAGACGTGTTCCGGCACTGCAGCCCAGCCAGCTGCCCCTGGCACCTGGTGCCCGCCGACCAGAACTGGTACAAGGCCTACGTGGTGGCCCGCACCCTGCGCGACGCCCTCCTGCGCCTCAACCCGCAGCTGCCCGAGCCCAAAGCCACCCGCAAGCGTGCTAGCTGATGGGGGTAACCTGGCCCTGCGCCTGGGGCGGCTCCGACGGCTCCACGGCCCGCTCGAACCGCATGCGCCCTTCTGTGTCGGGGTCGGTCAGCGTAAAGCCGTTGCGGAGCAGCACGCGCTGCGAAACCTCGTTGCCGGGCAGCGTGTGCGCCAGCAGACGGCGCACCATGCCCGTGTGCGACGCCTGCTGCACTAACCCGCCCACCAGCTCGGTGGCCAAACCCTGCCCGCGCCAGTCGGCCGCAATGGAGTAGCCGATTTCGGCCGTGCCGTTGACATCCGGCGGGCCCCAGAAGCCGCCCGCGCCTACCAGGGTGGCCGGGTGCTGCTCGGTGGCCCGCAGAATGGCGTACCAGCCGTACCAGCCCGCCGCCGTCCGGCCCCCGGCCGTCAGTTGGGCCAGGAAATACCGGCTGGCTTCGGCGTCATACTCTCCGGGAGGCCAGTCGGCGGGCAGGGCCGCGCCCAGTAGCACCGGGAAATATTGGGGCTTGTGCAGCTCAGCCGTGAGCAGGGCGCGGCTGGCAGCCAGAATGGTCAGGCGGGAAGTACGTGTGATGAGCGGAATCATGGCGAAATATACAAGGCTACCGTGCGCCAGCCAAGGCGGGCGCACGGTCGGGCTGGAAAGGGGGTAATATGTAAAATCCTCTATTTACCTTTGCCGACTGTTGTTTTGCTTATGTTCTCTGACACCCCCGATTTCCTGGCCCTCTCGCACCGCCCCGACCTGCAGGTGCTGGTAGCACGCTGGATGCGGGTGATTTCGCTGGCAGAAATGCGGCAGGGCTACGAGCTGCTGCTGCTGGCCGCCGCCCAGCACCGCTGCCGCCAGTGGCTGATAGATGCGCGCCGCCGCAACAACACCGACCGCGAAGGCGCCATCTGGATGGTGCAGGAGTTTCTGCCGCGCCTGCAGGGGCAGCTGGGTGGCCGCACGGCCCTGGCCTACCTGCTGCCGCCGGTGCACCTGCGCGACCAGCAGGCCGATGCTGCCTTTCCGCCCGCCCGCTTCTTCGATGACAAGCCCTTTGTGGCGGAGCGGTTTACTGACGAGCGGCAGGCGTTGGACTGGCTGCAGCAGGTGCAGCCGGCCGCCAGCGGGCAGTAGCGCCGCGGCTACAGCTCCCGAAAGGGTAGGTCCAGGATGATGGCCTCCAGCGCCAGCGGCACCGTGTCGGCAATGTGGTAGAGGCCTTCTGCACAGGCCCCGTAGAACGTGCCGCGGGCATCCACCAGCAGGCACAGCGGATCGGTGTAGGCCTGGCCTACCAGACTCAGCTGCCGGCCGGGCACGCGCGGTTCGTACTCGTCGTGCAGCTGGGCCATGTTCAGCAAAGTGGCCGCCTGCCGGATTTCAAACTGCATGCGGGTGATGCTCTGATCCTGGCGCGTGAAGTAGCAGTGCAGCCCCCCGTACTCGCGCAGAAATGCATCGGCGGCCGGAAGCCAGGCAAGCTGCCGCTGCAAAGTATCCTGCTGATAGGCGGCCGTAGACACGGCGCGCCCGACAAACCAGCCCGCTTCCGTCAGGGAGTGCTGCACATCATCGTGGAAAGCAGGCATAGTAGTAGGGCAGCAGTACGGCGTGCAAGATACGCAAGCTGCCGGGCCCGCAAAAGTGCCGCTGGGCTAGGCGGCCGGCGGCGAAAAGTGCAGATCTACGCAGTTGAGCACGTCCTGCACCGTGTGCAGCTCTTCCAGCTCGGCATCGGGTATTTCGATGTGGAAGCGGCTTTCCAGGTTCAGGGTAAGCTCCACGACGTCAACGGAATCGAAGCCCAGGTCGTGGACGAGGCGGGTGGCGGGCGTGAGGGGCCGGGCCGGGTTGCGGCGCTGGCGGTGGAGCATGCGTTCCACCTGATATTGAGTAAGCTGTTGCATAAGGGGGAGTAAAAAGTTGCGGTGCGGAAGAGCGGGTTAGTTGGCGCTGGAAAGCAGCAGGGTGGTGTCGTCGGCGGGCGTGGCGGGCAGCGGCGCCAGCTGGCCAATAGCGTCCCCCAGGCTGAGGTAGTCGCCGGAAGCCACGCTACGGCGCACCATCACGCCGTCGTGCGGGGCCGTCACGAACTGGAAGCTAAGCTGCGAGGGCAGCGCGGCCAGCTGCTGCCCGGTAGCGGCCACGAGGGCCGCGGCAGCCGCCAGCTCGGTGGCCGGCGCCGCCGGCTGCTGCCCCGTCAGGGTTGTCTGCCGCAGTTGTTGGCGGGTGAGCTGCTGCTGCAGGCGGTGGTGCTCAGCCGACACCAGCTTCTGCGCGACCTTCAGCAAAAGCTGGCCTTTGCGCACGTGCTGGCCTTCGGTGAAATACACTTCCCAGACCCGCCCGGCTACGGTGGCGGGCACGGCCACCCCAGCCGGGACGGTGGGCTGGGCGGCCGGTTGCGGCGTGCTCAGGTAGGCCGTGAGGGTAGACGAATCGGGCGTGGGGGCATCGGGCAGGCGGCTGAGCCAAAGGGCCAGCACGCCAAGAGCGCCGAGCAGAATGACGGAAGCCATTCCAACAAACTTGTTCATATAGGAGGGCTGTCGGCAGACGCAGAAAACTGCTTGGGTGCGCGACGAGGAAAAGCGTGGGGCAAAAAAAGGAGTTGGTAACTAATCTGGTTACAGTTAAGTACCCGGAAAAAACGTGCTCAAGTAGTGCCCGGGCAGCCGCAGTCGGGCGGGAGCCGGGTGGCCAGCTCCTGCATCAGCTGCGCCACCGACACAGCCGCCAGGGCCTGCCGCATGGCTTGCTCGGCGCTGCCCAGCAGGTCTTCGAGCGTGTGCTGCATCACCCGGCCCAGGTTGCAGTGCGTGTTCGGCTTGGTGCTGTTCACGGCAAATAGGTCGGGCTCCGGCTCCTGCATGGCTTCGTACACGTCGAGCAATGAAATGCTCTCGGGGGAGCGGGCCAGCAGCGCGCCGCCGCCGGCACCCAGCTGGGTGCGGACCAGGCCGGCGTTGCGGAGCGTGCTCATCAGGCGGCGCACCACCACCGGATGGGTGCCCGCGCTACCCGCCAGCACCTCCGACGATACCGGCTGCCCCGAGCTGTGCGCCAGGAAAGCCAGGATATGCGTTGCGACGGCGAAGCGAGTGTTCATGAAAATAAGTGTAACTGATTCGGTTGCAAATGTACGAAGGAAAATGGTTGTGGACAATCGTTCCGGCAAAATCCGGTAACGGGGTGGGGCCGCCCGGCTGGTGGCGGCCCCGCCCCGCTGCTGTCTGGCAGACGAATGAAAGCCGGATTTACCTTACAGATAGCCGCAGAAAATTTTAGGCTGAACCCTGATAGCCAGTGTATTTCGCAGAACTTGGGCCTGCCTAGCCGGGGCTACCCCTTCCAGACGCCGAACTTGCCCGCCTGATAGTCCTGGTAGGCCTGGCGGATTTCGGCCTCGGTGTTCATCACGAAGGGCCCGTGGGCCAGAATGGGCTCCTGAAAGGGCACGGCGTGACCGAGCAGCAGCACGGCATCGTCGGTGAGGGCCTCGGCCCGGAACTCGTCGCCGTCGTAGTTGAACTCCACCAGCTGCCGCGCCGCGGCTTCCTGCCCGTTGATGCGCAGGCTGCCCCGGATAACGTAGCAGAAAATGGTGCGCTCGGCCGGAATGGTGAGGGCCAGCTGCCCGCCCTGTTGGAAGTTGATGGTGGCCAGCTGCATATCCGTGAGAGGCTGCACGGCGCCCTCGGTGCCGGCCCAATTGCCCGAAACGGCGTGCACCTGCACGCGGCCCTCGTCCAGCGCCACCGTCGGAATTTGCGGTTCCTGCAAGCCCACGTAGTGCGGCGCGGTCATTTTGTGCTGGGCGGGCAGGTTCACCCACAACTGCAGAATCTCCAGCGGGCCGCCGGTTTGCTTGAACTCGTCGGACGATATTTCCGAGTGAATCAGGCCGCTGCCGGCCGTCATCCACTGAATGCCGCCCGGCCCGATAACGCTCTGGTGCCCGCCGCTGTCCTGATGCATGATGTCGCCGTCCAGAATGAAGGTCACCGTCTCGAAGCCGCGGTGGGGGTGCGGGCCGAAGGGGAGGCCGTGGTTGCGGGCCGGGTAGGTCTGGGGGCCGTGGTGGTTGAGAAACAGGAACGGGTCGAGGTGCTCGACGGCCTCCGTGGGCAGGGCCCGGTAGGTAACCAGGTCGGCAATGTGGGCGCTGACGGCGCGGTGCTGCTGCTTGATGGTGCGCATCATAGGGGAAGAGAACAGGTGGCGGAAGCCAGGTGCCTAGCACTACCCGGAAACGGGCGCACTTGTTTCCGGCGGCCCGGCCGCGGCGCAACCTATCGGCCCCGGAAAGGGTTTACTGGCTTCGTACCGACCAAAACTCCTCATCATGTCTGATCTGTTTTCGCCGTTTGCGCTGCGTGGTATCACGCTCCGCAACCGGATAGTTATTTCGCCCATGTGCATGTACAGCGCCCAGGATGGCTTCGCCAACGACTGGCACCTAGTGCACCTGGGCAGCCGGGCCGTGGGTGGGGCCAGCCTCATCATTCAGGAAGCCACGGCCGTGTCGCCGGAAGGCCGTATTACGCCCGGCGACCTGGGCATCTGGAAAGATGAGCACGTGCCGTTTCTGCGCCGCATCACCGACTTTATCAAGGCCCAGGGCTCGGTGGCGGGCATTCAGCTGGCCCACGCCGGCCGCAAAGCCAGTCACCGCAACCCCTGGGAAGGCGCCGACGCTATCCTGCCCACCGAGCCCCACGGCTGGCAGACCGTAGCGCCCAGCGCCGAGCCCTTCACGCCCGACGAACCCACCCCCCACGCCCTGAGTGTGGCCGAAATCGGGCAGGTAGTGGCCGACTTCCGCGCGGCCACGCTGCGCTCTTTGGAGGCGGGCTACGAGGTGATTGAGCTGCATGCCGCCCACGGCTACTTGCTGCACGAGTTCTTCTCGCCTCTGAGCAACCACCGCCAGGACGAATACGGCGGCTCCTTCGAAAACCGTATCCGGCTGCTGCTGGAAGTAGTGGACGCCACCCGCGCCGTGCTGCCTGAGCACCTGCCGCTGCTGGTGCGCGTGTCGGCCACCGACTGGACCGAGGGCGGCTGGACGGCCGAGGATACCGTGCAGCTGGCCGGCATCCTGAAAGATAAAGGCGTGGATCTGCTGGACTGCTCCACCGGCGGCAACGTGGCCAAAGCTGATATTCCCGTGGGCCCCGGCTACCAGGTGGAATTTGCCGAGCAGGTGCGCCGCGAAACCGGCCTGCCTACCGGGGCCGTCGGCCTCATCACCGACGCGCAGCAGGCCGAAGCCATCATTGCCAGCGGCCAAGCCGACTTGGTGCTGCTGGCCCGGGAATCCTTGCGCGACGCCTATTTCCCGCTGCACGCGGCGCACGAGTTGGGCACTGATATTGCCTGGCCCAACCAGTACGTGCGGGCCAAGCCGCGGCTGTAGGCGGGTGCCGCAGCGGGCCGGCCCGTACCTGCTTTCTGTACTGTACCTTTGTCTGATGCAAGACTTCTCGACGCCTGACTTCCCCATTCTCTACCGCCCCGACCTGGATATTCTGGTGGGCCGGTGGCTGGTGGAAATCAGTCTGGCCGAGGAGGTGAAGCAGAACTACGTGCAGCTGTTTCAGGCCGCCGCCGCCGCCAACTGCCGGTTCTGGCTGCTCGATGCCCGGCGGCGGTTTCGGACGACGCACGAAATCACCAACTGGGTAAACCAAAACGCGCCCCGGCAGGCGCTGGAGAAGCTGGGCCGCGAAATCCGGGTGGCCTTCCTGCTGGCCCCGCATCAGCTGCTGGCCTCCACCGATTCGTCCCCGTTTCCGGAGCTGCGGCACCCCGACACTGGCCACGCCATGTCGGCCCAGTTTACCGACGAAGGCGAGGCCATTGCCTGGCTGCAGGCCGAGCAAAGCAAGGTGTAGCGGCAGGATAGTTTCCTGATTAAAAGGCAAAAGCGCGACTGAAAACCCGGAGTGGGTTTTCAGTCGCGCTTTTGCCTTTTAATCAGGTTGATGGACAGAGGCCCGCAACCTTTCCCGGCGCGGTGCGACCTTAGGCGAAGCCTACTCTGTATTTCGCTGCATGAAACACCTTTCTGCTCCCAACCGGGCCGGCGCGGCGGCCCTGCTGCTGGCGCTGGCCGGCTGCGCCACCACCCAGCCCGCCGCCACCAGCACTACTGCCACGCCTCCCGCCACTGCTGTGGCCTCTGTCAGCGGCGGCCGCAGCATCAACCCCCAGGACGTGGACCGCTCGGTGTCGGCGTGCGAGGACTTCTTCCGGTTTTCGGGGGGCAACTGGCTGAAGAATAACCCCATTCCGGCCTATGCCAGCAGCTGGGCCCCGCGCAACGAGCTCAACGACCGGACCCAGGCCACCCTGCGCCGCATCCTAGAAGATGCCGCCGCCGACCGCGCCGCCACCCCCGGCTCGAACCGCCAGAAAGTGGGCGACTACTACGCCGTCGGCATGGACTCGGTGGGCCTGGAAAAAGCTGGCCTGACCTACCTCAAGCCCGAGCTGGCCCGCATTGCGGCCGTGAAAGACCGGCCCGGCCTGCTCACCGAAGTTGCCCGCCAGCAGACGCTGGGCACCGGCGCGTTCTTCCGGGCCGGCGTCACGCCCGACCGCAAAAACAGCTCGGTATATGCCGTAAACATGAGCCAGGGCGGCCTCGGCATGCCCGACCGGGACTATTACCTCAAGGACGACGCCCGGTCCAAAACCGTGCGCGCCGCCTACGTCACCTACCTCACCAACATCTTCAAGCTGCTCGGTGATGCCGAGGCTACGGCCGCCGCCAAGGCCGCCACGGTAGTGCGCGTGGAAACCCGCCTGGCCCGCGCCAGCAAAGACCGGGTGTCGCTGCGTGACCCGTACGCCAGCTATAATAAGATGACGGTGGCTGAGGCCGATAAGCAGTTTGCTAACCTGCAGCCCTCGGCTTTGCTGAAGCGCAACGGCCTGGGTGCGGCCCAGGAGGTGATTGTGGGCCAGCCCGAGTTCTTCAAGGAAGTCAGCGCGGTGCTGAAAGAGGAGCCGCTGGCCGACCTGAAAACCTATCTGAGCTGGCAGCTGGTGTCGTCGGTGCCGGCGGCCTTGCCCCAGGCGTTTAGTGACGAGGCGTTCCGGTTTGCGCAGGTGCAGAGCGGGGCCAAGCAGCAGCCCACCCGCTGGAAACGCATGCTTTCGGCCACCGATGGCACTTTGGGCGAAGCCTTCGGGCAGCTGTATGTGGACCAGGCGTTTTCGCCCGCCGCCAAGCAGAAGGCGCTGGATATGCTGGCCAACATCCGCGAGTCGATGGCCGAGCACATCCAGACCAACACCTGGATGAGCGCCGCCACCAAGCAGGAAGCACTCAAGAAGCTCAGCGCTCTGC
This sequence comes from Hymenobacter canadensis, assembly GCF_027359925.1. NCBI lineage: Bacteria > Pseudomonadati > Bacteroidota > Cytophagia > Cytophagales > Hymenobacteraceae > Hymenobacter > Hymenobacter canadensis. The sequence continues at coordinate 3,389,696 of NZ_CP114767.1, read as the reverse complement.
GCGTGAAAATCGGCTACCCCGACAAGTGGAAGGACTACTCGGCGCTGAACATTTCGCGCGAATCGTACCTGAAAAACGTGCTGGCGGCGCGCCAGTGGGGCTACCAGCAGAACGTGAAGAAGTTCGGCGGACCCATTGACCGCAATGAGTGGAGCATGACGCCGCCTACCATCAACGCCTACTACAGCCCGCCGATGAACGAAATTGTGTTCCCGGCCGGCTACCTGCAACCGCCGTTCTTCGACCCCGAAGCCGACGACGCGGTAAACTACGGCGCCATTGGCGGGGTGATGGGCCACGAAATGACCCACGGTTTCGACGACTCGGGCCGGCAGTACGACTCGGAAGGCAACCTGCGCGACTGGTGGACGCCCGCCGACGCGGCCGAATTCACGAAGCGCGCCGCCGTGGTGGGCACCCAGTACTCGGCCTTCTCGCCTTTGGATTCGGTGTACGTGAACGGCAAGCTCACGATGGGCGAAAACCTGGCTGACTTTGCCGGCCTCACCATCGTGTACGCCGCCCTCCAGAAGCAGCTCGACAAGCAGTACGGCAAAGGCAACCGCCCGCTCATCGACGGCTTCACGCCCGAGCAGCGCTTCTTCCTGAGCTGGGCCCAGCTGCGCCGCCAGAACATTCGCCCCGAAGCCCTGCGCCAGCAAATCCTCACCGACCCCCACTCGCCCGGCCAGTACCGCACCATCGGCCCCCTCATGAACATGCCCGAGTTCTACCAGGCCTTCGGCTGCACGCCCGGCCAGAAAATGGTCCGCCCGGATGCCGAGCGGGCGGTGATTTGGTAGCCGGAAGCACATAAAAAGAACGTCATGCTGAGCGGAGCGAAGCATCTCGCGTGCTGATGTTGTTAAATCGTCGAACGGCAACCGCTCCGTAGCCCAGGGTTTAAACCCTGGGCTAGTGAAGCAACGTCAGCACACGAGATGCTTCGGCTGCACCTCTGCATGACGTTCTTTCTTCTCCTAATTCCAACTTCTCCCACAACCTTCATCCCCCCACCAATGACCCCACAACGCACCTTCCTGCTCTCCCTGGGCACGGCAGCCGGCATGGCCCTGGCCGGCTGTGCGGCCAGTACGCCTGCTACCACCGCCACCACGCCCGCCGCTACGCCGGCTACGACTGATGCTACGGCCACGGCCCAGCTCGGCCCGGTACTGCCCGGCGTCGGTATTGATCCGGCCAATATTGATAAGTCGGTAAATCCCTGCGACGACTTCTTCCAATACGCTTCGGGCACCTGGCTGAAGAACAACCCGATTCCGGCCGCCGAGTCGCGCTGGAGCTCCTGGAACGGGCTCATCAACCAGAATGAGGCCGTGATGCGCCAGATTCTGGAAACTTCGGCCGCCAACAAAACCGCCGCCAAGGGCACCAACCTGCAGAAAGTTGGCGACTATTACGCCACGGCCATGGACTCCATGGCCATCGACAAAGCCGGCCTGAAGTACCTGCAGCCAGAACTGGCCCGCATCAACGCGGTGAAAGACTTGCGCGGGCTGCAAATCGAGCTGGTGCGCGCTCAGCGTCTGCAAACCCGCTCGGTGTTCGGACTGGGCGTGAACCAGGACCGCAAAAAGAGCGACGAGTACGCCCTCTACCTCAGCCAGGGCGGCCTCAGCCTGCCCGACCGGGACTACTACCTCAAGGATGATGCCCGCTCCAAAACCATCCGCACGGCCTACACCACCTACCTTACCAACACGTTCAAGATGCTGGGTGAGAGCCCGGCCGTGGCCGCCAAAAGCGCTGCTACGGTGCTGCGCCTCGAAACCCGGCTCGCCAAAGCCAGCAAGGACCGCGTAGCCCTGCGCGACCCGTACGCCAACTACAACAAGATGACGGTGGCCGAAGCCGCCCAGAAATACCCCAACCTGGGGCTGCCCGTGATGCTGCCCGCTTTGGGCCTCAACTCGGCTAAAGAGGTGATTGTGGGCCAGCCCGAGTTCCTGCAGGAAGCCAGCACGGCCCTCAAGCAGGAGCCCCTCGGCGACTGGAAAACCTACCTGCGCTGGCACCTCACCTCGTCGCTGATGTCGGCGCTGCCGCAGTCGTTTGGCGACGAGAGCTTCCGGTTCCAGCAGGTGCTGAGCGGCGCCAAGCAGCAGCAGCCTCGCTGGAAGCGCATGCTTCGCGCCACCGATGGCGCGCTGGGCGAAGCCTTCGGCCAGCTCTATGTGGACAAGGCCTTCGCGCCCGAAACCAAGGTGAAGGCTCAGCAAATGGTGGCCAACATCAAGGAAGCCATGGGCGAGCATATCCGCGGCCTAGAGTGGATGAGCGCCGCCACTAAGGAGGAAGCCATCAAGAAGCTCAACTCCTTCACCGTCAAAATCGGCTACCCTGACAAATGGAAGGACTATTCGGCCCTCTCGATGAGCCGCGAATCGTACCTGAAAAATGTGCTGGCCGCCCGCGAGTGGGAGTCGAAGGACAACCTGAGCCGCTACGGCAAGCCGATTGACCGCGAAGTGTGGGGCATGACCCCGCCCACGGTGAATGCCTACTACAACTCCTCGCTCAACGAAATCGTGTTTCCGGCCGGCATCATGCAGCCGCCGTTCTTCGACCCTAAGGCCGACGACGCGGTAAACTACGGCGGCATGGGCGCAGTTATTGGCCACGAAATCACCCACGGCTTCGACGACCGGGGCCGGCAGTCGGATGCCCAGGGTAACCTGCGCGACTGGTGGACCAAGGAAGATGCGGCCGAATTCACGAAGCGCGCCGACATGGTGGGCGCCCAATACTCGGCCTTCCAGCCCCTGGATTCGGTGTTCGTGAACGGTAAGCTCACGATGGGCGAAAACCTGGCCGACTTCGGCGGCCTCGCCCTGGCCTACTCGGCCCTGGAAAAGGAACTGCAGAAGAAATACGGCAGCAACCCGCGCCCCCGCTACGACGGCTTCACGCCCGAGCAGCGCTTCTTCCTGGGTTGGGCCCAGGTGTGGCGCACCAACGCCCGCCCCGAATACATCCGCCAGCAGGTCCTCACCGACTCGCACTCCCCGGCCCAGTACCGCACCAACGGCCCACTCATGAACATGCCCCAGTTCTACGAGGCCTTCGGCTGCAAGGAAGACGCCAAAATGGTCCGCGCCCAGAACGTGCGCGCCAACATCTGGTAGCATAGAACGTCCCGGTCCGGCGGCTGTTGAAGCCGTCGGGCCGGTTGCTGTGTGCTGATGGTGATTGGTGAAGGGTGATTTTGGGAACGGTGTAGAGACGCGACACTTCGCGTCTCGTCGTTGCTGATGTTATTTGTCTGGCAAGATTCCGGTCGTTCAACGACGAGACGCGAAGTGTCGCGTCTCTACACCGTTCAACAGCCGCTGAGCCAGTGCCCTTCTGCCACAAGGGCATCAAGGCAAGAAAGGCCGCCTGCACTGTGCAGGCGGCCTTTCTGTTTTCTTGTGAAAAAAACTATTCTCGCTGACAACCAAGCAATACGATTTATTCGTAGAATTACGAAAAGTTCGTAATAGGAGAATGGAACGATTAACTCAACCCGAGGAAGAGGCCATGCGGGGCTTCTGGCAGCTGGGCGGCGGCTTCATCAAGGAAGTGCTGGAGCTACTGCCCGAGCCACGCCCGCCCTACACCACGCTGGCCTCCACGGTGCGCAACCTGGAGCGCAAAAACTACCTGACCAGCCGCAAGCTGGGCAACACCTTCCGGTTCGTGCCCAGCGTCACGGCCGAGGAATACCGGCGGCGCTTCCTGGGCACCTTCGTGGGCGACTACTTCCGCAATTCCTATAAGGAACTGGTGTCGTTCTTCGCCCAGGAACAGAAAATCAGCCCCGAGGAGCTGCAGGACATCATCGACATGATTGAAAACCGCAAAACCCGGCCCTGATGCCTGCGCTGCTTCTGTATCTGCTGCAAATGCAGGGGGCGCTGCTGCTGTTGCTGGCCGTGTACTACGGGCTGTTGCGCCGGCTCACGTTTCACCAGCTCAACCGAGGTTATCTGCTGGCGGCGCTGGCTCTGGCGGCCGTTTACCCATTGCTGGATCTGGGCTGGCTGCGGCCCGCCGTGGCCCCGGCCGCGCCGCTGGCGCAAGTGCTGACCGCCTGGCCTGCTGCGGCCGGCGTGGCCGCTCCGGCTGCTTCTGGCCTCGACTATGGCGCGTGGCTGCTGGCCGCCTACGGCCTGGGCGCGACGGTGCTGCTGCTGCAACTGTTGGTGCAGGTTGCCTCACTGTGGCGGTTGCACCGGGCTTCCCGGCCGGCGGAGGCGGCAGGCGTGCGGTTTCGGGCGGTGATGGGGGAGGTGAGTCCGTTTTCGTTTGGGCGCGCCATCTACCTCAACCCGGCCCACCACGCGCCCACTGAGCTGCCGGTGGTGTTGCTGCACGAGCAGGTGCACGTGCGCCAGGCCCACACGCTGGATGTGCTGCTGGGCCACCTGCACCGGGTGCTGGCCTGGGCCAGTCCGGCGGCCTGGCTGTGGCTGCGTGCCACCCAGGAAAACCTGGAGTTCATTGCCGATGCCGCCGTGCTGCACGAAAGCCAGCTGGCCCCGAAACAGTATCAATACAGTCTGGTCCGGCTCAGTACGCTGGCCGCCGGCCCGGCTTTAGTCACGCCTTTTTCCTTTATCATCCTCAAAAACCGTATCCGTATGATGAATTCCCGTCCTTCCGCCCGGCGCCAGCTGTTGCGCTACGCTGCTGTGCTGCCCGTAGCCTTGGGCCTGCTCCTGACCACCGCCGCCACCCAGGCTACTGCTGCAGAGCCACAGCAGACCAGCCGGACTGCCGCGCCTCTTTATTTTGTGGATGGCAAGCGGGTTGCTGAAAGCGAGCTGAGCAAACTAGACCCCAAAGCCATTGAGAGCATGAACGTGCTGAAAGGCGAGGCTGCTGTCAAAGCGTTTGGCGCTGAGGCCGCTGACGGCGCTATTCTCGTCATCACGAAGCAGAACAAAAATTCGGCAGAGGTGAAGGCTTTCATGCAGCAGTACAGCATCGTGCTGGACCCAACCGTGTCGAATGCCAAGCCCAGCCTGTACTTCCTCGACGGCCAGCCTTCCACCCAGCAGGCCATCAATGCCCTCAACCGCCGCACCATTGCCAGTGTGAACGTGGTGAAGGGGCCCGACGCCACCAGTGTTTTTGGCGTCGGCGCCGCGGATGGCGTGATGGTCGTGGTGACCAAGCGCAACGTGAGTTCCGAAACCGTGGCCGAGTTCAACCGCCGCTACAACATCCAGCCGCCGGTGGTGCCGGTGCCCCCGGTGCAGCCCTAGCCCGAGGCGAGAGTCTGCTGCTGCCCGGCTTCCTCCCCAGGAGTGAGCCGGGCAGCAGCGTTTACGGGGGCTGCTGCTACCGGCAGCCAACGCTAAGCGCCGATGGTGCGTATCGGTAGCACTGCACTCTTTCCTGGCCTGCCACCTACTCCTGTTTGCATGACGCCAACCACGCTAACTGATTTCCTCCACCTCAGCCACCGCCCCGACCTGGGCATTGTGGCCGCCCGCTGGACCCGGCCGGCGGAATCGGGCGAGCTGCGCGCCGGCTACCAGGCCATGCTGCACTACGCCGCTTCCTGCGGCAGCTGCACCCGCTGGCTGATTGACTCGCGCCGCCGCCTGCAGGTAGATGCCCAGGACGTGCACTGGCTGACCACCGAGTTTTACCCCACGCTGCGCCGCCACCTCAACGCGCACGTGTACCTGGCGTTCCTGATTGCGCCCTACCAGGCCGACGACGTGCAGGACGACACCCTGCCGCCGCTGCCCTACACCCACGGCGACTACTGCTCGCTCAATCAGTTCATCGACGAAGGCGAGGCAGTCCGGTGGCTGACCTCGCGCAGCTAGAGAAACAGGCAGAAAAGTAGTGGCCGCTGAAAAAGGCAATTTTCAGGTATCCTGTTGCATATTGAGGGTAAACGTAATATTGGCTCGATTATAGCCATTATCTTTGATACAGAGGACGTACAGGCATTGTTTATAAGTGCTTTAACGGCCCAAATGCTGCCTGTTTTACCTTTTTTTCTTCGGTCCATGTCTAAAATAATACTATTGCTTCTGTGCGCCCTCATGGTGCTGCTGGAGCCCGCCACCACGCTGGCCGCCGCTGGCCCCGAGGCCGCCCTCACGGAAGCCGCCGCTTCCGAAACGGATGCCGTTACCGTCATTCCGCGCCCCAACTACAAGCGCTACCGCGGCAACAGCCGCAGTAAAAAGCGCCGCCTGGGCTTCTTCCGCCGCCGCGCCGCCCGCCGCAAAGCCGCCCGCAAAACCAAGCAGAGAGCCACCGCGCCTAAGGGCCGGATTCAGGTGGACGCGCCAACCGGCACCATGCCGCCGCGCCAGTAGCCCGCACCAGTACCGCAAGTGCCCAAACGGCCGCTTTTCCTCCCCGGGAAAGCGGCCGTTTGCGTGATGGCCCGGCTGCCACAGGCGAAATGCAGCCGGCTGGCCGCCATCCGCCGGACGGTGCCGTATACAGGGACGTACCGTTTTCCTAGTGCTGCTATGCTTCGTTCGCTCCCTATTGCTTTACTGCTGGCCCTGTTGGCGGGTACCACCGCCGTGGCCCAGAACCGCGCCCCTTCCACGTCCACCCAACGCAAGCTCACCGAGCGGGTCAGCCCGTTGCCGGGCGTAACGCTGCCTACCGGGGCCAGCCAGCGCAATGCTCAGCCATTGCCCATTCCTTCGCAGGTGCGGCCCAACGGCGCGCTGCCGCTGCCGGCCATGCCCAGCGGCAACGTTACCGTCGGCCCGCTCGATTCAGGGCGGGTAGAGGAGCCGGCCCAGCGCCCGGCGCCGAAAGCACCAGCTCGCCGCCGACCCTAGCGCGCCCGGTGCAATGGCACGGCCGGCGGGCTAAGGGCAACGAGGACGGTTTGTGCCAAGGTGCCGCCGCAGGCAGTGCCGCCGCCCGGGGAGCGTACAGGCTGTGGCCGCCGCTCAGCCGCACTGGAACTCCCGGCGCTGGCTGCAGAACATCCGCCGCTGCACCCGCAACAATGCCGCACCCACCCGCTGGCTGCCCGCCGACTACTTTCCCAACAACGCCGCCCAGATTGCTCCAGGCGGCGTTTTCGGTTTGACACGGGCTGCGCGGCGCCAGATTTGCGCCAGGGGGCTTACCCGGCCGGGCCGGCTTTGTAGCGCAGCCACAGAATGCCACCGGGACGCTGCTCCACGCTCAGTAGCGCAAACTGCCGGGGTGGGCCGGGCTGCTCGCCCTGCTCGAACATGGTGGGCGAGGAGGCCGCGCCGTCCACCACCGGGTAGTGCAGGAGGCTCAGCTCGTCTATCAGGCCGGCGCGCAGCAAGGAGCCGTTGACGTGGCCGCCGCCTTCCAGCAGCAGCGTTTTGATGGGAAACAGCTCCCCCAGCTTGTCCAGCACCAGCGCCAGATCCAGCTCCTGGGCCCCGCCGAACACGTACGATACGCCCACCCGGCGCAAATAGGCCAGATACTCGTCGCTGACCTGCTCGGTGAGGACACTGATGACGTGGTCGTCGTCGATGGCGGCCGACTCCCAGCCCAGCTTGCCGTGTGCATCTATTGCCACCGCAAACGAGGTGGCGCCGTGTTCGGCCACGTAGTCGGTGCGGGGCAGGGGCTCGGGGGCGGGCTGCAGGTCGGGGGCGAGGCCGTCGGTGAAGTCCTTTTCCATCGTGACGCGGCCCACCAGCCAGGCATCGGCCCCGAAGGTGGCGGCGGTAGTTTCGTACTCCTGGGTGTTGGGTTTGGCGCCCCAGCGGCTGAGGATGATGCGCCCATCGAGGGAGCTCATCATGTGGCAGATTACGTGCGGTTTCATCGTAAAGCAGAGTAAGAGCGGGCACAGCAGCCTCGCCCGAAACGGCCTTATACGTACCGCTTCGGCAAGCGGCCGCGCCGGCCGGGTATACCTGCTAGCCCGGCAGCGCATGCGGCCGCGCCACCTGCCGGTATATGGCCGGCGCCGTCACGAACACGAACACGCCAAACAGCGCCTGCTCCAGCAAACTCAGCGGCACCAGTCCCGCTACTGCCGGCCCGAAGTAGCCTGCCAGGTACACGTGGGTGTTCACGCTGATATCCACCGCCATAATGCCTGCCGCCAGCGGCACGCCTATGCGCGGCCGCCACCAGACCAGCCCCGCCGCTAGCGGGTCGAGCAGCGTCAGGGCATCCCAGAACACCCCGATGCCCACCGGCACCGGAAACGCCAGCAGCCCCCGCCGCAGAATGCTGGCCGCGTGGGTGTAGGTGCCAATCAGGAAGCACGCGGCGTAGATGGCCACCACCAGCCGAAGGGGCCAGGCGTAGGAGGGAGTGGAAACAGTTGGGTAGCGCACGGCGGCAAGGTAGCGGCCCCCGCCCAAACGAAAGACGCCGCCCGGATTTCTCCAGGCGGCGCGGTGCCGGTTTGCCGCGTTGCGGCAGTGGAGGTATAATCTCCACCTAAGGGCTGGTTATGGGTTAGGCTGTGGTACACTCGCGCCAGATGGGAAACTTATTGTGCTTTATAAGCAATCTGTATAACTTTTTACGATACAGTTTGTCTTTATCCGATGAATCCGCATACATTTAACTAAAACCGAAAAGGAGATACCCTTTAGGGTACCTCCTCTTGGTTATGTTGAAGCTATCTACGCTTTGCGTAGAAATGCCACATCTTACCGTCTTTACGATAGCGCCTCACGCCTTTAATCGTAATGTACGGGGTGAACACTTCAACATAATCTGGGTGGTCGGCTTTTTCGGCCTGCTTCATGGGTATATGAAGTTTGGAGAAAAGAATACTAGCCAGGACTATCCCGTCTAGAGCCCAGTTGAGGTACGAACTCAACTGGGTTTCTTTTTGCCCCACCCGCAGCAAATGTCTGACTGCTGTGATTTGCTAATTTTTACGTCTTTCTATAGGCTCCCAATAGGGTTGAATGGCGAGTAAGATCCACGTCAACAAGTTACAAAATAGCCGTGACGCTTTTTGTCATCTTGCTAAAACGCTAGGAGTAGATTGGTAAACTAATTAGCATACCAGTCTACTCCTAATGTTTTAGTATTACGACCCGCAAGCCTCGCAGCCGTCCGGATCATCCAGGGAGCAGGCCATGTCGGAGGCGTTCTGGGCCGATACGTTCAGCGGCTCCAGGGTCTCGGCGGCTTGCTTCTGCACCGTGAACTTGATGGCGTCGGCGGCGGCTTTGGTGCGCAGGTAGTACATGCCGGTTTTCAGGCCCTTCTTCCACGAGTGGAAGTGCATGCTGGTGAGCTTGCCGAAGTTCACGTTCAGCACGTGCAGGTTCAGGCTCTGGCTCTGGCAGATGTAGGCGCCCCGGTCGGCCGACATATCAATGATGCGGCGCTGCGAAATCTCCCACACCGTTTTGTACAGGTCCTTGATGTTCTGCGGGATGGTGGGGATGTCCTGCACCGAGCCGTTGGCGGCAATGATGGCGTTCTTCATCTGCTCGTTCCACAGGCCCAGCTTCACCAGGTCTTTCAGCAGGTGCTTGTTCACCACCATGAACTCGCCGCTCAGCACGCGGCGCACATAGATGTTGGAGGTGTAGGGCTCAAACGACTCGTTGTTACCCAGAATCTGGGCCGTGGAGGCCGTCGGCATGGGCGCTACCAGCAGCGAGTTGCGCACGCCGTGCTCCATCACCTGGGCGCGCAGTGTGTCCCAATCCCAGCGGCCGGAGTCGGGCTGCACGTTCCAGAGGTCGAACTGGAATTTGCCTTCGCTCAGCGGCGAGCCCGGGAAGGTTTCGTAGTGGCCGTCGCGCATGGCCAGGTCCTTGGAGGCCGTCATGGCCGCGAAGTAGATGGTCTCGAAGATGTCCTTGTTCAGGCCGCTGGCTTCGTCGCTCTCGAACGGCATGCGCAGGGCAATGAACGTATCGGCCAGCCCTTGCACGCCCAGCCCGATGGGGCGGTGGCGGCGGTTGCTGCGCTCGGCCTCAATCACGGGGTAGTAATTGATGTCGATAACCTTGTTCAGGTTCAGCGTGGCGTGGTACGTAACGTCGTAGAGCTTCTTATGGTCGAAGAACAGATTGCCGGCGTCGTCGGGGCGCACGTAGCGGGGGAGGGCCAGCGAGGCGAGGTTGCACACGGCAATTTCGTTCTCGTCGGTGTACTCCATAATCTCGGTGCAGAGGTTGGAGCTCTTGATGGTGCCGAGGTTTTTCTGGTTGCTCTTGCTGTTGGCGGCGTCCTTGAACAGCATGTAGGGCGTGCCGGTCTCGGTCTGGCTTTCCAGAATGGCGAACCATAGCTCCTGGGCCTTCATGGTGCGGCGGCCTTTGCCTTCGCGCTCATACTTCTGGTAGAGCTTCTCGAACTCCTCACCGTAGGTGGTATCCAGGCCGGGGCACTCGTGGGGGCACATCAGGGTCCAGTCGCCGTTCTGCTCCACGCGCTTCATGAACAGGTCGGGCGTCCAGAGGGCGAAGAACAGGTCGCGGGCACGCATCTCCTCCTTGCCGTGGTTTTTCTTGAGGTCCAGGAAGTCGATGATGTCGGCGTGCCAGGGCTCCAGGTAGATGGCGAAGGCGCCTTTGCGCTTGCCGCCGCCCTGGTCCACGTAGCGGGCCGTGTCGTTGAACACCTTCAACATGGGCACGAGGCCGTTGGAGGTGCCGTTGGTGCCTTTGATGTAGGTGCCGGTGGCGCGCACATTGTGCACGGCCAGGCCAATCCCGCCGGCGCTCTGCGAAATCAACGCACAGTTCTTCAGCGTGTCGTAAATGCCCTCGATGGAGTCGTCCTTCATCGTGAGCAGGAAGCAGGAGCTGAGCTGGGGCTTGGGCGTGCCGGCGTTGAACAGCGTAGGCGTGGCGTGCGTGAACCACCGCTCGCTCATCAGCTCGTAGGTTTCAATGGCGGCGGCAATATCCTCCTTGTGGATGCCAATGGCCACGCGCATCAGCATGTGCTGGGGCCGCTCCACCACCTTGCCATCCAAGCGGAGCAGGTAGCTGCGCTCCAGCGTCTTGAAGCCGAAGTAGTCGTAGTTATAGTCCCGGTCGTAGATGATGGCCGAATCCAGCGTAGCGGCGTGAGCGTGCACGATTTCCCACACGTCCTGGGCCACGAGGGAAGCGTTTTCGCCGGTCTTGGGGTCCTCGTAGGTGTGCAGCCGCTTCATGGTGCTGCTGAACGACTTGCTGGTGACCTTGTGCAGGTTGCTCACGGCAATGCGCGCGGCCAGGATGGCGTAGTCGGGGTGCTTGGTGGTGAGCGAGGCAGCGGTTTCAGCGGCCAGGTTGTCGAGCTCCACGGTGGTCACGCCATCGTAGATACCGTCGATAACCTTTTTGGCTACCTCAATCGGGGAAATGAAGTTCTGGTTGAGACCGTAGCAAAGCTTCTCGATGCGGGCCGTAACCTTATCGAACTTCACGGATTCGCGGCGGCCGTCGCGTTTGAGTACCAACATAAGCGTAGCAGTTGATGTGGGGAGTGTTGGGGTATGGGCATAGCCGCTCCAACGGGAGGCGGCAGGTCGGAATCAGCTCGAAGGAGGCCCGCTCGTAACGGCGCGGTATCCATTGATAGCGGAAGTTATTTCTATCTGGGCTGTAGGACAAACCTTCTTTTCAGAAGTTTTCCACATAAGCCTAACGCAATGCAGATCAGGGGCTTTTTCGGAATCCGGTGGCGGCTATATAGCCTCGGCCGGCGCCCAAAAATGGGGTTGGCGGATTGCAAAGAATTGGTATTGGCCGGGCCCGAACGGGCAGCAAAAAGCGTGTCCCCGGAAGCAAACAGCTCCTGAGAACACGCTTTCTGCGCGGAGTGAAAAAAGCTTAAAAGTCCTCGTCCAGCGAGAAGGCGTTTTCGGTTCGCTCGCTCATCACGCCGGCCTTCTGGTACTCGGCCACACGCTTCTCGAAGAAGTTGGTTTTGCCCTGCAGCGAAATCATTTCCATGAAGTCGAAGGGATTGGAGGCGCCGTAGATCTTGCTGTAGCCCAACGATTCCAGCAGGCGGTCGGCCACAAACTCGATGTACTGGCTCATCGTCTTGGCATTCATGCCAATCAGGTTCACGGGCAGCGCATCGGTCACGAACTCCTGCTCAATCTGCACGGCGTCCTGGATGATTTCGTGCACGCGGGCTTCGGGCAGCTTGTTCTGCAGGTGGTCTTTGTAGAGCAGGCAGGCGAAGTCGCAGTGTAGGCCTTCGTCGCGGGAAATCAGCTCGTTGGAGAACGTGAGGCCGGGCATCAGGCCGCGCTTCTTCAGCCAGAAAATGCTGCAGAACGAGCCCGAGAAGAAGATGCCTTCCACCGCCGCAAAAGCAATTAGGCGCTCGGTGAAGTTCTCCGAGTTGATCCACTTGATGGCCCAGTCGCCCTTCTTCTTCACGCACGGCACCGTTTCCAGGGCGTTGAAGAGGTAATCCTTCTGCTTGGGGTCTTTGATATATGTGTCGATCAGCAGCGAGTAGGTTTCGGAGTGGATGTTTTCCATCATCACCTGGAAGCCATAGAAGCAGCGGGCCTCAGCCATCTGCACTTCCTGCATGAAGTTCACCGCCAGGTTCTCGTTCACGATGCCGTCGGAAGCTGCAAAGAAGGCCAGCACGTGGCTGATAAAGTGCCGCTCGTTGTCGCTGAGGGCTTCCCAGTCTTTCTGGTCCTGGGAGAGGTCAATTTCCTCGGCCGTCCAGAACGAGGCTTCCGCCTTCTTGTACATCTGCCACACGTCGTTGTGCTGGATGGGGAAGAGGACAAATCGGTTGGGATTCTCAGTGAGCAACGGTTCCATAGCTGAAAGCAATACGGGTGAAAGGATCTAAGTGCCCCACGGGCGGGGGCAGCGCCGGGAAGCCAGAAACCAACGGGCCAACCAGAATGTTCGGGGCTGTTGGCGGTGGTCGGCGGCAGGTTGGAGCACCAAATATACCCTCCTTGACCGGCTTGCCAGACACTGCTCTGGCATTTTTTACGTGTTAAATTTTCATTGCCAGATAATCACGTTCAGCGCCCTGTATTCCCGAAAAGAGGCAAAAACTGCCCGAAAATCCCAAATTGTGGAAAAGTTTTCCACAATTTGCGTGTGGACAATCGTGGTTTTCCACAAAAAACCTATTCGCGTACCCGCTGGCGCGTTCCTTGACAAACCGCCGCTACGTGGCCTGAGTGGTGGAGTAATGATGTTTAATGAGTTAGGGTTTGGATTTGTAAAACGATACTTCTACTTTTGCCTTCCATTTTTCAGAAACCGCGAAGACGCCGATGTACGCAATTGTCAACATAGCCGGGAAGCAGACTAAGGTCGAAGCCAATAAATTTGTATACGCCCACCGTTTGGCTGGCAACGTCGGCGACAGTGTGGAGCTGGGCAAAGCCATGCTCACCGATAACGACGGAACCATCACCATCGGCTCGCCGCTGTTGGACGTGGCCGTAACCGGTACCATTCTGGCGCACGTAAAGGGCGACAAGGTATTGGTATTCAAGAAGAAGCGCCGCAAGGGCTATAAGAAGCTGAACGGTCACCGTCAGCAGTTCACCAAAGTAATGATCAACAGCATCGGTTAATCTAGTGCATAGTTGTTGGTGTCGGGGGCTTAGTTTATTGAACTAAGCTGGATCGGCCCAACAAACCCCTAAGCACTAACAACCAGGCACTAAGCACTTAATACCATGGCACACAAGAAAGGCGTAGGTAGCTCCAACAACGGCCGCGAATCAGAATCCAAGCGCTTGGGCGTGAAGATCTTCGGTGGTCAGTCTATCATTTCCGGCAACATCATCGTGCGTCAGCGCGGTACCAAGCACCACCCCGGCCAGAACGTGGGTATCGGCAAGGACCACACGCTGTTCGCTATGATCGACGGCACGGTGCAGTTCCGCAAGGGCCGCAAAGACCGTTCGTTTGTATCGGTAGTTCCGGCTGCTGAAGTGGCTGAAGTAGCTACCGCCGAGTAGTTTCTACCAGTCCAGCGCAAGCTAAAGGGACGGCTCTCACGGGCCGTCCCTTTGTGCGTTGGGCTGAGTGGTATTTGTCATCCTGCGCATGTCGCGCATCAAGCGAGGACGAAGGATCCTGTCACGTTTGCTTGAGTCGTAGCAATGGTGCGTTCTGACCTGATAAGATCCTTCGCTCCACTCAGGATGACAGATGCTCAGGACGACATATTTCCCAGCGCGTACAGCACCGGCTTGCTGGGGCTGGCGTCCAGCTCCAGGCTGGTGGGCTGCAGGCTGAGCAGAAACAGGCCGTCTTCCACCTCGTCGGGCACGAAAATGAGCTCGGTGATGGTGGCGTGGGTGCGGGTGGCGTGCGGATACTGCCAGAAGGCGTGGTGCGCCAGCAGCTGGCCGCCATCTTCCTCGCGGTCCACGCTGGGCAGGTCCAGCAGCAGGTGCTCGATGTGGTGCTCGGCCAGGTAGTGTGCCAGGGCGGGCTCGAGGTAGGTGGGGTTGGTGCCGGAGTAGTGGCGGGTGCGCTTGGCGCGGTGGTTGGGTAGGGTGCGCAATACCAGGGCCTCCAGCGGAACGTCGGCGGCGGGGCCGCCTTCCAGTTCGCGGCGCACATCTTCCAGCAACACCACCTGGTCGCCGTTGGGCTGCGGGCGGGGCTGCACCGATACCAGCCGGGCCACAAACAGGAAGCGGCGCAGGCAGCGGTTGAGCGTGGCCTGCGGATCGGGCGAAATGTGGCCGTAGCACTCGGTGTGGGTGCCGTTGCCGTGGGGTGTGAGGTGCACGCGCTGGTAGTTGGTGCTGCCGCCCAGGGCCACGCTGCCCACAAAATCGCCCACCCGAATCACGTCAAACTGCACGGGCTCAGCCCAGAAGCAGTTCACCTGGTTTTCGCCGGGGGCCAGCGGTAGGGAAATATCCAGCGGCGCGGCCGGGTTGAAGGAGTAGGCGCGGCCGTGGTGCGGGTAAGTGGCGAGCATGGTGGGAAGTGAGTTGCGGAAGAGCCTAAAGGTACTGTCATCCTGAGCTTGCGAAGGATCCTATCACGTCTGGGTTACTACCGAACGACTCGTTCTGCCCTGATAGGATCCTTCGCTCTGCTCAGGATGACAGACGGCTCAGGATGACTGGGCTTTCTGGTGCTCTGCCGCCCCTTCCACTACTAGCCGGTTCAGGATTTCGGCAATCTGGGGGGCGTGGCTAACGACCATGAAGTGGCCGCCGCCGGGAATGAGGTAGTCGACGGGGGTGGGGCCGGGCGGAAACACTCGGTCGTTGCTGCCCAGGATCTGAATGCTGCGGCCGGCGCTGGTGCTGTCCCAGTGCAACAGCCGGTGGATGGCCCAGCGCGTGTAGCGCGGCTCCATGTCCTGCAGAATCTGGTGAAACAGCTGGTACTCCTCGCCGTTCTGCACCCCGAAATACCACTGCCCGGCCCGTGGGAACAGCTTCAGCCACTGCGGCGGAAACAGCCGGTAGGCGCCGCTGCCGCGGATCAGGCGCAGCAAGGGCGGCAGGCAACTGGCATCGGGCACGCTGCTGATGAGGATGGCCCGCGCCAGCGGCCGGATCCGGCAAATTTCCAGGGCCACCACGCCCCCAAACGACACGCCCACCAGCAGGCACGGCTGCCCGGCCGGTATGGCCCCGGCCATGCGCGCCGCGTACTGCGGTAGCAGCTCCTGAGGTTCTGGCAGTAGCCACTGCAGCACCTGACTCGGGCCGTGCAGCAAAGGCTGTAGGTTCCGGAAAACCCGCTCATCCGCTCCCAGGCCCGGTATCAGGTAGAACATGGAGTCAATTAAGAATTATGAATTAAAAATTGCGCCACCGCCCGAAGATGCAGTGTGGTTTCGCAGGAAGTACGTTTGCGTCATTCATGACTTTTAATTCTCCATTCTTAATTGACTCATGGCTCTACCCGCAGAAACACGTCTTCGAGGTAGAAGATGTTGTGGGGCATGCTGGCCTCGTATTCGGAGGTATCGGCTTCGTCGGCGTCGGGGTCGATGCTGATGTTGAACGTGTCGTCGGCGCCGTCGTCTTCGTCGGTTTCGTCGTCGTCTTCGAAGGGGCCGTCGGCGGGGTAGGTGCAGGAGAGCTTGAGGGCCACGCTGGGCAGTGGCACGGGCGGCTCAGCCTCAGAGGTGTACTCCAGCAGGCAGGGCCATTCCGTAACGGTAGCCAGGGCGTCGGCCACGTCTTCCTGCAGCGTGCCGGCCCGCTCGCCGGCCAGGCGCAACAGCAAGTCGAGCTGCTGGAACTGCAGGCCCAGGTGAAAAAAGTGCGGTTCCTGGTCGAAAAAGGTGGTCGCCCAGATGGTTACGTCGTCGGAGTTGTCGAACACGATGGCCGTAATCTGCACCTGTTCGATGAAAAAGTCCGTGTCGTCGGCCAGAGCATCAATCAGTCTTCTCATACTTGAAGATTACGCGGATTTTTTGATTCCTCCGAAGCAAAGTGGAGCGCGGGCGGCCAGCGGAATCCGGCCGCCTGCGAAGTCGCAGAGCGTTAGGATACTAGGAATGTAAGAATTTTGCGGCGGCTGCGCGTGCAGCGCTAAGCTCTGCCTTGGCGACGAGCAACGCGAGTATCTACGCGTTGGCGCAAGTGGCGCGGTTCCGCATACTCGCGTTGCTCGCCGCCAAGCCGGAGCTTAGCGTTACTCCGTCGGGCTCTGGAACAGCGTCAGCGTGATGTGGTCGGCGAGGAGCTTGCCCTGGTCGGTGAGGCGCAGGATGCCGTCGGCGTCGAGGGTGGCTAGGTTGGTGGCCTGCAACTCGTGCAGGTAGGTGGCCTGCTGCGTGAGCAGGTCCACGCCGAGTATGTCGCGCAGGTGGTGCAGGTCGGTGCCGTAGGCGGTGCGCAGGCTGGTCATCAGGTACTCGTTGGCGCGGTCCAGCGGCGAGAGGACTTCGATGGTGGCGGGCACCTCCTGCCGCTCCAGCACGGCGGCCACGTACTGCGGGTTGTTGGCGAGAGTGTACTGGCGGCTGTGGCCGTTGAAGGAGTGCGCGCTCGGACCAAGGCCCAGGTAGGGCACTCCGCGCCAGTATGCCGAGTTGTGCCTCGACTCACGGCCGGGCTGGCAGAAGTTGCTGATTTCGTACTGCTGGTAGCCGTGGCGGGCCATTTCCAGGAGCAGCAGCTCAAACTGCCGGGCCACAAAGTCGTCGGGCGGCGGGCGGAACGTGCCTTTCTGCTGGCGCCGGCCAAACACGGTGTCGGGCTCCACGGTGAGGGCGTAGCAGGAGAGGTGCGGCACACCCAGCGCGAAGGCCGCTGCCACATCCTGCTCCCAGATGGCGTGGCTGTCGGCGGGCACCCCGTAAATCAGATCCACCGAAATGTTCTCGAAGCCCGCGTCCTGCGCCAGCCGCACCGCCGCGCCCGACTCCGTGGCCGAGTGCGCCCGGTTCATCAGGCGCAAATGCGGCTCGTGGAAGCTTTGCAGCCCGATGCTGAGCCGGTTGATGGGCGAGGCCGCCAGCTCCCGCACCTTCTGCGGCGTCAGGTCGTCGGGGTTGGCTTCCAGCGTGACTTCCACATCCGCGGCCACCCGGAAGTGCCGGTGGATGGCGTCGAACAGCTGCTCCAGCTCGGCCTGGGTGAGCAGGGAAGGCGTGCCGCCGCCGAAGTAGATGGTGTTCAGCGTGGCCTGCGGGCCCAGATAGTCGGCGCGCAGGGCCAGCTCCTGGGTAATGGCCTCCACGAGCCGGCTCTTCAGGGCCATACTGGTGCTGAAGTGGAAGTCACAGTAGTGGCAGGCCTGCTTGCAGAAGGGGATGTGGAGGTACAGTCCGGGCAAAGTAGGGGCGCGTTGCACGCGCCCGAAAGGCCGGGCGCTACCGCAGGAGCAAAGATACGGCCGGGAGCGTGGGCGGGAGGCAGCTGCGTCAGCGAAGAATAGCAGCAGGCCATAGTTGCCGAAAAGTGCGTAGCGGCGGCAGATTCGCCGGCAAACTTCGCGTCGCTATGTGGCTCTTTTTCGGGTTCTACACACCTGCTGTCGCTGGGTGACTTCTCTTTAATGTGCTGATATTCAGTATGAAGGCAAGGGAAATGACTTAGCCTGTGGTGCTGTGTAGAATAGTGCTGATATCCAGAAGTTGCAGGCGTAGCTTGGGTGCCAAAGTACCATCGGCTATAGCTTGCGTCTTCTGAGTCAGAGCAGCAATTCGGGTATCGTAGCTGGCGATTAAGGCTTCAACAGACCCGGTGTTTGTGATGCAACCAGATATAGCCTCCGCGCTCAGCTCCAGCGTGCCTGCCTTTTCCAGGCTGTTGTCCGCATCCATATCCAGACGAGGCAGCATGTGTTCTTCTGGGCCGTGTACATAGCCCATTGCTGCGGGAATCAGTATGCCGAAGTATCGGGCGGACGCAAAATCCTGCATCGTTGGCTTTCTCGGTTCCTTGTAGTCAATCAGGGTCAGATAGTAGTGCTTGCTGGTTTTCTGCGCGATGAAGGAGGCGTAGAAAGTGAGCTGGTCGTAGCTGATGCTCAGGCAGTCACCTCTTCTGTACTTCGCGCGTTTGCCTCTCACTTTATCTGTTGACATATGCTTAATGGTAGGCTTCATGAATCCTTAATAACGATGTCCAAGCGTAAAATGGGGTTTCCCTATAGCCAGTAATGGACAGTAGGAATCAAATCTACTGTTTGATACCGAGAAGCAATAACGCCTCAATTAATAGTAGCTGATCTACCCCGAAACGCACGAAAACCCTCGTTTTGCGTTTACTTGCCATCATGGCTGCCCGCTTACTGCTTTTTCTGGGTTGGTGCTGGCTGCTGACGGGCAGCCCGGGCGCCGCGTGGGCCCAAACCACGCCGCTCAACCTCAATCTGCCTCCGCAGGCTATGCCGGCCCTGCCGCCGGATACCACCCGCACCACCCGCCCCGATACCACCCAGGCCAGCCGTCCCGATAGCGCCCGTGCCGCCGCGCCCGCCCGCCGGGCGGCGCTGCCGGTGCGCAAGCCCCGCGTGCTGGTACTGGAAGCCGAAGCCGCCGACCGCGCCGTGCTGCGCCGCTACCGTACTAAGGCCGTGTTGCCCGATTCGCTGGCCGTGCTGCGCGAAGTGCGCGAGCTGGTACTGGCGCTGCAGGGCCAGAGCTACCTAACGGCCTCCGCTGACGCCATGCGCTGGCGCCGCGACACGGTGCGGGTGCAGCTCTACATCGGCGAGCAGTTTCGGTGGGCGCGGCTGCGCAACGGCAACCTCGGCGACGGCCTGCTCACGCGCGCCGGCTACCGCGAAAAGCTGTACCGCGAGCAGCCGTTTCAGCCGCAGGAGTGGAGCCGGCTGCAGCAGCGCATCCTCACCGAAGCCGAAAACCAGGGCTTCCCGTTCGCCATCGTGCGGCTGGACTCGGTGCAGCTGCGCGGCGCGGATATTGAGGGGCGCGTGGTGCTGGAGCGGGGCCCGGTCATCGTGTTCGACTCGCTGCAGATTGTGGGCAATACCAAAACCAAGAAGCGCTTCCTGACTAAGTATCTGCAGATTTTCCCCAACCAGCCCTACAGCCAGGAGAGGGTGCAGGAAGCGGCCCGGCGGTTGCGGCAACTGCCGTATCTGCAGCTCAAGGCCGAGCCAGAAGTGCGGTTTGCGCAGGGCCGGGCGCGGGTGTATCTGCTGCTCGAAGACCGCACCGCCAACCAGTTCGACGCCATTGTGGGCGTGCTGCCCAACCCCACGCCCACCCTCGGCCAGAAGCGCGTACAGCTCACCGGCGACGTCACGATTGCGCTGCGCAACCTCAAGGGCGGCGGCAAAGGGCTGGGCCTGCAATGGCGCAAGGTGGATGCCAACTCGCAGCAGCTCGACGCCCAATACAGCCACCCCACGTTTTTCGGCACGCCGCTGGAGCTGGACGGCAACTTCAACCTCTACCGCCAGACCGACCCCGTCAATGCCTTCCAGACGCTGCGCCCGCGCCTGCAGATTACGTATCCGACGGCGCGGGCCGGGCGCGTGGGGTTCTTCACAGAGTGGCGCAGCTCGCGCCTGCTGCTCGTGGACAGCCTGGCTACGGCCCTGCCCCAGAACATCGACTCCCGCTTCACCGCTTACGGCCTCGACTACGTCTGGACCACGCTCGACGACCCGTTTTTCCCGCGTACCGGCGTGCTGGCCAGCGGGCAGGCGTCGGTGGGCAGCAAGCTCATCAGCCGCAACGCTGAGCTGAAGGAAGAGCTGTACCTGGGTTTGCCGCTACGCACCACGCAGGTGAGCGTGAGCACCCGGCTGGAGCGCTACAACCGCATCGGGCGGGGCGGGGTGCTGCTGGCCCGGGTGCGCGGCGAGGCGCTGTTCAACCGCCGGCTGTTCCTCAACGACCTGTTCCGGCTGGGCGGCCTCTCCACGCTGCGCGGCTTCAACGAGCTGAACTTCTACGCCAGCCAGTACGCCGTGGGCACCCTGGAATACCGCCAGTTCACCGGCCCCGACGCCTACGTCTTCGCCTTCATCGACCAGGGCTACCTGCGCCTCGACATCCTGACGGCCTCCAACAACGACGCGCCCACCGGCCTGGGCGCCGGCCTGAGCTTCCGCACTGGCGCCGGCCAGTTCCAGTTCGTGTACGCCCTCGGCCGCGACCGGCAGCAGAAGCTGGCACTGGGCGCCGGCAAAATCCACTTCGGCATCACCAGTAGGTTTTAGGTTGGTGGACATAGAAAAGCCCTGTCATCCTGAGCGGAGCGAAGGACCTTATCACGTATGAATTCCTGTCGAACAGGTTCGTTCAGGTGTGATAAGGTCCTTCGCTCCGCTCAGGATGACAGGGCTTTATTCCTGCTGACTCTTACTTCATCAAAGCGCTTTTCAGCTCGGCGGCGGCCATGTCCTGGGCCTGGGCGGCCTGGGGCACTACGGCAGCCATGCCGAAGAACTCGTGCGTTACGCCGTCGAAGTTCTGGTACTTGGTGGCTACGCCGGCGGCTTTCAGCTTGTCGGCCAGCATGCTGCCGTCGCTCATCAGCGGGTCGAGGCTGGCGGTGATGACGGTAGAGGCGGGCAGGCCTTTCAGGTTGGCATTCACCAGCGAAATCATCGGGCTCTTGCCATCGGCAGCGCTACGCAGGTATTTGTCGAAGAACCACCCCATCATGGCCTTGTTCAGGGGCTTGGCTTCGGCGTTTTTCTGGTAAGAAGGCGTGTCCATGTCGTAGCCGGCGATGGGATACACCAGCACTTGGTGCAGCGGCATCATCACCTTTTTGTCGCGGGCCATCATGCTCACCGAGGCGGCCAGGTTGCCGCCGGCGCTTTCGCCCACTACCGCAATTTTCTTGGGGTCGCCATTAAACGAAGCGGCATTTTTCAGCACCCACTCATACGCCGCAAACGAGTCGTTGTGGGCCGTTGGGAACTTGTTTTCGGGGGCCTGACGGTAGGCCACCGACACGAAGATGGCGCCAGTTTTCTCCACCAGCCCGCGCACGGAGCCGTCGTAGGTATCGAGGTTGGCAATCACCCAGCCGCCGCCGTGGTAGTAAACCACCACCGGTAGCGGGCCGGTAGCGCCTTTGGGCGTGTAGATGCGCACTTTCACACCGGGCATCACCATGCGGCTCATCGTATCGGCCGTGACGGCCGGCGCGGGCATGTTCTTGTCGCGCATCAGCTTCATCACGGCATCGGTGGGCGTGGGCTGCTGGCGGGCCTCCTGGGCCGTGAGGGTTGCAATGGGCTTGCCGCCCAGGGTGCCAAGCGTTTCCATAACGGCCAGCATTTCGGGCTTGATGCCGGTAGCCCAGGCCGGGGCCGGGCCGGTAGGCTGCACGGCCATAGAACCGGCGGCCATCGCCGTATCCGTGGCCATCATGGTCGAATCGGTGGAGGCAGTAGTGGTGGCCGAGTCGGTAGTTTGGGTGCTGTTGCAGGAGGTGAGGCCGAGGCCGGCCAGCAGCAGCGAGGCGGCCAGCGTATTGCGCGTTTTGGAAGTGTAGGTCATGAGTTGTAGTTGGCTGTGGTTGGGTAGTACAAAATGGTGACGGGCTTTACGGCAAGTCACCGGCTTAGGTGTTGGAAACCCGCAATTGTGTACAATAAGACGGCGGCTGTTTTGAAATCAAAAAAATTTTGTGACTGACAGTCAGGGGGCAACCGGCCGTTAAGGGGTATTTATGCGCCCTGCAGTGGCATTTCCCAAAAAGCCTCTTACATTTGTATCACCAAACAGTGCGGGGTGGAGCAGTTGGTAGCTCGTTGGGCTCATAACCCAAAGGTCACTGGTTCGAGTCCAGTCCCCGCTACCTTCAAAAAGGCCAGATAGTTCTTCGGAATTGTCTGGCCTTTTTCGTGCCCTAATCGTGCCGCCTTACTTTGTAAAAGATAAAAATTTATTATATAAATAATATTTTATATATTTCCTGTATCTTCTTACCTAACTCCTTTTGCTATGGCGGCCAAGTACCATATCAAGCAGTGTGCAGTGGAATTCCGGGTGACGCAGGCTGAATTCACGGACGCTATCCAGTACTATGAAGGCGTGTTTGGCGTCAGCCACCGCAAAACCGACCAGCCGGAACTGGTGCTGCTGACGGCCTATAAGAAGAAGAAACGGCTGTTTTTTGTGGGTATCCGGGCCATGGCGGCGGGAAGTACCGTGCTGGGGCCGGTGGTGTACTGGTTCACCGACAGCAACATTGAGGAGGCATATAACGACATCCTGAGCGGCCAAAAACCCGGCCCGCACGATGAGCCGCCGGTGGCCGACGTTGAGGGCCACTACCGCAGCAGCGTCATGGACATCTACGACAACCGGTTCGGGTCCATCAATCCCGACTACCCGTTCGTGCCTAGAGAGGAATAAAAAGAGCTTAATAATCAGACTTTTTGAAATCAAGTTCAACGGTTTGTTTTCTGATGCATTTCAGAACCGCGCCGATAGCATCAATCCGGACTTTCCAGGATTTTTGCCGTGGTATGCTAAGGGCAACAAGAGCACCTGGGGCACTGTAGTGGGCCTGCCGGGGCTGAGCGTAGCGGGGGCGCTGGTGTGGCGTGGGGCCAACAAATAAGTAGCAGCCGCAACCGCTAGGCAAATCGACTAGGCCTCTACCTCTTTCCTGCTGCTTATGCTGCGCTGTCGACCACTGGTTTTGCTGCTGGCTACGGGGCTTCTGCCCGGCGGCGGTGCGCTGGCCCAGACGCGCGCCCTGGACAGCCTGCGCCAGCTGGTAGCCAGCCATCCGCAGGCCGACACGACCCGGGTGCGCCGGCTACAGGCCCTGGCCACGGAGGTAGGCAAGCAGCAGCCCGCCGAAGCCATTGCCGTGACCAAGCAGGCTCTGGCGCTGGCCCGCCGCATTACCGACCCCGTGGGCGAGGGGCAGGCCCTGCTGCGCCTGGGCACACTCTACCGTCGCCAGGCCGACTTTGCCCCGGCCCTGGAATACACTGAGCAGGCCCGGACTCTGTTTACGCGCCGCACCGACCGCGCCGGCCTCAGCAACGTGTATATGCAACTCAGCCTGATCTACATGGTGCAGGGCAGCCCGGTGCCCGCCATGCAGGCCGCTCTGAAAGGCCTGCACTTGGCCGAGCAGGTGGGCGACCAGCAAGCCAAAGTACGGCTGCGCGTTACGCTGGGCAGCATCTACAACCAGCTCGGCGACTACCGCAGTGCGGTGCTGGTGCTGCAGACGGCCCTGCGCGACGCCGATCAGATCGGGGATGAGCGGGCGGTGGCTTCGGCCCTGAATGTGCTCGGCAACTCCTATCAGCAGCAGCAGCGCTACCGGCCGGCGCTGGCCAGCTACCAGCGGGCTATTGCCCTTAACCGCAAGCTCGGCGACAGCAAGAGCGAGGCCATTGATGAGATTGACGTGGCGGAGCTGTATGAAGAGCAGGGCCGTCACCCGCTGGCCCTGCTGCACGGCCGGCGCGCCCGCCAGCTCACCCGCACCGGCAACGACCTGTTCAGCCTGCCCGCCGCCGAGCTGATTCTGGCGCGCGTGTACCTGGCCCTGAACCAGCCCGACAGTGCTATTGTGCTGGCCCGGCACGGCCTGCAGCTCAGCCAGCGGCACCGCAACAACGAAAATATCCGCAACGCCAGCGACGTACTGGCCCGCGCCTACTCGGCCCGCGGCGACTCGGCGCGGGCCTTCACCTACCTGCAGCTGTATGTGGCCTACAAGGATACCTTGTCGGGCGAGGAGGTGCAGCAGCAGACCAGCGCCCTGCGCTACGGCTTCGAGCTCGATAAAAAGCAGCAGCAGATTGCCCTGCTCACCAAAACCCGCCAGCTGCAGGCCCAGAAAAGCGCCCGCCAGCGCCAGCAGCTCTACGCCTTGCTGGCGGGGCTGGGCAGCCTGCTGGTGCTGGCCTCGCTATTGTGGCGCAACGTGGTGCTCAAGCAGCGGGCCAACCGCCAGCTCAACGAGCGCAACGACCAGATTGCCCGGCAGCGCGACAACCTTGACCAGACCCTGCACCAGCTGCAGGCCACTCAGCGCCAGCTGGTGCAGCGCGAGAAAATGGCCAGTCTCGGCGAGCTGACGGCCGGCGTGGCCCACGAAATCCAGAACCCGCTCAACTTCGTGAACAATTTTGCGGAGGTGAGCGGCGAGCTGCTGGCCGAGCTGCGCCAGGAGCTGGAAACTGAACCGCTGCCCCCACCCCGGCGCGCCATTCTGCGGGTCCTGCTTCAGGACCTGGACGGCATGCAGCAGAAAATAGCGGAGCACGGCCACCGCGCCGACAGCATTGTGAAGGGCATGCTGGAACACTCGCGCGCCAGCACCGGCCAGCGCCGCCCCACCGACCTCAACACCCTGGTTGACGAATACCTGCGCCTGAGCTACCACGGCCTGCGGGCTAAGGACAAGAACTTCAACGTGCTCATCACCACCCACCTCGACCCCCACATTGGGCTGGTAGAGGTGGTGCCGCAGGACCTGAGCCGGGTGCTGCTCAACCTGTTTACCAACGCTTTCTATGCCGTGGCCGAAAAGCAGCGCCACCTACCGCAAGGGTATCAGCCGGAGGTGAAAGTCTGCACCCGCCGCCACGCCGACGAGGTGGAAATTCGGGTGCGCGACAACGGAATGGGCATTGCCGCGGCCCTCACCGACAAGGTGTTTCAGCCTTTTTTCACTACCAAGCCGCCGGGCGAGGGCACCGGGCTGGGTTTGTCGCTGAGCTATGATGTGGTGACGCGGGTACATGGCGGCACGCTTTCGGTGGATACCCAGGAAGGCGATTTTGCGGAATTCATCGTGCGGCTGCCGCTGAGCGTAGATTATTAAATGAATGAAATAGTTATAAAATTTATTTATTAAGTCTATGTAAATTGCGTTTCTAACGGGCATCTGCTAGCCTATCACTTTAAGACTGCTACGATGAACATACTGGTAGTCGACGACGAAACCGACGTGAAGCCGTTGTTTGAGCTGCGCTTTCGCCGCGAAATTCGCAGCGGCGAACACCTGTTTACGTTCGTGTTTTCGGGGGAGGATGCGCTGGAATACCTGCACCAGCACCCCACTGAGCCGGTAGTGGTGCTTTCTGACATCAATATGCCCGGCATGAGCGGGCTGGAGCTGTTGCGGCGCATCCGGGCCACCCGCGAGTTGCCCACCACCCGCGTGCTGATGCTCACGGCCAATGCCGACGACGCCAGCCGGCAGCAGGCCCGCTACGACGGGGCCGAGGACCTGCTGGCCAAGCCCGTGGATTTTGCCGCCCTCAAACACAAGCTCAGCCTGGAGCCGGCCGCATGAAAACCAAGATTCTGGTAGTTGACGACGAAGCCGACCTGCAGCTGCTGATCCGGCAACGCTTCCGCCGCAAAATCCGGGAGGAGGCCTACGAGTTTGTGTTTGCCGGCAACGGCGAGGAAGCCCTGGCCGTGCTGGCCGCCCACCCCGACGTTGATGTGGTGCTGGCCGACATCAATATGCCCGTGATGGATGGCCTGACGCTGCTCACACGGCTGCGCGAAACCAATCCGGTGGTGAAAACCGTGATGGTATCGGCCTACGGCGACCTGGCCAACATCCGGACGGCCATGAACCGCGGCGCCTTCGATTTCGTGTGCAAGCCGGTGGATTACAACGATCTGGAGCTGACCATCGAAAAAACCATTGTGCAGGTGCAAGAGCTGCGCACGGCGCTGCACATGATGGAGGAAAACAAGGTGCTGCGCCTGTACGTGGACGAAACGGTGCTCAAGTTCATGGCCCGGCCCGAGTTCAGCAACCGGCTGCTGGCCAGCGAAACCATTCAGGCCACGGTGGTTTTCATCGATATCTGCGGCTTCACGATGCTGGCCGAAAAGATGCCGGCCCAGGAAGTGGTAGCCATGCTTAACACCTACTTCGACCAGATGGTGAAGGAAATCATCACCCAGGGCGGCTACGTGGACAAGTTTGTGGGCGACGCCGTAATGGCCGTATTCCGGGGCGACTACCACCTCGACCGCGCCATCGACGCCTCGCTGGCCGTGCGCAACCTCGTGCAGAACATGCCGCGCGTGCTGCCCGAAGGCCTGGACTACGAGCCAGCGGTGTCCATCGGTATCAGCTCCGGCGAAATGGTGTCCGGCAACATCGGCTCGGCCACCCTGCGCCGCCTCGACTACACCGTCATCGGGGATGTGGTGAACCTGGGCCAGCGCCTGCAGGATGCCGCTCAGCGCCACCAGATCCTTATCACCGCCGCCATTCATGCCCGCGTGCAGGATTCGTTTCGGTGCCAGGCCGTGGGCGAGGGGCACCTCAAGAACAAAGCCGAGCCGGTGATGCTCTACGAGGTGCTGGAGTGAGTGAGGTGATGGGGTTGTGGGGATGAGGTAATAGGGTGATGAAGAAGAACGTCATGCAGAGGCGCCGCCGAAGTATCTCGCGGGCGCCTCACCCCCCCGGCCCCCTCTCCGAAAAGGAGAGGGGGAGCCGGACGAAAGTTTCTCAGGCGATACAGTCTTGGGAATTAGCCCGCTGGCGAGATTCCTCGCTCCGCTCGGAATGACGTTCTTCCCTCATCACCCCATCACCCCATCACCCCATCACCCCATCACCCCATCACCCCACCATTTCATTCTGGCGGCGCAGGCGCTGGCAGAGCACCCGTACTACGTTGCGCAGCACTTCGCCGCGCTCCTCCATCAGCTCATAGAAATCTTCCTGATCCAGGCGCAGCAGGCGGGTGGGGCCGGCGGCTACCGCCGAGGCGGAGCGCGGCTCGGCATCGAATAGGGCCAGCTCGCCAAAACACTCGCCTTTGCCGAAGCGGGCCAGCTGCCGGGGGCCGTCCAGAATGTCTACTTCGCCGGCATACACCATAAACAGGCACGCGCCCAGCTCGCCCTTCGGGAAGATGACCTGTCCGTCGGTGTAGCTGACTTCCTGCAGAATGGCCACGATGCTGGTCAGCACGTTTTCGGGCGTTTCGGCAAACAGGGCGGTGCTTTTGAGCAGCAGTACCTGCTCGATAATGGAAATGGAGGCGGAAGTGGGAGTCGCGTGCATAAGGTAGGTGCCAAGGGCCGGGTGCGCAGCCAGCAGCTGCTGAAAATGGGTGTAGCCGGTGGTGCGCAGGTGCTCCAGGGCCAGCAGGGCGCTTTCGTGCAGCAAGGGCTGGCCGGAGTGCAGGTAGGGCAGCAGCCAGCGTAGGTCGTGGGCGGTGGGTTGCCACTGGCGCAGCGCCACGCTTATCGTCCAGGTAGAAAACATGGCCTCGCCCTGGCGCACCAGAAACGCCGTCAGGGTTTCGGTGCCGGGCAGGCGGCCCAGCAGTTCGTCGAGGAGGCGGGCCTTTTCCGCCGGGGGCAAATGGTCATCGAGCACGGCCTGCAGGGCCAGATACAGGTTGCGCGGCAGTACGTTGTCGAGTAGCTCCAGGGCATTGGCGCGCCGCTCAGCGCTGGCTTGCGCCAGGTTGCGCTGGGCCTGCACCACGGTGGTGGTTTCGTAGAGCTGCCCCAGCAGATTGAAGATGCGCTGGTGCAGGCTGGCCAGCTCGTAGGTGAGGCTGGCCGCCAGCGGGCCGGCCGGGGCAGTGCCCAGTCCCCGCAGCAGGCGGTGCGCCAAGCTGATTTCCTCATGCAGCAGCCGCTGAAAAATCGGCTGGTCGGCGGGGTGCGGATGGAAGTTGCGCAGGGCCCGCAGTGCTGCGGCCCGCAGCGGGATGGAGGGGCGCTGCACCAGTTCCAGCAGCAGCAGCCGGCTGGCCGGGCTCCCGATGCGGCCCAGAATGGCCGGCAGGTGCAACGTGGCGGCCGTAGCCGGTGCCGCCGGCCGCAGGGCGTGGTGCAGGTGCGGCAGGGCCGCGTCGGCGAGCTGCACGAGGCCGGCGGCGGCCTGGGCTCTGAACGCCGCCTGCGGGAGCAGCCGCAGCACAGCCGGGGCCAGATCGAGGGTGGCGTGCCCGGCGGCCGGCACCCGCACCACGGCCCGGAGCCCGGCCTGCACCACGCTGGGGTCGGGGCTGTGCAGGGCCTCCCGCAGCAGCGCCGCCTGCTGGGGGGCGGGCAGGTAGTGGCTCAGGCCTAGCGCCGCTTGGCGGGCCGCAGGATTGGGCAGCGCCAAGAGCCTACCCAGGCTTTCCTGGGCCAACGGGCAGTTGGGTTTGGTGGCCAGCCGCCCGTGTAGCGCACCGGCGCAGGCCGCCACATCGGCTGGGTTTAGCAAGGTTTGCAGGGTTTCCAGCACCAGCGCCGGGTGGCTGCCGAGGCGCTGAGCGGCGGTCTGGCGCAGCTGTGGAGCCGGGTCGGAGGTGGCCAGTTGATGCAGCAGCGCGGGCGGGAGCTGGCCGGGCAGGAGCAGCAGCAGCGCCTGGTGGCGCACCTGGTCGTTGGGGTAGTGTAGCAGGGTGGGGGCCGCCTCGGCCAGGGCTTCCGGGAAATGAATCTGGAGCCACTGCAGCGCGGGCAGCACCTCGGTGGGGCGCGAACTGCCGAGGCTGCGCAGCATCAGGGCCCGGGCCGTGTCGGGCAGGGCCAGCTCCTGATGGTCGAGGAAGCGCAGCTCCAGGGCCTCATGCAGCTCGGAAAGGTAGTGCTGGTAGGCCCGGTGCAGCAGCCACAGCGCCGCCAGCAGCAGCAGCACCATCCAGACAAGATGCCCCCACACGCTGCGCAGCCCCAGCAGCGGCAGCCCCAGAAACAGCCCACCCGCCAGCGCCATGCCCAGCGGCTCATACAGGCCCTTGAGGGTGGTATGTCCCTGCAGCCGCTGCACCGCACTCAGGGGCTGCAGCAGCACCAGGAAGATAGGCTCGAACACCGCCCGGCGCAGCACTTCCACCAGCAGATACAGCGTGCAGCAGTAGAGCAGCACCCGGTTTTCGGTGAGGCCCAGGGCCTGCAGCGGCACAAACAGCAGCAGCGCCAGCAGCAGCGTCAGCGGCAGCACGGCCAGCGCCCGCCGCGCCCCCAGCTGTTCCAGCGCCGGCCTCGAAACCAGCAGCTTAAACACCGTGGCCAGCAGATAGGTGATGGCCAGCATCTTCCCGATGTAGATAATGAGGTCGGTATGATGATGATAGCGCTGCTTCACGTTCACGAAAAACAGGTACTCGGTGCCGGCCATCACGGCGGCCAGCGCCAGCACGCCCAGCCCCATAGCCCGCACCAGCGAATTGCCGCCCGGCAGCCACGATACCGGCGCCCCCTGCCAGGGCCGGGCTGGCGAGTGGCGCGCGTGCAACGGGTGCCGCTGCAGAATGGCGCGCAGCGTGAAAAAGGTGCTGGCATACAGCAGTAGCGCCGTAACCAGCAGCAAAGCCAGCTGGGTGTGCGCGTATACGGTGGTGGCCAGCACGGCCCCCAGGGCTTTGGCCGGCAGGTCGCCGGCGCTGATGAGGCTGAACAGCCGCTTGCTCTGCCGCACATTGAATACCAGCGCCGACAGCCCCCAGAACTCCAGATTAGTGAGCAGGTAGATCAGGCGGTAGCCCACCACCAGCGCCAGCACCGCCGCCAGCGAGTGGCCCAGCAGCAGCAGCGCCGCCACGCTGCCCGTGAGCAGCAACACCGCCACCAGCACCCACACCGCCAGATACCGCAACGACAGCCGGTGCTCCAGCCAGGCATACGCGCGCCCCACCAGCACCAGGGCCAGGGCAGCCACCAGATACGAGAGCGGCAGGCTGTGGTCGGGGTGGCTTTCCAGCAGCACCACCGAGGCCGTGACGTACACCAGCATGGTGCCGGCCCCCAGCAGGAAGTGGTGCAGAAAAAACAGCCAGACGGTAGCCGCCTCCGGTGTCCGGATTCCGAGCAGCCGGTGCCAGTACTGCGCTACGTTCATCAGAATAGAGGTTTATTTCGATATTATGTATAATATATTATTAATTAAGTATAAAAATATTACCCGCCTCAGAAAAACAGGGCAGCTGCTCTGTGGCGCCCCAACCCACCCAAACGCAGACTTCCCCGCCTGGCACGGAGCCAGGCGGGGAAGTATTAGGGGTTCAAAGAATCAGGCGGGGCCTAGTTCAGCCACACCGTCAGAATCACTTCGAAGCGGTGCGGGGCAAAGGCGTTGTAAAAGGGCGCCTCGCCCTGAAAGCCGAGCACGTGGATCAGCGGCATGCCTTCGGTGCGCGAATCGACCACGCGCACCGGATACAGCTCGCCTTGTGCGGGCCAGTCGCCTACGTGGTTGTAGGGGCGTTGGCTGTCGTCTACGCACCGGGCGTAATCGACGAAGGGAGCGTGCCGGGTGGCTTCGGCCAGGGTCAGGTTATCTACTTCGTATGCCATAAGCTCTTGTACAAAAAACAAGGGGTTTTGATTCATTGGAGAGCCGCACAGTGGCTCCGGGGTTGCAGGAGGTGTTTTGGGGTTATGAGGTGATGGGGTGATGAGGTAAATGGTGACAGGTAAGATTAAGATATAGAGTGGAGTAGTAGAAGTGTGCCGGGCGGAAAAAATATTCTTCCGGCACCTGCTACCCGTCACGTTTCACCATTCACCTCATCACTTCATTACCCAAAAACACCTCATCACCAAAAATCACAAACTAAACTGCAGACTGAATTTCACCCCAAAGTTACGGGCTCCCGGCGAGTTGCGGTAGGTGAGGCGGTGCAGGAAATCAACGCGCGCCACCCGGAAGATGTTTTCGACGCCGTAGCCCACCTCGGCGTAGGGCAGACGGCCCAGCGGCTGGAAGCGGGGCAGCGGCTCGCCGCTGGTGGGGTCCAGTTCCGGGATAATGGCGTCGTTGGCGCGCGCCACGCTGCCATAGAGCACGTTGCCGGTAGCTACCAGGCGCCAGTTCAGCTGCTTGAGGGCCGGCACCGAGTTCAGCAGGAAACCCTCGAAATGATGGTCGAGGCGCAGCGCCACGTACCGGTCACTCACGAACTCGAAAAAGCGCATCAGGTTGTAAGCCCCGCCGTTATAGAACGGCGACTGGTTGCCGAGGTGGGTTTTGAGTACCGGATACGGCACCGTGCTCGGGATGTAGCCGGCATCGAGCGTGTAGTTGGAGCGGCCCAGTTGGCCCAGGCGCACGCTCTGCGCCACCAGCAGGTTAAACTTGTGGTATCGGAAGTCGCCGCCCAGGAACCGGTTGAGGCCCAGCGTGTAGCGTAGCGTGGTGATGGGCAGGCGCTTGAGGCCGAAGGAGGTGCGGCGGTTCTGGTTTTCGTTCTGCACCAGCACCTCGTCGGGGGCGTAGCGCGACTCCAGCACGATTTCCGACAAACTGAACTGGTCGTCGGTGGGGGCGCCCACGCGCACGTCGCCGGTGTAGTAGGCGAAGCGGTAGAGCGGCCGGAACTGCTGGTGCCGGAACGTGACCTTCTGGGTGAAGCCCCGAAACAGATCCGACTGCAGCGACAGCGCCGACAAGTCGCGCAGCACAGGCCGGCCGTTGTCGATGTTGCCGAGGCGGGCCGAGGCCTCGAACAGCGGGTTTTCCAGCGCGTAGTCGTTGTCGAGCAGGGCCACTTGGTCGAGGTCGTGGCGGTACTCGAAGCCGATGGTGGTCCAGGAGCGGCGGTCAAGGACATGGGTGGCACGGGCGCCGTACTTGAAGCGGCCGTCGCGCACGCCGTAGGCCAGGTAGGCCCGCACCGTCCAGTCGCGGCTGATTTCGGGCGTGGTCCGGAATCCGATGCGGGGCCGCAGCCCCTCGATATTGTTGTAGCCGATGGTGGCCAGCACCGGCCCCACGTCGAATTTGCCCACCCGGTAGTAACCGTTCACCACCACATCGGCCACTTCCAGCAACGAGCGCACGGCCGGCAGCTTGCGCACCGAATCCAGCACCATCAGCGTGCGCTGCTCCTGCACGCTCAGCGTATCAGGACGGTTGCGCTCAAAGAAATTGTCGGGCTCTTTGCTGGCCGGGCCCACTGGGGGGGCCAGGGTTTCCAGCGGCCGGTCGTAGAAAGCCAGCGGGTGCTCTTTCTGAGCCTCGAAGTTGGAGTTGATGGTGACAAAGCGGGCCACCACGCCGGTGCTTTGCTTGCTGGGCCGGATGCTCACCACCACGCGCGTCTGCAGCGGCAGCCAGGGGCCGGCCGCAGTGGGCGTCATATCCTGCTTCACCTTGATCTGGTCGATGAAGTTGAGGTTGGCTTCGGGGCTGACGTACACGTCGATACGGCGCAGCGCGTAGCTGTCGGCCGTAATCCAGATGGTGCCCGTGAAGGCCAGGTCCTGGGCGCGGCGCGGCGTCACGGCCAGCTGGTAGCAATAGTCCTTACCGATGAAAATCGAGTCCTGCAGCTCGTATTCGTAGGCGAACTTCCAGCCGTCGGCAATCGGCGACACGAAGTCCTTGCCCATGATCTGCTGCCAGTTGCGGTAGAAGTCCCAGTCCTGAAACGAGGAGCCCGTCACCTGCGAAATCACCGAGCCCTCGCGCGGGGCCATGCCGCGCATGCGGCTGTGCCGGATTTCCTCGCGGCGGCGTAGCGGCTGGCGCAGCACATAGTAGCGCGAGTCGATTTCGGTAGCGAAAATGGGCACCACCGGCTTGCCGTCGGCGCCGCGCTCCAGGCCGAGGCTGTCGGCCACGGCGGTCATCTGGCGCAGCACCTTGCGGTTGCTCACCTGCGCGGGCAGGTTGTTGAGGCTGATTTCGGTGCGGTTATAGGAGTCGAACTCGAACGCCTCGAGCGAGGCCTTGTTGTTGCGGTTTTTTTGCTGCTGCACGCGCCGCATGATGGCGTAAGCCGGATTTTCGCGGGGGCGCACTATCACCTCGCCCAGACTCACGGCCCCGGCCCCCAGCGCAAAGTCGATGGTCTGGCGCGCGGCTTGCCGCCGGATGGGTTTCTTGAGGGCCGCAAAGCCCATGGCCGAAGCCACCACAGTGTCGGCCGGGGCGGTGCTGAGGGAGTAGCGGCCGTTTTCGTCGGCGGTGGCGCCGGCCGTGGTGCCGGGCACAAACACCGACGCGAACGGCACCGGCTTGCCCGTGGCCGCCTCCGTGATGCGCCCGGTCAGCAGGAGCTGTTGGGCCTGCGCCGGGCCCACTCCGGCCAGTAGCAGCAGTAAAAACAGGACGCCGAAACGGTAAGAAAACAACAAGGGCAATCGGCAGCTAGAAATCAGATAAATGACAGACGGCGAGGCGCAAGATACGGCTTTCGGGTAGCCATGTTACGCCCTTCAGAAGGCCCAAGCAAAAAACTCCGCCCTACGTTCCCTATTCCTTATACACAGAAGGATTGTAGTCAGGTTATCAAATTGTTAGGTCAGGTTCTTCTACTGCACCACCACTTCTACGCGGCGGTTGCGGGGGCGTTGCTGTGGGTCGCGGTTATCGGCCAGCGGGCGGGTGCCACCGTAGCCGCGGGCCGCCAGCCGCACCGAGTCGATGCCCTGCTGCACTAGGTACTGCCGCACCACGCGGGCCCGCTGCTCGGAGAGGCGCAAATTCAGCTGGGCGTCGCCCACGTTGTCGGTGTGGCCGGCTATTTCCAGGCGCAGGGCGGGCTGCTCGCGCAGGCGGCGGGCCAGGGCGTTGAGCGTGGGTCGGGAAGTGGGCAGCAGCGCGGCCGTGCTTTGGGTGAAATACAGGTTGGGCAACGCCACGGCCGTCCCTCGGTTCAGGCTGGCCAGGTCGGGCAGCACCGTGTCGGGCAGTGCGGGCCGTGGCTGCGGAACTGGGACCGGTGTGGGCCGGGGGCGTGGCGCGGGCCGGGTGGGGCGCGGTGCAACGGCAGAAGTCGGCCGCCGCCCAATCACCAGAGCCGATTTGACGGGCGTGATAGTCACGCCCGGTGGCAGGCCAGCCGTTTGCGGGCGGGCGGGTGGCGCAGGCTGCGGCGTGGCGGCCACCGGCACTGGCTTGGCTGAGGCCGGCAAAGCGGAGTAGAGGTAGCGGGCCGGAATGGCATCGGGCTCAATAGTGGAGTTAGGCAGTTGCCAAGCCAGCAAAGCGCGCGTGTCGAACCCCACCTGGTAGTACTCCACGCGCAGCGGGTAATAGCGGCCGCCTTCCAGCTGCAGCTGCGCCGTCACCAGTGTCACGGGCTGGTTGCGCCAAGAGCTGATGATGCGCTTGCCGCCCACCCACACCCGCATGCCATCGTCGGTAGGAACCTGAAACGTGTACAGCCCCGAAACTGGCGCGTAGAGGTGGCCCGTCCAGCGCACCGAAAAGTCCTCGCCGGCCAACCCTTCGCCCGGCGGCACAAAATGCCCGGTCACCTGCCCGGCGCGGTTGCGCTCCAGCGTCCAGTTGAAGTCGATGGTAGGGTCGAGGCGGGTGAAGGCGAGGTGCCCGAAGTTGCGGCCATTGTAGTAGGCACCCTGCAAGCCGGTGCCGGCGGTGGCGGGCATGGCCTGGCCCCAGCCCAGCTGGCTGGTAGTCAGCAACAACAAGAGCAGCCAGAGTCGGGGACGCATAAGCCAGAGGAGTAGGGGAGAAATAAATAACAGCAAGCCAACGCCGGAAAACAGTGGCTTGATATAGCCTTGGCGGCCAACAGTCCACCCTGGTTTGCGGTTAGCTGCAAGAAGCTACCGCCGCCAACCACCGAAATCCGGGAATTGAATTTCGGAAATTCCGGTTGTATCTTCGCTGTGTTACTTATCCAGAAAGACCGAGGGATTGGGCCCGATGACGTCTTAGCAACCTGAAATAAAACAAGGTGCTAACTCCCTTTTCAAGGCCTTTACGGGCGTTGGAAGAAGATAAGTACGGAACCGGCCTTCGCGCCCGGCTCTTTCTGGATAGGCACTTTTTGCTGCTGATTTTCTCTAGAAGAGCCGATATGCCGACCGCCCTCACCACCCCCGCCACTACGTCCCCCCTTCACGACATCCTGCGTCAGCGCGTGCTGATTCTTGACGGCGCCATGGGCACCATGATCCAGCGCCACCCGCTCACGGAGGAGGATTTCCGGGGCACACGCTTTGCCGACCACTCGCACCCGCTGCGCGGCAACAACGATTTGCTCAGCCTCACCCGGCCCGATATCATCCGCGGCATTCACGACGAGTACTTCGCCGCCGGGGCCGACATGGTGGAAACCAACACGTTCAGCGGTACCACCATCGCCCAGGCCGACTACGCGCTGGAGCACGTGGTATATGAGCTGAACTACGAGTCGGCGCGGCTGGCGCGGGAGTCGGCGGATGCCTTTACGGCCCTGACGCCCGACAAGCCGCGCTTCGTGGCGGGGGCCGTCGGCCCTACCAACCGCACCGCCAGCCTCTCGCCCGACGTGAACCGCCCCGGTTTCCGGGCCGTGACCTTCGATGAGCTGGCCACCGCTTACCTCGAGCAGGTGCGCGGCCTCGTGGACGGTGGCTCCGACGCGCTGCTGATCGAAACCATCTTCGACACGCTCAACGCCAAAGCGGCTTTGTACGCGGTGCAGAAGTTCTTCGACGAGGGCGGCAAAGTGGTGCCGGTCATGATTTCGGGCACGATTACCGACGCCTCGGGCCGCACCCTGAGCGGGCAGACCGTGGAGGCCTTCTGGAACTCCATCCGCCACCTGCCGCTGCTGAGCGTGGGCCTGAACTGCGCCCTCGGGGCCGACCAGCTCAAGGTGTATATCAAGGAGTTGAGCCGCATTGCCGACGTGCACATTTCGGCTTATCCCAACGCCGGTTTGCCTAACGCCTTTGGCGGCTACGATGAGTCGGCCCAGGAATTTGCGGGCGTGGTGGAAAACTACCTCAAGGAAGGCCTCGTGACGGTGGTGGGCGGCTGTTGCGGCACCACGCCCCAGCACATTGGCGAGCTGGCTCGGCTGGCCGAAAAGTACGCGCCGCGCCTCTTGCCGGAAGTGCCCAAAGCCACCCGCCTGAGCGGCCTGGAACCGTTCGGCGTGTACCCCGACAGCCTGTTCGTGAACGTGGGCGAGCGGTGCAACGTCACCGGCAGCCGCGCCTTTGCCCGCCTTATCCGCACCGGCAACTACGAGGCGGCCCTGCAAGTGGCCCGCGACCAGGTGGAAGGCGGCGCCCAGGTGATTGACGTGAATATGGACGAAGGCATGCTCGACTCGGAGCAGGCCATGACGACCTTCCTGAACCTGATTGCCTCGGAGCCCGATATTTCGCGGGTGCCCGTCATGATTGACTCCTCGAAATGGAGCGTGCTGGAAGCCGGCCTCAAGTGCGTGCAGGGCAAGAGCATCGTCAACTCCATTTCCCTGAAGGAAGGCGAGGACGTGTTCCGGCAGCGGGCCCGCACCGTGCGCCAGTACGGCGCGGCCGTGGTAGTCATGGCCTTCGACGAAAACGGCCAGGCCGACAGCTACGAGAAGCGCATCGAAATCTGCCAGCGCAGCTACGATATTCTGGTGAACGAAGTCGGCTTCCCGGCCGAGGACATCATCTTCGACCCCAACATCCTGACCGTGGGCACCGGCCTCGACGAGCACCGCAACTACGCCGTGGACTTCATCGAAGCTGTCCGCTGGATTAAGCAGAACCTGCCCGGGGCCCTCACCAGCGGCGGCGTTTCGAACATCAGTTTCTCCTTCCGCGGCAACGATGTGGTGCGCGAGGCCATGCACTCGGCCTTCCTCTACCACGCCATCCGCGCCGGCCTGGACATGGGCATCGTGAACCCCAGCCAGCTGGCCGTGTACGACGAGGTGCCCCAGGATTTGCTGGAGCTGGTAGAAGACGTGCTGCTCAACCGCCGCCCTGATTCCACCGAGCGCCTCGTGGACTTTGCCGAAACGGTGAAGCAGAAAGACAAGGTGGAAGTAGTGGCCGACGCCTGGCGCAGCCTGCCCGTGAAGGAACGCCTGCAGCACGCGCTGGTTCGCGGCATCACCGAGTTTATCGACCAGGACACCGAGGAAGTGCGGCAGCTGGTCGGCCGCCCGCTCGAAGTAATTGAAGGCCCCTTGATGGCCGGCATGAACGTAGTAGGCGACCTGTTTGGGGCCGGCAAAATGTTCCTGCCCCAGGTGGTGAAATCGGCCCGGGTGATGAAGAAAGCCGTGGCCTACCTGGAGCCCTATCTGCTGGCCGACAAGCAGAGCGGCGACCGGCAGACGGCCGGTAAAATTCTGCTGGCCACGGTGAAAGGCGACGTGCACGACATCGGCAAGAACATCGTGGGCGTGGTGCTGGCCTGCAACAACTTCGACATCGTGGATTTGGGCGTGATGGTGCCGCTGGAGCGGATTCTCGACGAAGCCCAGAAGCAGCAAGTAGACGTCATCGGGCTAAGCGGCTTGATTACACCGAGCCTGGATGAAATGGTGTACGTGGCCCAGGAAATGGAAAAGCGCGGCCTGAAAACCCCGCTCCTCATCGGCGGCGCCACCACCTCGCGCCTGCACGCCGCCGTGAAAATTGCGCCCAACTACAGCGGCCCCATCGTGCACGTCAACGACGCGTCCCGCTCGGTGGGCGTGGCCGCGGCTTTGCTCGGCTCGGCCGATGTGGAATACGCCCGCACCGTGCGCGAGGAGTACCGCCAGCTCCGCGAGGACTACGCCGGCCGCCAGCGCGACAAAAACTACCTGACCATCGAAGCCGCCCGCGAAAACGGCTTCAAGGCCGACTGGGACACTACGCCCATCGTCAAGCCGACCTTCCTTGGCACCAAGGCTTTGGAGGACTACGACTTGGCCGAGCTGGCCACATACATCGACTGGACGCCGTTCTTCCAGACCTGGGAGCTGAAAGGGCGCTACCCGCGCATCCTCACCGACGAGAATGTGGGCGAGGCCGCCACCCAGCTTTTCCAGGATGCCCAGGCCATGCTTAAGCGCATTGTGGGCGAAAAGCTGCTCACGGCCCGCGCCGTTATCGGGTTCTGGCCCGCCAACACCGTCGGCCACGACACCGTGCAGATATTCGCTGACGAGAGCCGGACCGAAGTAGCCACCGAGTTTTTCACGCTGCGCCAGCAGAGCGAAAAAGCCGCCGGCGTGCCCAACCTGGCCTTCTCCGACTTCGTGGCCCCGCTCGAAACCGGCCGGGCTGACTACATCGGCGGCTTTGCCGTGACGGCCGGTATCGGCATTGAGAAGCACCTGGAGCAGTTTGCCGCCGAGCACGACGATTACAGCAGCATCATGATGAAGGCTCTGGCCGACCGCCTCGCCGAAGCCTTTGCCGAGCGCCTGCATCAGCGCGTGCGCGAGGAGTTTTGGGGCTACGACCCGGCCGAAAACCTGTCGAACGAAGACCTGATTCAGGAGAAATACAAAGGTGTGCGCCCCGCCCCCGGCTACCCCGGCTGCCCCGACCACACCGAGAAAATCACGCTGTTTGAGCTCCTCGACGCCGAAACCGCCACCGGCATCCGCCTCACCGAAAACCTGGCCATGTACCCGGCTTCCTCGGTCAGCGGGCTCTACTACGCCCACCCCGACTCCCGCTACTTCGGCCTCGGCCGCATCGGCCGGGACCAGGTAGCCGACATGGCCGAGCGCAAGGCTATGCCGCTGCCGGAGCTGGAGCGCTGGCTGATGCCGAATTTGAACTACGAGCCTACGGCGGTGCCTGCCCTTATGCCCCAGGGCTAAAGCCCTGGGCTACGCAGCGTCCATTACAGCCCTTTCTCCATCTCCTCCTCGTTTCTAATCCGCTGACTAGCCCAGGGCTTTAGCCCTGGGATGCCTGTGCCAGAGCAGTATGAAAGTAACCGAACACCTGACCCGCGCTGAAGGCAAAACGCTGTTTTCCTTCGAGGTGCTGCCCCCCAAAAAGGGTGAAAATATCCAGAACCTGTTCTCCAACATCGAGCCCCTGATGGAGTTCAAGCCGCCGTTTATCGACGTGACGTACCACCGCGAGGAGTACGTGTACCGCCAGCACCCCAACGGCTTGCTGGAAAAGAAAACCGTGCGCAAGCGGCCCGGCACGGTGGGCATCTGCGCGGCCATCAAAAACCGGTTCGACGTGGACACCGTGCCCCACCTGATCTGCGGCGGCTTCTCGAAGGAGGAAACCGAAAACGCCCTCATCGACCTGCACTTTCTGGGCATCGACAACGTGCTGGCCCTGCGCGGCGACCCGATCAAGAGCGAGGGCAGCTTCAAGCCCGACCCCGACGGCCACGCCTATGCCTGCGACCTGATCGGGCAGGTTTCGGATTTGAACAAAGGTGCTTACCTCGACGAAAAGCAGGATGATGTGTGGGCCACCAGCTTCTGCATCGGCACGGCCGGCTACCCCGAAAAGCACTTTGAGTCGCCGAACTACGGGGCCGATTTGCGCTACCTCAAGCACAAAGTGGACCGCGGCGCCGACTACATCGTGACGCAAATGTTCTTCGATAACGAGCAGTTTTTTGCTTTCGAGAAGCGCTGCCGCGAGGCTGGTATCACGGTGCCCATCATCCCCGGCCTCAAGCCGCTCACCACCCAAAGCCAGCTCACGATGCTGCCCCGGGCCTTCTACCTCAACATCCCGGAGGAGCTGGCCGACGCTGTGCACCTGGCCCCCGACAACGCGGCGGCCCGCGAAATCGGGATTGAGTGGTGCATCAACCAGAGCCGGGAGCTGATGGCCCACGGCGTGCCCTGCCTGCACTACTACAGCATGGGCAAGTCGGAAAGCATCCGGCGGGTGGCGTCAGCGCTGTTTTAAGCAGTTTTTCGTTGTTTGTTTTTCGTTGTTCGTAAAAAGGGAAATTCGTTGCTGACACTGCCACCGAAAAACGGAAAACCAACCACTAAAATCGCACATGAACCCCGACGACCTGTTTGAGCGGCTGCGCGAGGCCACGGCCCTTACGGAGATTGAGGCGCTGCAGAACGGCATCTGGCAGCACTGGCTCACCACCCACGACCACCGCCTCGACAAGCACCTGGAGGTGGGCATGCGGGCCATGGCCGCCGGCGACTACACCCTGGCCATTGCCGAGTTCGACGTGCTGGTGCAGGAGCGGCCCACGTACGCCGAAGGCTGGAACAAGCGCGCCACGGCCCACTACCTGCGCGGCGAATACCGCGCCTCCATCCGCGACGTGCAGGAAACCCTCCGGCTGGAACCGCGCCATTTTGGGGCGCTGGCGGGCTGGGCCACCATGCGCCGCATGCTCGGCGACCCGGCCGGTGCGCTCCGGCTGCTGCGGCGGCTGGAGAAACTATGCCCGCACCAGCCGGGCCTGCAAAGCCAGTTGCGCGACCTGCGCGACCAACTCGATAGCCCGGAACACTGAGTGCGCAACGGCTTGTCTATCTGCTATAACACTTGTATATTTCCGGAATCTAATTTCTTGCTCTTGCCCGGCAGGTTGTCGTTTTTTAAAGCTAATCAGGCCGTTCCGGGGCCTGTGCACACTAAAACGGGGCGTCGAAGGGAAGCAAGGGGTAGATGCAGTATTGAACTTTGCCACTAATTTTTTGCTCTAGCGGCTCTGTGCTCTATCCCCCCTGAGCCGGCCGCGACTTCCTCCTTCCCACCCGTATGAAACAACTTTACTCTTTAGTGGCGCTCTGCGCCCTGTTGCTATTACTATGTACCGGCGCTTCGGCGCAACAACGCATCCGAAAAAGCGAGCTGGAAAGCGGCGAGATGGAAAAGGGCCGCAAAGTAGGCGTCTGGGAATACTTCAGCCTCACCCGCGACGGCCGGCAGGTGCTGGTGCAGCGCTACGACCACACCGCCGGCAAGCTGCTGTTTTATCGTCCCATCGAGGACATTCCGTACGAAACTGAAGTGAGCCCCGGCCAGTGGACCCGCACCCGCGTGCAGCAGCCGCCGCTGTTTGTGGGCGGCGAGGCCGCGCTGGCCGCCTACATGGCCAAGCTCAACTATCCGATGCAGGCCCAGAACCGCAATATTCAGGGCAAGGTGCTGGTGTCGTTTGCCATCGACACCCTGGGCCGCGCTTCCGGCCACAAGGTGCTGATGGGCATCGGGGGCGGCTGCGACGAAGAGGCCCTGCGCCTGTGCCGCACCATTCCGCCGCAGTGGATTCCGGCCCGGCTGGCCGGCCGCGCCGTGCCCGTCGTCTACGAGCTGCCCTTCACGTTCCGGCTGCAGCAGCGCTAGGCCGGCATCAAAAGCGCCTCTGCGTGAGTTTGGGGGCAGTTGCTTCCGTACCGGAAAGTAAGCCTAACCCCAAGGGCAGCAGGTTACGTACATTTCGCCCATGAACCTGTTCCCTACCCTCCGCCTGCTGGCGGCCACCGGCGTGGCCGCCGGAGCCGCCCTGTTGCTCACGTCCTGCGACACCACCCCGCGTGAGCGCCAGGACGTGGTGCGCGACGAAGTCCGCAACCTCGATACGCTGGCCGACCGCACCGCTGCCAAGCTGCGCGTGGCCGGCCGCCGCGCCGCCCGCTTCGACTCCGTTTCACGGGCCCGGGCGCGCCAGCCTGTCAGCGACGCTGATGCCAATACCTTCGCCAACGAGCTGCTGGGCACCTACGCCGGTATCGAGCAACTCACGCCGGCCACCATCGAGCCGGCCTTCACGCAGTTTATGCAGCAGGTGCGGGCCCGCCGCAAAGCCTGGACCCAGCGCGACTGGGACTACGCCACGGTTATCAGCCGCCGCCTCAATGCGCAGTTCCGCAAAATCCGCCTCGATATCAAAGGCCGCGACGAGCTGCACATCCGCGCCCTCCAGACCGAGTTTACGGCCATGGAAACCAGCCGCGACGTGAAAGACCTGCGCGAGGCCGTGCGCGAAGAATAGCCTTGTTTTCCTTGTATTGGAGAGCCCTGCCGGCTGGTGGGGCTCTCTTTTTATGGTAGCTGCCGCATGCGAAGAGCTGTTGAGAAGATTGCTGCCGGCTGGTGGCTGGCCCTGCTGCTGCTTGGGGTGGCCCCGGCTGCGGCCCAGCGCCCAATAAAATCGGTGGAAACCGTGCCCGGCGGCGAGCTGTGGCTAAGCCCCGGCGACCAGCTGCAGGTGCGCCTGACCGGCGAGCCGGGCGGTCAGGCCACGTTCCTGAACGGCCGGCCCCTGACGGAACTGCCCGCCGCCCAGGCCGGCGGGCAGCGCGGTATCTACCAAGGCAGCTACACCATCACGGCCGCCGACACGCTGGGCGGGGCCGCCGGCCGGCCGCTGTGGCTGCACCTGCGCCTGCCCGACGGCCGCCACGACTCCCTGGCCACCGCCGCCCCCGTGCGCGTGCTCAGCCCCGATCAGCCTCAGCTAGCCCTCACCCAGGGCGGGCTGGCCTATCTGAACTACGGCCTGGGCGAAGACCGGCTGGGCGGCGCCAAGTTCGGCTACCTCGACTCCCTGGTGGTGCTGCACGTGGTAGGACGAGCGGCCGGGCAGTACCGCGTGCGGCTGGCGGCCGGCCAGCAGGCCTGGGTACCCGCCGAAGTCGTGCGCCTGCTGCCGCCGGGCGGCTTCGTGCCGGCCTCGCTCACCGGCTCGTGGAGCGTGCAGGGCGACTCGCTCTACGACTACGTGCGGCTGCCGCTCAGCCAGCGTCTGCCCTACCGCACGCAGCTGCTCCAAAACCCCGCCCGGCTGGTGGTAGACGTGTTTGGGGCCACGTCCAACACCAACTGGATAACGCAGCGCGCCGGCTTGCAGGAGCTGGGCGCCGTTTACTACGAGCAGCCCCAGCCCGATGTGTTCCGGTTGGTGCTGCCGTTGCGGCACCGCCAGAGCTGGGGCTACCATGTGAGCTACGTGCGCAATACGCTGGTGGTGCAGGTGGCGCGCCCGCCCGCCAAGCTGCGCCTGAAAGGCCTACTGGTTGCCATCGACGCCGGCCACGGCGGCACCAATACTGGCGCGGCCACCCCGGCCGGCATCCGCGAAAAAGACCTGACGCTGGCCATTGCCCAACAGCTGCGCCAGGAGCTGGAGCGCCGCGGGGCCCGCGTGCTCATGACCCGCTCCGACGACCGCACCGTGGACAACGGCGACCGGGTGCTGCTGCTACGGCAGCGCCGGCCCGCGCTGTTGGTGAGCATCCACGTGAATTCGGCGGGCAGTGCGGCGGCCCGCGGTACGGCGGCGTTCTACCGCTACGTGGCGTTTCGGCCGCTGGCGGCGGCGCTCTACCAGCGCATGCAGGAGCAAACCGGTCTGCCAGGCTGGGGCTTGGTCGGCAATTTTAACTTCGGTTTGAATGGCCCTACCGAGTACCCCAACGCGCTGGTGGAAACGGCCTTTCTGTCCAACCCCGAAGATGAAAAAGTACTGACTGATCCCGCCGCTCAGCGCCGCATGGCGCAGGCCATGGCCGCCGGCCTGCAGGATTTCCTGAAGGCGTCGCGCGCGAAAGGCCCGCGTGGCTGGCTCCTGCGCCAGCCTGCCCGGGAGTAGCCGCAGCGGTATCGGGTGGCCGGGGTAGGAGGGAAGCTGCTGTGAACGAAGTCGGACCTATAGCTTTTTAGCAAAAAATAGTTGGGCATTTGCCGGTAATCGGCGTACAAAGCCGATATCTTCCTAAAAATCAGGCACGGCTTCCGGTCGTGCTATTTGCGTTTCTGTTCTACCTCACCACCAAAACCACCATTCCTCATGGCAGAAGATTCTTTACTGGACCGTAGCCGCACCATAGCCGGTCCCGGCTACAACCGCTGGCTGGTACCGCCCGCCGCGCTGGCGGTTCACTTGGCCATTGGGCAGGCGTATGCCTTCAGCGTGTTCAAGAAGCCCCTGGGAGCCCTCATCAGCGGCAACCCCGACGCGCCGGGTCCAGCCGACTGGACGCCCGGGCAGCTGGGCGTAATCTTCTCCATTGCCATTGTGCTGTTGGGTTTGTCGGCCGCCATTTTTGGTAAGTGGCTGGAGCGCGTCGGGCCGCGCAAGGCCATGATGGCTTCGGCGCTGTGCTTCGGCGGCGGCTTTTTCATTGCCGCGCTGGGCGTGCATCTGCACAGCATCTGGCTGGTGTACTTCGGCTACGGCTTCGTGGGCGGCATCGGGCTGGGTATCGGCTACATTTCGCCGGTGAGCACGCTCATCAAGTGGTTTCCGGACCGCAAAGGCGTTGCCACGGGTATGGCCATCATGGGCTTTGGCGGTGGCGCCATGATTGGCTCGCCACTGGCCGTCACGCTCATGGACCACTTCAAGGCGGCCGGTACCGGCTCGCTGGGCGTGGCCGCCACGTTCCTGGCCATGGGCCTGATCTACCTGCTGTTCATGCAGTTCGGCGTCTGGACCATCCGGGTGCCCGCCGACGACTGG
The DNA here is from genome assembly GCF_027359925.1 of Hymenobacter canadensis. Taxonomy (NCBI): domain Bacteria; kingdom Pseudomonadati; phylum Bacteroidota; class Cytophagia; order Cytophagales; family Hymenobacteraceae; genus Hymenobacter; species Hymenobacter canadensis. The sequence goes on along the minus strand of NZ_CP114767.1, from coordinate 3,345,259 downwards.
AAGCCCGAGGGCTATACTGTTCCTACGGACCACAATGCTCTCATTACCACTGGCAACGTGACGGCCGACAACGCCATCAAGACGCCGCAGTTCTGGCTGCTGTGGGTGGTGCTGTGCATGAACGTGACGGCCGGTATCGGCGTGCTCGAAACGGCTTCGCCACTTATTCAGGAGTCGTTTTCGGATGCTGCTATGGGCGCCGGACGCGGCGTAACGGCGGCTGCCGCTGCCGGCTTTGTGGGGCTGCTGAGCTTGTTCAATCTGCTGGGCCGCTTCTTCTGGTCGTCTGCTTCGGATAAGCTGGGCCGTAAAACCACCTACGCCATCTACTTCGGCCTGGGTATTCTGCTCTACGCCCTGATTCCGACGCTGGGTGCCGGCGCCCAACTGACGCTGTTTGTGGTGATATCCTGCGTGATTCTGACCATGTACGGCGGTGGTTTCGCCACCATTCCGGCCTACCTCTCTGACTTGTTCGGCAAGCTGCAGGTGGGCGCCATCCACGGGCGGCTGCTCACGGCTTGGAGCACAGCCGGTGTACTGGGCCCCGTGATTGTAAACTACCTGCACAGCAATGCCAAGGACAATGGCCTGGTAGGGGCGGCGGCTTATCAGTCGGTATTCTACACCATGGCCGTGCTGCTGGTAGTGGGCCTGATTGCCAACTTCCTAGTGAAGCCCGTTGCTGAGCGGTATTTCGAAAAGGAAACTGCCAAAAAAGTAGCGGCCTAAGCGCCGGCCCTCTCATCTCCTGATTTCAACCGATATGGAACCAAGAACACCGAATTCCAACGCCGACGCCACGCCCAGCTCTACTGGCGCGGTGGTTATTGCCTGGCTGTTTGTAGGCGTGCCGCTGGCCTGGGGCGTTTCCCAGACCTTCATCAAGGCGCTGGCCCTATTCAAGTAGCGCCCCTCAAAATAAAGTGGCTCAAAAACAAAAGAAGCACCCCGCGGGGTGCTTCTTTTGTTTTTGGTAGTAGGTATTGAATGGTAAGTAATTAGTAGGAAGACTCATGGGCCTGCTTACTATTCAATAGCCGATACCCAGTACTCAATACACTGCAACGTCCCGCCGCATGTTCGACGAGCCCACTGACCAGCCCATTGTGCTGCTGGCCTCTTTCGCCAACAATATCTCGGCGCATCTGGCCAAAAACCAGCTGGATGCCGCCGGCATCCCGAGCTTCCTGAGCAACGAAAACCGGCCCTATGGCCCCATCTCCGGTGGGGTACGCCTGCACGTGCGCCAGCCCGACCTGGCCGCCGCCCAGGAGTTGCTGGAAGCCAGCCGCCCCACTATGCACGCCCTGGCCTCTTCCGACGACGATGAAGCTCCCGCCACGCTCCGCTGCCCCCGCTGCCACCACCCCGACGTGGTGTGCCGCCACCAGCCCCAGCCCCAAGACAACCTGTTCGTGAAGCTGCGCCTGTGGCTGCTGGCCCCCGAGAAGCCCCAGTGCCACTGCTTCCAGTGCGGGCTGGATTTTGAGGGGTGAGGTGACAAAGCAAATGGGATGGGCGAATCTAAAAATAAAAATGTACGCTATGCTTTACTATGTGTAAAGCATAGCGTACATTTGGGCTCACTCTACTGGTACCGTTATGAAAAAGGTTCTCTTGCCATACTATTGCAAATACGTCAGTATGCTGTTGCTGCTGAGTGCTTGCGGGTTTGTATATCTGCAAAGCGTTACCGGACTGGTACTGGCGCTGATAGCCGGAATATTGGCCTGGGTATTTTCGGCCGAGCGTATCGAAGATGAGCGTACGGCCTACCGGCGGCTCCTGGCTTTCCGGGCCACCACGTTTGCCATTCTCTTGTTTGGGAGCGTGTCGGCGGTGCTGGTGCTGAGCGGCCGTAGTGCCAGCCCAACGATATTCTGCGTGGCTCCCGTAGCGTTAGTAGTGTACCTCGTGGCTTTCTACGGCGGCTTACTGATGCCTTTTCAGCGCAATTGTGCGGAATAAGCTGAAGGTGGCCCGAGCGCAACGCGCCATCACGCAGGCCGACTTGGCGGCGGCTTTAGCTATTTCCCGGCAAACGGTCATTTCCATCGAACAAGGCCGCTATGTGCCTTCCACAGTGTTGGCACTAAAACTGGCGCGGTACTTTGGGCAATCTGTGGAGGAACTGTTCGAGCTGGAGGAACACGACTGAAACCGGCTATTTCTCCTCTATCGAAATCTCCTCTACCGAAACTGCCACACCGGCAGCACCGTGCCCGCGGGGAAGTGCTCCTGTTCCGGCGGCAGCTCCAGGAAGCCGCTGGAGGTGAGCAGGCTGGCCATGTCGCCGGAGCCGCCGGCCCGCTTGGGGGTGGCAAGCAGACGGCCGTCGGGGCCGGGCTCCATGCTCACCAGCAGGAAGTGCGTCATGGGCGGTTTGAAGTCGATGGGCTGGGTGAGCACGGCAGGCACGGGCGCGGCACCGGCGGCCGAGGTGCCGGCGGGTTGCTGCACGGCCAGCAGCCAGGGCCGGGCGTAGCGGTAGAAGTTCACGAACGTGGACACCGGGTTGCCGGGCAGCGCAAACACCACTGCCCCGCCGGGCTGCTGCCCGAACCAGAACGGCTTGCCCGGTCGCTGCTTCACCTCATGGAACAGCTGCTCCACGCCCAGCTCCCGCAGTACACTTGGCAGAAAATCGGCCTTGCCCATCGACACCCCCCCGCTGAGCACCACCGCATCGAAGCCGGCCAGCAGGGCGGGCAGGCCCTGGCGCAGGGCAGCGGGGTCGTCGTCGAAGTGGAAGATTTCGGTGCGGGCCCCGGCGGCTTCGGCGGCGGCCTGCAGCATGACGGCATTGGAGCGGCGGATCTGGTGGGCTTGGGGCTGCTCGGTGATGGGCACCAGCTCGTCGCCGGTGCTCACCACGGCCACTCGCGGCCGCCGCGACACAGCCACGGTGGCGGCGCCCACGGTGGCGGCCACTGCTACTTCGGCCGGCTCCAAGCGCGTGCCGGCGGGCACCAGCAGGTCGCCCTGGTGGCGGTCGGCGGCCTGGGGGTGCACGTTGTGGCCGGCCCGGGGCGGCAGCGTTTGCACGGTGGCCCAGCGCTGGCCGTCGGCGGCGGTGCGAAACGTGAGGTCCTCGTAGCGAATCACGGTATCGACGCCGGGCGGCAGCATGGCCCCGGTCATGATTTCCACGGCCGCCGTGGCATCGGGCAGCGGCTGCGGCGGCTGGCCAGCAAACTGAGTGTGGTGGATGCGGAATTCCGTCTGGCCCGCCGCCGAAGCCGCAAACTGCACGGCCATACCGTCCATGGCCACCCGGTTGAAAGGCGGAAAGTCCCGGTCGGCGCGCAGGTCCTCGCGCAGCACGCGGCCGGTGGCGAGGCCTAGGGAAAGATGCTCCACGCCCAGCGGGCGGATGGTGGCGGCAACAAGGCGGGTGGCTTCAGCAACAGAAATCATAGGCACGAAGGTAGAACAAGCCGTAGCTTGCGCCGTTTCTCAACGTGGAAACCGGCTGGTTGTTCAGGTAGGACAAGGCCGATGTAGAGACGCAATATCTTGCGTCTCGTCGTTGAACGGCCGTACTTGAACTGCTGCTCTACGATAAACAACGTCAGCAACGATGAGACGCAAAATATTGCGTCTCTATATCGGCCGGTAACCTCGTATAGCCAGCGCGCCAACCTGGCTTACCATTCCCTTTTCCTCCAACCACCGGCGCAGGCCGGTGTCCCGTATGTCCGACTCCGCTAAACTCACCCACCTCAACGACGCTGGCCAGCCCGCCATGGTCGATGTAGGCGCCAAACAACCCACCCGCCGCGTGGCGCGGGCCCGCAGCCGCGTGGTGCTCGGCCCAGAAATTATGGCCCTCGTGAAGGAAGGCGACCTGCCGACCCGCAAAGGCCCCGTGTTCCAGACGGCTATTCTGGCCGGCATCATGGGCGCCAAGCGCACCTCCGAGCTGATTCCGCTGTGCCACCCGCTGGGCCTCGATAACTGCCAGGTAACCATTGAGGTGGATGGCCCCGATGCCGTGCTGATTGAGTGCACGGCCACCGTGACGGGCAAAACCGGCGTCGAAATGGAGGCCCTGACCGGGGCCTCGGTGGCGGCCCTCACCATCTATGATATGTGCAAGGCCCTCTCGCACGACATTCTCATTCAGGAAACCCGCCTCGTCAGCAAAACCGGCGGCAAACAGGACTTCCACCATGCCGGATAACGCCCCCTCCGAGAAACCCCGCACCAAGCATGCTCACCTAACCCGACCCGCGCTAGGCGAGTTCGGCCGGCACGAGCTGGCCATCCTGGGGGCTCCCTGCGGCCGCATCAAGGAACTGGTGACCCGGCTGCTGCCGCTGCTCACCGATACCTTGCGCGTGGCCTACGTGGACGCCGACCACGCCGCCGCTGATGCCGTACGCAACGGCACCGCCCCCGAAACCGGCATGCTGGCGGCCGGGGCCAGCGCTGAGCTGACCGACAATATCAGCTTCGCCCGCCTCGACGTGAAGCGGCCCCTGGACCGGTTCAGTCAGCCCGAATTGGTGCAGCACCAGAACCTGGTGCTGGTGAACGGCAACCACTTCCGCGCCGCCCGGCAGCTGGTGATTCTGGACCCCGCCAAGCCCGTGGAGAAGAAGCTCGACCGCCTCACCAACGTGCGCGCCCTGCTGCTGCCCGAAGGCGTAACGGAAGTGCCCGCCTACCTGCAAGCCCATTTGGCCGAAGCCAACGTGCCTGTGCTGCCCCTGCACGACACCGCCGCCATTGCCCAGCTGATTCAGGAAGAGTGGCAGGCCGCCGCGCCGCCGCTGCGCGGGCTAGTGCTGGCCGGGGGGCGCAGCCAGCGCATGGGCCAGGATAAGGGCAAGCTGGCCTACCACGGCCAGGAGCAGCGCGCCTATGCCGCCGAGCTGCTGGCCCCCTTCTGCCAGGACGTGCACGTATCCTGCCGCCCCGACCAGATAGTGGAGCTTGAATACGCCGGCCTGCGCCCCCTGCCCGATGCCTTCGCCGACCTGGGTCCGCTCAGCGGCATCCTCTCCGCTCTGCGCCTCGACCCCAACGCCGCCTGGCTGGTGGTGGCCTGCGACCTGCCGTTTCTGTCCAAAACCACCTTGGCCCACTTGGTGCAGCACCGCCAGCCGGCCCGCATGGCCACGGCCTTCCAGAGCCCCGAGAACGAGTGGCCGGAGCCACTCATTACCATCTGGGAGCCGGCCAGCTACCCGCAGCTGCTACGCTTCCTGAGCCTGGGCTACAGCTGCCCCCGCAAAACCCTAATCAACTCCGACGTGGCCGTACTGCCCGCCCCCGCCCCCCAGGAGCTGCGCAACGTGAACACGCCCGAGGAAGCCGCAAACTATGGCCTCACCCCCCGGCCCCCTCTCCTTTAGAGAGGGGAAAGCCTGACGATGCCGCGCAGCACTTTCGGCTTTTGCCTCAAACACTGCTACCGCCAACACAAAGCGCCGCTACCATAGGTAGCGGCGCTTTGTATTTTTCATAAAGTCGGTAAGCCGTTGCGGAGGCGCTAGCCGACGTAGCGGCGTTGGAATCGTCAGGCTCCCCTTCTCCACGGGAGAGGGGGTTGGGGGGTGAGGCTACGGGTGCGCCGCTACCCACACGTCGCCATCCTCATAGAACTCCTTTTTCCAGATAGTCACCACCTGTTTCAGGGTGTCGATAATGTACTGGCAGGCGGCGAAGCTCTCGGCGCGGTGCGGCGTGGACACGGCCACTACCACGGCCACGTCGCCTATGTAGAGGATACCTTTGCGGTGGATGACGGTTATTTTCTCCACCATCGGCCACTGCTCGGCGGCCTGCTCGGCTACTTTGCGGAGTTGGTGCAGGGCCATGCTGTCGTAGGCTTCGTACTCGAGGCGCACCACGGGGCGACCGGTGCTCTTGTTGCGCACCGTGCCGATAAACGTATTGATAGCGCCCGCCCCATCGGCTTCCACGCTGCGCAGGGCGGCCGGTACGTCAATGGGCTGGTCGGTGAGGTCGATGTGAATCAAGGGGAGGAGATGGGGTGATGAAGAAGTGAGGAGGAAAGAACGTCATTCCGAGCCTGCGAGGAATCTCGCATGCTGATGTGGTGGGAGTAGCTCAACGTCAGCACGCGAGATTCCTCGCAGGCTCGGAATGACGTTTTGCTTTGCCTGTCAACTGACAACTGAAATTACCCGCCGCTTACTGGCGGAATAAGGGCTATTTCGTCGCGCTCCTGCAGCAGCGTATCGTCGGCGGCGTACTCGTTGTTGACGGCTACGGCGAGGCTGGTGAGGCGGGCCAGCTCGGGGTAGCGGGCGTGCAGGTCGTGGAGCAGGCCCTGGGCCGACTGGCCTTCGGGTGCGGAAACTTCCAGTACCGGCTGCCCCACTATTTCGCGGGCAATGCCGAACAAAGCAATTTTCAGATTCATGGGTTATCTGGTAATTCGTGGGCGAAACGGCGGGGCCGGTTCGGGTCGGCCGGCAAGTTTGCACCGAACCGACAAAACCCGGGCCGGAGCCCGTGGGTTGTTTACCCGAACGGAAAAGCCTGATTTACGTTGTTTGTTTCGTGGCTCCTGCTGCGCCGTTATTTCCTCCCTTTGCTTATGCCCACTGCCGTACCCTCCGTTCTGTTTGATAATCATGGTCGCCCGCTGGAATACCTGCGGCTGGCCGTCACGGACCGGTGCAACCTGCGCTGCTTCTACTGCATGCCCGAGGAGGGCATCAAGTACCTGCCCAAGCAGGAGCTGCTGACCTATGAGGAAATGGAGCGGCTGGTAGCCATCATGGCCGGCCTGGGCGTGCGCAAAGTGCGCCTCACAGGCGGGGAGCCCTTCGTGCGCCGCGACCTAGTGCCGTTCATGGACCGCCTCAGCCAGATTCCGGGCATCGAAGAGTTGACCATGACGACCAACGGTGTGCTCACCGCCCCCCACGTGCCCGAGCTGGCTCGCATGGGCCTGAAAGCCGTGAACCTGAGCCTCGATACCCTAGACCGCGCCCGCTTCGCCAGCATCACCCGCCGCGACGAGCTGCCCCGCGTGCTTGACACGCTGTACGCGCTGCTGGCGGCCGGCATCCGGGTGAAAATCAACGCCGTGGTGATGGACGGGCAGAACACCCAGGACCTGCTGCCGTTGGCCGAACTGACCCGCGACCTGCCCGTAGACGTGCGCTTCATCGAGGAAATGCCCTTCAACGGCCACAGCCACGAGGCCACGCCCGCCACCCTGCCCTGGAATCACAACCGCATCCGGGAGCACCTGGCCCTGAACCTGGGCGAGCTGACGCCCGTGCCCACCCGTCCCGGCGACACGGCCTCGCACTACACCGTGGCCGGCCACCAGGGCCGACTGGGCATTATTGCGGCTTACTCACGCACCTTCTGCGGCACCTGCAACCGCATCCGCCTCACGGCCGAGGGCGGCCTCAAAACCTGCCTCTACGACCAGGGCGTGCTCGATATCCGGGCCCTGCTGCGCGGCGGCTCCTCCGATGAGCAGATTGCCGAGGCTCTGAAATCGGCGTTCCGCAACCGCGCCGCCAACGGCTTTGAGGCCGAGAGCCAGCGCCCCCTGCACCAGCTCAGCTTCGAGTCGATGAGCACGATTGGGGGGTAAGCGGAGCTGCTGACGCATAACTTGCGGCCCCGCTGCTGCACGTTTCGCCTCCTACACCATGACCGTACTTCTGAGCTGCCTGCTGTTCTTCAATCTGCTGTGTTTTCTGCTTTTCGCCCTCGACAAACGAAAAGCCCAGCGCGGCCAACGGCGCATCCCGGAAAAAACGCTGCACTTCGCCACGCTGCCGGCCGCGGCCCCCGGCGCGTGGGCGGCCATCCTGCTGCTGCACCATAAAAACCGCAAAGCCTCTTTCTGGGGCGTTACCTTGGCAATGACGCTGCTGCAAGGTGCGGCGCTCTATTTCGCGTGGCCCTATTTGCAGGAGTTGGTTTAAGCCAGGGTCGGCGGCTGCATGACCAGTCCGGCTGGTAGACAATCAGTTGCGACGGTTGACGCTTTTGCAGTAGGCTCTGCCCACAGTGCTCGTCCTGATGTACTGTCTCAAACTTCAGCCCCTGCCCGGAATGTGTGCCCTCAGAGCCGGGTTGAACCGCTACTTGCCCAGTCCCACCCAGCCGCGCTGCATGGCGTAGTGCAGCGCCGTGCCCACTACCAGCCCCACCAGATAGCCATACGGCAGCCCACTGCACAGCAATCCCACCAGCAACGCCAGCAATAACCCGGCCCGCGAGTCGCTGATGTCGCGTAGCAGGGTAGCCAGGGTGAGGGCCTCGAACAGCAGTAGCACCCCCAGAATTGGCAGCGGGAAAATCTGCACCAGCTGCTGAAAGCCCTGGCTGAAGAACAAACCCAGCACCACGAACAGCGTGCCATAGAGAACCACCGAGCCGCCCGTGCGCCCCCCGAAAGTGTAGTGGCCCACCATGCCGCCCGAGCCGTGGCACACCGGAAAGCCGCCCAGAAACGGGTTTACCAGGTTCATGAGGCCATAAGTGAAGCTGATTTGCCGTACCGTGAGGCGGCGCTCCGGGAAGTAATCCTCTACCACCTGCCGGGTCGCCAGCACCGAGTTGCCCAACGACAGCGGAATCTGGGGCAGGGCCAGCAGCACCGCGCCCGTCAGTACATCGGCTGCCTGCGGCACGTGCCATGTGGGTAGGTGTAGCCCGATGGCGCGGGTAGCGGTGGCATAATCCAGCTGAAACAGCAGCCCGTAAGCCACGCCCAGTGCCAGCACCACCAGCGCGGCCGGCCAGCGCCGGTTGCCCAGCAAGACCACCGTCACCACAAACGCGGCCGTGGCCAGCGCGTAGCCCGGCAGGCCGGCGGCGGGCACGTATTCTTTGAGCGCCAGCGTGGCCAGCTGCAGCGCCAGCCCGAACTGAATGCCCCGGATAACGGGCTTGGGCACCAGCCGCGCCACCGCGTCAATCAGCCCCGAAACCGACAGCACCAGCATGCTCACCCCAATGGCCAGCCCGCCCCCGGAGATTACGCGGCCCGGTATTTTCTGGGCAATGACCAACGCGGCGAAGGCCTTAAGCGGCTGCACCGGCATCGGCATGCCGTACCACACGCCCGAAAAAATCTGCATCACCCCGAACATGACCAACACACCCGCACTGTCAATGCCCGAGGCGGCAATGACGCCGATGAGCAGCGGCAGATCAGTGCCCAGCCCCGCCAACGCCCCCGCCAGTTCGTTACGGTCGAAACGAAGGCGCGGACGGGCAGCGGCGGGAGCGGTAAGCGGCATGAGAAACTGAAGGGAAGTATGGGCAGTGTAGAGACGCGTATTCGCGTCTGCTCGTTGCGGAGGTTGTTTAGCTGGCGCCGTTTGGCACGGCCCCGGCCGTTACTTCGGAACGTCATGCTGAGCGAAGGCGCAGCCGTAGCCGAAGCATCTCTACCGCTTCGTTGCAGTAGTAAATGATTACCCTCGGTAGAGATGCTTCGACTGCGCCTCCGGCTTCGCTCAGCATGACGTTCTTTTACTTTTCACTCCATCACTTCATTACCTCATTACCTCGTCACCCATTGCCGCATCCTCCCAGGCCAGCATGCCGCCCTCCAGATTCAGCAGGTTGGTGAGGCCGAAATCGGTTTGGAGGCGCTCTACGGCCTTGGTGCTGCGGGCGCCGCTGCGGCAGTACACCACCACCGGATGGTGTTTGGGCAGGGTGGCCACACCACGTTCCAGCGTGCTCAGGGGCAGCAGCGTGGCCCCGGGCAGGTGGCCGGCGGCAAACTCGTGGGGCTCGCGCACATCCAGCAGAAACGGCGGGTGCGCCGAGGCCAGCCGCTCGTGCAGTTCCTGAACCGAAATACTGGTAACACCCGCCCCGCACAAATCGGCGTAATCGGCGGTATTGGCGGTGTCAAGGTTGATGGCGGCCTGCTCGGGGCGGCGGGCGAATTTGAGGGCGCGGGTCTGGAATGTGAGGGCATCGAACAGCCAGAGCCGGCCGCTGAGCACCTCGCCAATACCCAGAATCACCTTCAGCGCCTCGGTGGCCTGGGCCATGCCCACCAGGCCCGGCAACACGCCCAATACCCCGGTGGCGTCGCAGTTGGGCGCTTCCTGGGCCGAGGGCGGCTGCGGAAACAGGCAGCGGTAGGTGGGGCCGCCCTGGTAGTTAAACACCGAAACCTGCCCCTCGAACTTGTAAATAGCCCCCGAAATCAGCGGCTTATTGAAGCTTACGCAGGCATCGTTGAGCAGGTAGCGGGTCGGGAAGTTGTCGGAGCCGTCCACCACCACATCGAACTTGCCGACCAGCTCGCGCACGTTGCCCAGCGTCACGCGGCAGTTGAATACCTCCGTGTTGATTAGCGGGTTGAGGCGGCGCAGGGCCTGGGCGGCGGTGGCGGCTTTGGGCTGGCTCAGGTCGGCCGGGCCATACAGAATCTGCCGCTGTAGGTTGCTGCGGTCCACTTTGTCGGCGTCCACGATGCCGAGCGTGCCCACGCCAGCGGCGGCCAGGTACTGCAGAATGGGGCAGCCCAGGCCACCGGCGCCCACCACCAGCACGCGGGCCGCCTTCAGCTTCTCCTGGCCCGCCTCCCCGATTTCGGGCAGCTGCAGGTGGCGACGGTAAATCTGGCGTTCTTCGGAAGTGAGCATGGCAAGGGAAATAGGAAAGTCGTAAAGATGGGCCGCAGCCGTCAAATGGCCGGCAAGTACCGCCGCCGGCATCGGCCAGGCCGGTTCTGCCGTAAGCACCAAGGTAGAGTGGCGCAGGCGCAGCTTCAGCAGCCGGCCGGTGCAGCCTGGCACCGCGCCGCGCCCGGCTCTTCAAAACTCCCAACCTCTTCGGAAGGTTACTCTAAAAGACGACCACGGCTCCGGCCCCGGCCCTCCTGCTTATTCCTTCTTACGTATTACCTGCCGTGTCCGCTCCCGTTTTCCTGCCGCCTACCAGTTACGACTACGTTACCGTGCACAAGGTGCAGGGCGCAACCGTGACCGAAGCCTCCGATGTGCTGGCCGCCGAGGAGCCGCTGGAAATCCGCCTCGGCTACGGCCCCGCCGACCAGCGCCAGCACCGTACCCTGAGCATCACGATGCGCACGCCCGGCCACGATTTCGAGCTGGCGGCCGGCTTTCTGTTCACCGAAGGCATCATCCGCAGCCGCCAGGACCTGCAGGGCGTCATCTACTGCCCCGATGTAGAAAAGGAGGAGGAGCGCGAAAACGTAGTACGCGCCGAGCTGGCCCCCACTGCCACCCCCGATCTGCCGCGCCTGGAGCGCCACTTCTACACCAGCAGCAGCTGCGGCGTGTGCGGCAAAACCAGCATCGAGGCGGTGCACGCTGCCGCCTGTCCGGTGCTGCCCGCGGCGGGCCCCTACGTGCCGGCCAGCGTACTGCACCAGATGCCCGAGCGGCAGCGCGCCGCCCAGGACTTGTTCGAGCAAACCGGCGGCCTGCACGCGGCGGCCCTTTTCTCGCCGGAAGGCGAGCTGCTGCTGCTGCGCGAAGACGTAGGCCGCCACAACGCCCTCGACAAGGTAATTGGCGCGGCCTTGTTCCAGGAGCTGCTGCCGCTACACAACGCCGTGCTCCTGGTCAGCGGCCGGGCTTCGTTCGAGCTGGTGCAGAAAGCGGCCGTGGCTGGCATTCCGGTGCTGGCCGCCGTGGGCGCCCCCAGCTCCCTGGCCGTATCCGCCGCCCGCGACTTCGGCATGACGCTCTGCGGCTTCGTGCGCCAGAACCGCTACAACATCTACTGCCACGACTGGCGGATTACGAAAGAACTGTAGAGACGCGTATTCGCGTCTCCTCGTTGAGCGACCAGGACCACGACGCCTGCCCAAACAATGGCAGCAACGGAGAGACGCGAATATGTGTCTCTACATTGTTCAAGCCATGCAACCTGTTATCTTACCCCCAATATGAAGCTCCGCCTCGAAGACAATACGCTGCGCCTGCGCCTGGATGAGGCGGAAGTAGCCGCCTTCCGGCAGCAGGGCCGGCTGGAAACGGTAGTGCCCTTGGGCCTGACCGCCGCCGACTCTCTTACGTATACCCTCGAACGCGACCCAACGGTGCTGGCCCTGGCCGTGCGCCACGAGGCGGGCCGCGTGCGGGTGCTGGTGCCGGCCACGGTGGCCGACGGCTGGGCTTCTTCGGAAACCATCAGTCTGCGCGGCACCCAGGAAGTTGCTGACAACCAAGTCGTCCATATCTTGGTAGAAAAGGACCTGGGCTGCAAACATTAGCGGCCCGCGCCGTTTTATCTTTCTACCACCACCGCTCAAAGCCCACTCCGCATGGAAGATTCCCCCAAAACCGACCCCTCCAAGGCCGGCAACCAGCAGCAGCAAAAGGCGGAAAACGCCCCCAAAAGCGGTGAGCGTAGCGACCAGGGCGAGGCCCCGGTAGCCGACCACGATGCCCCTGACCCTCAAAGCATGCGCGACAACAGCAATATCACGCCGCCCGAAGTGGCCAATGCCAAATATACCAACCCCATCTTGGCCCAGCCGCCGGAAGCCCTCACCGGTATTCAGATTGACACGCCACCCAAGGTGGCTGCTGGCGTCACGGCTGTGCTCAAGAGCATGGAGTTCAGCTGGCGCGAAGGTGGCCTCGACCGGGGTACGCGCGGCCTGCTCAAGATGAACCAGAAGGACGGTTTCGACTGCTCCAGCTGCGCCTGGCCCGATCCGGACGACCACCGCTCGATAGCGGAGTTCTGCGAGAATGGCGCCAAAGCCACCGCCTCGGATGCCGACGACAAAGCCGCCGGCCCCGAGTTCTTCGCCAAGCACAGCCTGGCCCAGCTCTCCCAGATGACGGACCGCGACCAGAACAACGCCGGCCGCCTCACGCACCCCATGGTTAAGCGCCCCGGCGACAACCACTACTCGCCCATTGCCTGGGCTGATGCCTTTAACATCATTGGTCGGGAGCTGAACGCGCTGGACTCGCCCGACGAGGCCTTGTTCTACACTTCGGGCAAAGTGCCCAACGAGCCGGCCTTTCTGTTCCAGCTGTTCGCCAAGCAGTTCGGCACCAACAATCTGCCCGACTGCTCCAATATGTGCCACGAGAGCAGCGGCGCGGCCCTGAGCCCCACCCTGGGCCTGGGCAAAGGCTCCGTTACGCTCAACGATATCTACGAGGCTGAGGTGATTCTCATTATCGGCCAGAACCCGGGTACCAACCACCCGCGCATGCTGTCGGCACTGCAGAAGGCCAAGAAGAACGGGGCCAAGATCATCAGCATCAATCCGCTGCTGGAAGCCGGCCTCAACCACTTCAAGAACCCGCAGGACTTCATGAACCCCTTCAAGGCGCTGGGCGCGTTGCTGGGCGACGGCACGCAAATCACCGACCTGTTCCTGCAGGTGCGCGTGGATGGCGACATGGCCCTGCTGCGCGGCATCATGAAGCACCTGTTCGAGGCCGAGGACCTGAACCCCGGCCAGGTAGTAGACCGCCCGTTCATCGACCAATACACTACTGGCTTCGAGTCGTTCGAGCAGAACATCCGCAACACGCCGTGGGAAGACATCGAGGAGCTGAGCGGCATTTCGCGGGCCCAGCTGCTGGAAGCGGCCAATATCATTGCCCCCAAGCAGAAGATCATCACCTGCTGGGCCATGGGCGTGACGCAGCAGCGCCAGGGCGTGCAGACGATTCAGGAAATCGTGAACCTGCAGCTCATGAAAGGCGCCATCGGCAAGCCCGGCGCGGGCACCTGCCCGGTGCGCGGCCACTCCAACGTGCAGGGCGACCGGACGATGGGCGTGTGGGAGCAGCCCACCAAGATTTTCCAGGATGCGCTGGGTAAGGAGTTCAACTTCCAGCCGCCCTACGAGCACGGCCTCGACGTAGTCGATTCCATTAAGGCCATGTACAAAGGCAAAACCAAGGTGTACTTCAGCCTGGGCGGCAATCTGCTGGCCGCTGGCCCCGACACCGAGGTTATTGCCGAAGGCATGCGTAAGCAGAAGCTTACCGTATTCGTGGGCACCAAGCTCAACCGCGGCCACCTTGTGACCGGCGAAACCAGCCTGCTGCTGCCCTGCTTTACCCATGCCGACGTGGACATGCAGAAAAGCGGCCACCAGATGACCTCCTGCGAAAACTCGATGGGCGTGGTGAGCCAGAATAAGGGCATTCTAATACCGCTGCCGGGTCAGATGATGAGTGAAGTGGCTATTCTGGCCGGCGTCGCCATTGCCACCTTGGGCGAGAAAACCAACATTGCCGACTGGGTGGCCATGACGGAGAACTACGACGTCATCCGCGACCATATCAGCCGCGTGATTCCAGGCTTCGAGAACTTCAACGAGAAGCTGCGCCGCCCCGGCGGGTTCTACCTGCCCAACGGCCCCCGCGAGCGGAAATTCACCACCAAGAACGGCAAGGCCAACTTCACAACCACCGAGTTCCAGAAGTACCAGCGCGAGCTGGAGCCCGGCCAGCTGGTGATGATGACTGTGCGCAGCCACGACCAGTTCAACACCACCATCTACGACTACAACGACCGGTACCGCGGCATCACGGGCGAGCGGCGCGTGCTGTTCATGAACGAGCAGGACATGGCCGAGCGCGGCCTCAAGTCCAAGGACCTGATTGACATCACCAGTCACTACCTAGGCTCCACCCGCACCGTGGAGAAGTTCCTAGCCATTCCCTACGACATTCCGAAGGGCAACGTGGCCGCATACTTCCCCGAGGCCAACCCGCTGGTGCCCATTGCCAGCGTAGCCAAAACCAGCAACACGCCCACGTCCAAATACGTGGTGGTCACGGTAGTACCCGCGCACAAAACAGTCGGCGCGCCGGTAGAGCTGCGCGTCAAGGCTGAAGCCACCGCGTAGCGCACACTGTATAAATATAGAGTACGGAACTCTACACGTATACATAAGGCTAAGCAACATCATATAGCTGCATAGTTAACACCCCTCTTTCCACTGCGTAAAAGCAGTAGAAAGAGGGGTGTTTGTGTTTAAATGGGCCATGAGCAGTGTGTGCCAAGCCCATGTGTAGTGCCCCCTAGAATAAATTTCAGGTATCCATTGAACCTTTTCACTGAGCTAAACAGTTGTCTTCCAACGTGCATGCAAAGGCAGTACTGGTTGTCAGCTGCATTTCTTGCATAGACTGCTTGCGCAAGAGAAAAAGGCCTGCTACTTTTGCACTCCCAATCCGAAACGCGGAGCAGGAAAGGCCGCTTCGGCAGCCAAAAAAAGAAAGTTGGTCCGGTTTGCAAATCGCGGAAAAGTTCAGCTACCTTTGCAGCCCACTTCGGCGCCTCCGGGCGCCAGGCCCTGAAAAAAGTTTGCTTCAGGGCTTGCAAACGAAGAAACAGCCACCGTATCTTTGCAGCCCGCTTCAACCGGAGGCGGACAGAGTAACGCAGAAAAGCACAAAACAAACGCAGGCTTCGGCTTGGTTTTCTGCCGCCACTGCTTACCTTTGCAGCCCGCTTCAACCGGAAGCGTCGCTCAAAACTTCAGCCGGAAAAACAAACAAACTTTTTCTTGCTTCTTGCAAAAAGTTGCTTACCTTTGCAGCCCGCTTCACATGGAAGGGGAAACGAACACTGCTTACCGACTCTTTTGTGAGTCACTGCGTTTCACCGATCGGGTGCGACACACGTTCTTTGAATGGATGGAAATGACAAATTGGTAAGCTTCGCCGCTGCCACTCGCAAGAGCAGTAGGGGCGAAGAACAAAGCGTGACTTGGGTGAACAAGACAAGTCAACACTACCGGGTCGGATCAGCACTTGACATCAGCCCATGTTCGCATGGGTGTAGAGAATTTCTTACAATGGAGAGTTTGATCCTGGCTCAGGATGAACGCTAGCGGCAGGCCTAATACATGCAAGTCGAACGGGTATAGCAATATACTAGTGGCGCACGGGTGCGTAACGCGTAACCAACCTGCCCTTGACTGGGGGATAGCCCGCCGAAAGGCGGATTAATACCGCATAAACCAACAGCACGGCATCGTGTAATTGGTAAAGATTTATTGGTCAAGGATGGGGTTGCGTGACATTAGCTAGATGGCGGGGTAACGGCCCACCATGGCGACGATGTCTAGGGGACCTGAGAGGGTGATCCCCCACACTGGCACTGAGATACGGGCCAGACTCCTACGGGAGGCAGCAGTAGGGAATATTGGGCAATGGGCGAGAGCCTGACCCAGCCATGCCGCGTGCAGGATGAAGGCCTTCTGGGTTGTAAACTGCTTTTCTCAGGGAAGAAAAAGAGGATGCGTCCTAAACTGACGGTACCTGAGGAATAAGCACCGGCTAACTCCGTGCCAGCAGCCGCGGTAATACGGAGGGTGCAAGCGTTGTCCGGATTTATTGGGTTTAAAGGGTGCGTAGGTGGCCCGTTAAGTCCGGGGTGAAAGCCCACAGCTCAACTGTGGAACTGCCCTGGATACTGGCGGGCTTGAGTCCAGACGAGGTTGGCGGAATGGAAGATGTAGCGGTGAAATGCATAGATATCTTCCAGAACCCCGATTGCGTAGGCAGCTGACTAGGCTGGTACTGACACTGAGGCACGAAAGCGTGGGGAGCGAACAGGATTAGATACCCTGGTAGTCCACGCCGTAAACGATGGATACTCGCTGGTGGCGATAGACAGTCACTGGCTTAGCGAAAGCGGTAAGTATCCCACCTGGGGAGTACGCTCGCAAGAGTGAAACTCAAAGGAATTGACGGGGGCCCGCACAAGTGGTGGAGCATGTGGTTTAATTCGATGATACGCGAGGAACCTTACCTAGGCTAGAATGCGCGTGACCGGTTCAGAGATGGACCTTTCCTTCGGGACACAAAGCAAGGTGCTGCATGGCCGTCGTCAGCTCGTGCCGTGAGGTGTTGGGTTAAGTCCCGCAACGAGCGCAACCCCTATGTTTAGTTGCCAGCGGATAATGCCGGGGACTCTAGACAGACTGCCTGCGCAAGCAGTGAGGAAGGCGGGGACGACGTCAGGTCATCATGGCCCTTACGCCTAGGGCTACACACGTGCTACAATGGACGGTACAGAGGGTCGCTACACAGTGATGTGATGCCAATCTCGCAAAGCCGTTCTCAGTTCGGATCGAAGTCTGCAACTCGACTTCGTGAAGCTGGAATCACTAGTAATCGCGTATCAGCAATGACGCGGTGAATACGTTCCCGGGCCTTGTACACACCGCCCGTCAAGCCATGGAAGTCTGGTAGACCTGAAGCTGGTGCTCCGCAACGAAGCCAGTTAGGGTAGAACAGGTAACTGGGGCTAAGTCGTAACAAGGTAGCCGTACCGGAAGGTGCGGCTGGATCACCTCCTTTCTGGAGCTATCCGACTCGGACGACCTGTCCGGCTCACCCAGCTACGCAACACTATCAATTCGTCATTTCCTTCATTCACTGATTTTAGTAGGACGCGAGTCTTACGAACAGGGCTTGTAGCTCAGGTGGTTAGAGCGCTACACTGATAATGTAGAGGTCCCTGGTTCGAGTCCAGGCAGGCCCACTGTTCAACTGGTGGGAACGCTGCCAGGACAACAATCCGGGGGATTAGCTCAGCTGGCTAGAGCACCTGCCTTGCACGCAGGGGGTCAACGGTTCGACTCCGTTATTCTCCACTTCGGTGTCAATCGGACACCTAAAGTAGTGCACACACATATAGGAGTAGCGTCGCAGGATACTACTCTTACTTTTCCCCTCAATAGGAGGAGAAAACGTTCTTTGACGTAAGGATAACAAGAGAGAAAAACAAAGAAAAGAAAGTGATTACCCCTAGTGGATAATCACCCGAGCCCGCTCCGTCTTCGGATGGAGCACAAGAGAAGTAAGTAAGGGCACACGGGGGATGCCTAGGCTCTCAGAGGCGATGAAGGACGCGATAAGCTGCGAAAAGCTGCGGGGATTGGCACATACGAGGTGATCCGCAGATGTCCGAATGGGGCAACCCCACCACGTGAAGCGTGGTGACCATCTACGTTTGTAGAATGGGGCAAACCCAGGGAACTGAAACATCTAAGTACCTGGAGGAAAAGAAAATAACAATGATTCCCCAAGTAGTGGCGAGCGAACGGGGAGGAGCCCAAACCGGGTTGGTTACGGCCAGTCCGGGGTTGTAGGACCTCAACATCTGATTGTGTTACTTTAGCTGAACGACGTGGGAAAGTCGATCGTAGAGGGTGAGAATCCCGTAGGCGAACTGGTAATGCACGGTAGAGGAATCCTGAGTAAGGCGGGACCAGAGAAATCCCGTCTGAATCCGGCGGTACCATCCGCCAAGGCTACATACTCCTGAGAGACCGATAGTGAACTAGTACCGTGAGGGAAAGGTGAAAAGAACCGGGAATACCGGAGTGAAAAGAACCTGAAACCGTGTGCTTACAAGCAGTTAGGGGGGCTTCGTGCCCTGATAGCGTGCCTTTTGCATAATGAGCCTACGAGTTACTCCTCTCTGGCAAGGTTAAATGCTTAGAAGCATGGAGCCGCAGCGAAAGCGAGTCTGAATAGGGCGCAGAGTCAGAGGGGGTAGACGCGAAACTTTGTGATCTACCCTTGGGCAGGTTGAAGGTTGGGTAACACCAACTGGAGGACCGAACCAGTTTCCGTTGAAAAGGATTTGGATGACCTGAGGGTAGGGGTGAAAGGCCAATCAAACTGAGAAATAGCTCGTACTCCCCGAAATGTATTTAGGTACAGCGTCGGCGTTGAGTTACGTGGAGGTAGAGCTACCGATAGGACTAGGGGGTGTCATAGCCTACCGAATCCTGACGAACTCCGAATGCCACGTAATATAGCCGGCAGTGAGGCTTGGGGTGCTAAGGTCCCAGGCCGAGAGGGAAAGAACCCAGACCATCTGCTAAGGTCCCTAAATTCGGACTAAGTTGAACAAAGGAGGTCCACTTGCTTTGACAGCCAGGAGGTTGGCTTGGAAGCAGCCATTCCTTTAAAGAGTGCGTAACAGCTCACTGGTCGAGCGAGAGGGCATCGATAATACGCGGGCATCAAGTCCGGTACCGAAGCAATGGATTTGACATGAAAGACTGTCAAGTGGTAGGGGAGCATTCCAGCAGCGGAGAAGGTGTATCGTCAGGTATGCTGGAGCGGCTGGAAAAGCAAATGTAGGCATGAGTAACGATAAAGGGGGTGAGAAACCCCCTCGCCGATAGACTAAGGTTTCCTGCTCAACGCTAATCGGAGCAGGGTTAGTCGGGACCTAAGGCTACGCCGAGAGGCTACGTCGATGGACAGCGGGTTGATATTCCCGCACCTAGGATTTGGAGTGATGCAGTGACGCAGAAGTGAAAGTACCGCGAGCGGACGGAAGTGCTCGTTAAAGGGTGTAGGTATAGGCGGGGTAGTTAAGTACGCCCTGTTTGCTGAAACCTGATAGTACTCTACGGCCTCGGCCACGGAGATAGTGTACCTAATCAGACTGCCAAGAAAACCTGCTAAGCGTTTACTGAATTCTAGCCCGTACCGCAAACCGACACAGGTAGTCAAGGAGAGAATCCTGAGGCGCTCGAGTGAATCATGGCCAAGGAACTCGGCAAAATGGACCTGTAACTTCGGGAGAAGGGTCGCTTCCTCCAGCGATGGAGAAGCCGCAGTGAAAAGGCCCAGGCGACTGTTTAACAAAAACACATGACTTTGCGAACGCGCAAGCGGAAGTATAAGGTCTGACACCTGCCCGGTGCCGGAAGGTTAAGAGGGGAACTTAGTCGCAAGGCGAAGGTTTGAATCGAAGCCCCGGTAAACGGCGGCCGTAACTATAACGGTCCTAAGGTAGCGAAATTCCTTGTCGGGTAAGTTCCGACCTGCACGAATGGTGTAACGATCTGGGCGCTGTCTCAGCCATGAGCTCGGTGAAATTGTAGTCTCGGTGAAGATGCCGAGTACCCGCCACGGGACGGAAAGACCCCGTGCACCTTTACTATAGGTTGACATTGACGCTGGGTAACACATGTGTAGCATAGGTGGGAGACGTTGAACCAGGGCCGCTAGGTTTTGGGGAGTCGCCGTTGAAATACCACCCTTGTGTTGCTTGGTGCCTAATCTGGCAACGGAGACAGTGTCTGCTGGGTAGTTTGACTGGGGTGGTCGCCTCCAAAAGAGTATCGGAGGCTTTCAAAGGTCCGCTCAATCCGCTTGGTAACCGGATGTAGAGCGCAATAGCAGAAGCGGGCTTGACTGTGAGGCCTACAAGCCGAGCAGGGTCGAAAGACGGATATAGTGATCCGGTGGTTCCGCATGGAAGGGCCATCGCTCAAAGGATAAAAGGTACGCCGGGGATAACAGGCTGATCTCCCCCAAGAGCTCATATCGACGGGGAGGTTTGGCACCTCGATGTCGGCTCGTCACGTCCTGGGGCTGGAGAAGGTCCCAAGGGTTCGGCTGTTCGCCGATTAAAGTGGCACGCGAGCTGGGTTCAGAACGTCGTGAGACAGTTCGGTCCCTATCTGTGGTGGGCGTTGGATATTTGACAGGACCTGACTTTAGTACGAGAGGACCGAGTTGGACCAGCCGCTCGTGCACCGGTTGTGACGCCAGTTGCAGCGCCGGGTAGCGACGCTGGGATGAGATAAGCGCTGAAAGCATCTAAGTGCGAAACTCACCTGAAGATGAGATATCCTATATAGGAAGAGTCGTCGTAGACCACGACGTAGATAGGCGGTAGGTGTAGAGGCCGAAATGCCACAGCCGAGCCGTACTAAGGACTCGAACGCTTTGCTTGACAATGCTCGAAACTTCGATGTTTTTCTCTTTTGTCCTTACGTCAACGGTTTTGTTGGCAGCTCGCCTCGAACACAGAGCTGCCGCACCAGTAATGGTGGCTTTAGCCCGGGTGTTCACCTCTTCCCATTCCGAACAGAGTCGTTAAGCCCCGGAGCGCCTATGGTACTGCCTTCATCGGTGGGAGAGTCGGTCGCCGCCAACCTTACTGTATGACCCGCACGGGTCACCCTAACGCCCCCGCACCTCACCGTGCAGGGGCGTTTTGCGTTTGTGCGTGGGCGTGACTGTAGGATAGCTCACACTCTTTGGCCTCTCTCCGGAAAAGTTAGAGGGGGAGCCGGATCCAAAGGCAACGTTTGCTTATGTCTGACTACTTGTGTAGTCAGACATAAGCAAACGTATAACCATGTTGAGCTCGTCTAAGCATTTCTACTGCTTTATCAGGGTCGTTTTGGGCGGCAGTAAAGATGCTTCGATCAGCTCAACACGAAGGCCTTTTTCTATGCGCCTGCTTATAGTTCGCTACTTATAGCGGTTTAGATAACCATGTACCTTGACTCATGCCTTCTAGGGCTGAAGCCCTGGTTTATGTAGGTGATGATGGAGTACACCGTTCGCGAAACCGCTATAGTATTCGCTTGCCCAAGTTTATTCGTGAGCATGACCTACACCTTCAGACTAAGTAGTAAGAGTTCTGCATAGTAGTAATACGACGGTCAACTGTCAGTGAGGATGCTGTTCTGACTACCGTGCCGTTGCCGACTTGCTATCAACAGAACGGGCCATGCATGTGCATGGCCCGTTCTGTTGGTTGGAGAGATTACGTCTTTGTGTATAAGCACCTAGAATGGGTAGCCAATGGCGATGTTAAGGCGTACCGTTTTATCGTCAGGGGTGCCGTAGGGGGCACGGATGGGCATAGCAGCATCGAAGCGGATGACGAAGAACTGCACGTCGATGCGGATGCCGGCGCCGGCGCCGATGGCCAGCTGGTTGAGGAACTTGCTGGGTTCGAATTGGCCCCCGGGGCGGTCTACATCTTCATTGAGCAGCCAGATATTGCCGGCATCTACAAACAGAGCGCCTTTCACATAGGGAAACAGGTCTTGGCGGTACTCGGCGTTGGCTTCGAAGCGCAGGTCGCCGACCTGATCGTAGAAGCTGGTGGCACGGTCGGTATTGGGGCGGTAGGTGCCAGGGCCGATGCCGCGGGCGGCGTAGGCACGGACGCTGTTGGGGCCGCCGATACCGTACTGCTTAAGATAGGGCAGCACGCGGGAGTTCAGGTAGGGCAGGCCAGCGCCAATGAGCACGCGGGTGGCAATCTTGTTGCCGCTGGTGGGGTTGGAGGAAGTCCGGAAGTAGTTACGCACTTCCAGATCTACTTTGGAGTATTGTGAGAACTGCTGGCCGATGAGCGTGTAGGCCTCGGTGCCGTCGGGGTTGGTTTCCTTGGTCTGGCCGGTGAGGTTGCTGAGCAGGTAAGCGGCATTGCCGGAAACCTCGATGCCACCGCTGAAGTAAATCTGGTTACGGCGCTGCTCCAGGGCCTGCTGGTTGTAGGTGTAGCGGTAGCTGCTGCCCAGGATGAACTGTTGGCGGAAGCTGTTGGCTAGGAAGGCATTCTTATTGAGCCGAGCCTGAAAGGTATCAGATACTCCTCCTAAACGCAGGTACTGCAGATCGATGGGGCGCAGTTCCTGTTCGTTGGTGATGTTGGTTTTCCAGGTATAGCCGTAGTTGAGGCTGAAGGCGTCTTGCTGGAAGGCTTCGAGGCGCTGCACGTATTTGTAGCCGACGCCGAAGGTGGTGCGCGGCTGGAAGTCGGAGTTGCGCAGGCGGATATCGAAGGGGGGCGTGATGAGGCGCGGCACAATAAGCTGGGCATCGGCTCCTAGTTCGTAGGACGTGAGGCCGATGGCATTGGTGCCGGTGCGGGTTTGGTTTTCGAATGCGCCGGTAACATTCACCAGCAGCTGCTCGGCACCGCGTAGGGCGGAGCGGTTGCGGAACTGCACCTTAAAGCCGGGTCCAACGAAGCCATTAGACTTGCTGACCAGCGCTACCTCGGCCCGCAGGCTTTTCTTGGGCACCTGCGTCATGCGCACGAAGGCGTTGAGGTGGCCGTATTCGGCAGAGTCGGGCTGGTTGCGGGCGGGGCGGAAGCGGATATCCACGAACTTGAACGTGCCCAGGCTCATGAGGCGGCTCAGGGTCTGGTCGGCGCGGCGGCGGCGATAGAGGCTGTCGGGATAGAGGAAGGTGGCGTTGGTAATGGCCTTGGCCTTGAACACCTTCTCGTCGGGAAAGTAGCGGTAGCCCTCATACATGATGGGCGGGCGTCCCTGGGAGGCGGTATCGGAGAGCGAGTAATCGGTGTTCAGACTCACGCGGTTGAGCACGTAGGGTTGGGCCGCACGCTTCGGGATGGAGCCTTTCACCTTGAGGTAGATGTTGGCCTGGTTGTCGAGCGTGCTGTCGACCTGAAACAGGATGTAGTCGGGGGTGAAGTAGTAGTAGCCCTGGTTTTTCAGCTCGCCATCAATCCGAAGGCGCTCATTGATGAGGGTCTGGAGGTTGTAGGGGTCGCCGACTTTCAGCAGCGAGCCGGCCTGGGTGGCGCGGATGGCGCGGTCGAGCAGGGTGTCGCGCTCCGGGTACTGAATCTGCTTGATGAGGTAGGGCTTGCCCACCTGCGCCAGGTAGTCGATGGTGGCCGTGCGGTCCTTCTTCTGCACTTTGCTGTGCACAACCGGCTTGAAGTAGCCGTTGTTGTTGAGGCGGTTCACCATCAGGCCTTTCACCTTTTGGGTGTCCACCTCGCTCAGCAGCACCGGCTTCTCGCCGTACTTATCGGCCAGCCATTTGCTCAGGCCTTTGGTTTTGCCTTCGCCCATGTGCCAGAAATACAGCTTCGGGCGGGCACCCAGCAGCGGAATAGCGGCGTTGGGTTTGGGGGCAATGACGGCGGTGAGTTCCGTAGTAAGGGCTGCTTCGTTGGGGATGGGCGCTTCCGACTGCATCTTCACGCTGCTGCCGGTGTAGAGGTAGCTGCCTTCGGGGATGAACTTGGTGCCCGAGCAGCTCGCTGCCAGCAGCAGAGCCGTTAGCGCCGCCCAGGAACGCCACAGCCGGGCCGCTCCGGCAGGTGATGCCGAAGCAACCGGAGAGGGAGCAGTGCGACGAAAGAAGGAAGGCTTCATGCGTGAAATTGGCAGTTTCAAGAAATTCAAGAGTGATTCGTTATGCGTAGTTAAGGATTCGCAGCTCGTCGTTCGGGACCTGATAATGCCAGTCTGAGGAGGCTGGCAACTTCAGCAAGCAGCCAGGCTCTGGCAACAAACCGCCAGCCCCCGACCTAGCGGCCGGAGGTAGTGGGGCGTTGCGCGGTGCGCGTGGAGTCGCGGCGCGGCTCCGACGTAACGGTTTGGGTGGAATCCTGCGCGTCTTTTTTGTCTTGGCGCTGGCGGCGGCGGTTCTGCTTCACTTCTTCTTTCACCTCCTTATCGATGCCCTTGAACAGGTCAGCTAAGTCGCGGTAGTCGCGCTGGAAGATGAGCGAGGCACCGGTGCGCACAAACTGGCCGTCGATGTCGCCGTAGGCGTTGTTGCGGAAAGCTCGCAGGCGAATCCGGCCATTGGCCAGCACGTTGTACTCGATGCTGACGTCGCCGGCGAAAGAGCTGATGCCCGCCTGGTTCTGCCCGTTGCTGGCTTGGTTGCCACCGCCCAGCGGGACATCGGTGCCGAGGCGAACGGTGAGGCGGTTGTTGAGCAGCTGGCGGCGCACGGCCACGTTGAGGTCGGTGCGGGTTTTCTCGGCGCCGCTGCTGTAATCAGCATAGGAGTTCACGCCCAGCTCCACGCCCAGGTTGGACAGATACGAGCCCGTGAGGTTGTTGAGCTGCTGGGTGAGCACCTGGCTGGCCGAGCCGCGCAGCTGGTCAGTCACGAGGTTGCCGCCGCTGCTCTTGAACGGGTCGTCGGTCATGAAGCGGTTGAGCACCATCAGCGAGAAGACCTGCTTGTTCAGCTCCGACTCTTCGCTGGGCTGGCGCAACTGGGCCAGGCGGGCTTCAATGGGCCCGCGCAGCTCGGAGCGGGACTCTTCCGGCAGGCGGATATCGAACCCGATGGTGGGCTTGAGCAGCTCACCGGTCACGTTCAGGAACACCTGGAACGGCAGCTGGTTGCGGCCTACGGCACTCAGCGTTTCGTCGGCCACACCCTGGGCGGCCAGCAGCTCGGCCGGGGCCGCCTTCACGTTATAGATGGCGGCAATGTTGAGCTGGGCATTATACGGGTCGCCACTCCAGACAATGTAGCTGTCGGAGCCGATCTTGAATTCGCGCGAAGCCAGATCGTAGAGCGACATATTGTAGGCGCCATCTGTCACGTCGAGGCGACCGGTGAGGCTGATGGAGCCGCTGGGGTCTATGGCCGTGTTGAGCGTACCCTCGGCCCGCACCTTCAGGTTGTCGCCGGAAATCGGGTCGATAACGAGGGTGAAGGGCGTGTTGTCGCGGACGGTGATGCGGGCGGTGATGTCGTAGCCGGCGGCGGTTTTGGCGGAATCCAGGGCCAGCTGCCGGGCCAGCATCGTATCGACGGGCGCACTTTTGTCGATCCACTCCACAATTCCGTCGGTGGCGACTAAGCCGGCTTCGTCGTTGGGCACCACAATGGTCAGGTCGGATCCTTTTTCCACCAGCACATTGGTGTTGAGCACGGGCAGCGTCAGGTTACCGCTGATGCGCGTATCGGAGTCCAGCACCAGCTTGCCGTAGAACAGCTCGTTGTCGGTAGGGCGGCTGTTGATGGCCAGGAAGTCCTCGGTGGTGGCGTTGAGATTGAAGCGGTAGGAGTTGACGTCGGCGTAGTTGGGCACGATGATGCGGCCATCCACCACGGCCTTGTTGCCGAGCGAGTCCAGCACCGTGAAGTTATTGAAGGCAATGTTCTGCGGGTTGAACGTCACCGTCTGGTTGGGCATGCGGAAGTCGGAGCCCAGTTGGGTGAGCGTCAGGCCGGCATCGGCAGTGGTGGTGAGGGCCCCGTTGATGATGGGCTGGGCGGCCGTGCCCGTCACCACGATGCTGCCCGTCACGCCACCCAGGCCTTCGCGTAGTTGCCCGGCCGAAAACGGCTCGGCCATCTTGAGGTCAAACCGGTTTACGGTCACATCAAACCGAATCGGGTCGGGCGGCGTGGCCAAGTAGTAGCCCACGGCCCGCACGTCGGCGCCCTGGGCGTTGGTGAGGCGGGCGTCTACGTTGTAGCGGTTGGGAGTAGGGTTGGTGGCTTTCAGGGTCACGTCGCCCACCACGGTTTTGTTGTACACCAGGTTAGCAAGCGTGGCGTCGGCCGTGAATGCCTGCTTGGGCTGGCCCAGGCTGAGCGCCAGGGCCTGGCCGTTGAGCGTGCCAGCCACCAGCGAATCCTGCAGGCCGGCGGCGCGGGCCAGGCCGTTCAGCTCCAGGTTCTGCATGTTCAGCTGCAGCGGATACTGCGCGCCAGGCAGCGTCTGGAGCTTCAGGCTGCGGTTGTTGCGGCTGAACTCCAGGTTGTTGGCGAAGATGGCGCCGGTAGCGGTGGTGTAGCGCAGCTCGTTGCCGGGTGTCACGTCCCAAGCCACGCGGTCCAGCATTAGTTTAGGGTCGAAGCTGAAAGAGTAAGCGTCGCCGCTGCCAATTTCGCGCAGCACGCCGGCCATGTTCAGGCGCTCGGCACTGTCCGACTCGGCAATGCGCAGGCGGGTGCCAATCTGGTTGTTTTGCACGCTGCCGGCCAGGGTCGGGTTGGGGATGCGCAGCGTGGTGTCCTGGCTGATCTGGCGCAAACCCAGCGCGTAGTCCAGCTTCTGCGCATCGGAGCTGACGTTGAATTTCAACGAGTCAAGCGCGTAGCCCATGTACACAATGCGCGGAATGCGGGTGTTGAGCGTGAGGTTGGCGGCGCGGCTGTCGAAGCCGCCCGTGAGCTTGAACGGCGTGAGCTGCTTGAGGTCGGGCACCAGTTTCTGCACCAGCGTGGTATTTTTCACATTGGCCTCGAACGTGAACTGCCGGTAGGCCGCTGACGGCCGGTAGCGCACGCCGGGCAAATCAAAATACCGGTCAATGTGCTCCTGCAGCACCGTGGCCAGGTCGCCGAGGCGGGTGTTGCCTTGCAGGTTGAAGTCGGCCACGTTGGAGTTGAACACCACCTCGGTGCGGCCGGGGCGCTGCACAATGCGGCCACTCACCGAGTCCAGCGGAATAGTCTGGTTGTCGCGCACGATGATGATGTTGCGGCCCGAGAACGTACCGTTGATGCTGTTGGCGTCGGAGCCGCTGAGGTTAGCGGTCAGGTCGCCCTGCACGCGCAGGTCGCCGCCGGTGTAGAAGCCCAGGGCCGTGAGGTTGGCGCCGCGCAGGTTCAGGCGCTGCACTTCGTAGCTAGGGTTGTTGGCGTCGCGCAGGTTCACGGTGGCCAGCAGGTCGAGGTTCAGGTTGGGGTCCTGCCGGCTTTTGGCGTCGATGACGTAGCGGTTGCGGTCGATGTCCACCTTGGCCGTGATGCCGCGGTAGGTGTAGCCGTTGTAGGTGGCGCGCTGCACGTTGGCCGTGAGCTGCCCGCGCAGCAGGTTGGGGTCGAGGCCGCCGCGGCCGTTTAGGCGGCCGCTGGCCGTGACGGTGCCGATGGTGGGGTCGTTGAGGATGCGGCCTACGTTCAGGTTTTGGGTGCTGAACACGGCCGTAATCGGCTCCTGGCCTTTGGGGCCGGCGCCGAGGTCAATCTTCGCCGCCACGTTGCCGTAGGTGGTGGTAGCGCGCAGGTCGGTGTCAAACAGCATGGCCGAGGGGCGGCCCCGGAAGGTGCCGGCCACCGTCATCCGGGGCGGAATATTGTAACCGGGCGGAATCGTGCCTTTCGGGGCCAGCATCCGGATATCGGCCTCGGAGGTAGTGAACTGCTGGATGCGCAGGTCGGTGTAGAGGCGGCGGTCGGTTTCGGGCAGGCCCTGGATCCGGCCGCTGGCCTTCACGATGGTGTTGCGGAAGCCCACAAACTCCAGCCCCTGAATCCGCATGTCGCCCACGCGGCCACTCACGCGCCCGCTCAGCAGCACCGACTGGTTGGGGCCGGTGGTGAACGGCGGCGTGCCGGCCAGGTCGGGGGCCAGGTACAGGATGTCGCGGAAGCCGAGGCGCACGTTGCGCAGGTCGCCCTCGATGCCCAGGTTGGGCAGTTGGCGGGTGTCGGCCAGCGCGTCGAGGCTCTTGTAGCGCATGCCCAGCGTCTGGCGGATGCGGGTGTGCGGCGTAATCAGGTCGAGGTTGGTGAGGCGGGTCTGCACCGAGTCGAACACCACGTCGGCCGTGGCCGAGTCGATGCGGAAGCCGCTCTGCTCGCGGCCGGCCAGCTGGTTGATGCGGCCGGTGGTGCTGTTTTCGGAGTAGCGCAGGTTCTCCACGTTCAGCACCAGGTCCGTGAACTTGAGGTGATTGTAGTCCATGGCCGGCAGGCGGGTGCGCTGCTTGGGCTCGTCGAAGTTGTCGAAGGCTACATCCACGCCCCGGATGTCGGAGCGGTTCAGCGACACCACCCAGTTGCTAGGCTGGCCGGTGGCTCCTTCCACGGCGTCGTTCAGGTCGCGCACCACCTCGGCGGGGTTCACGAGGCGCTTTTCCACCGGTACGTTTTCGTTCTGGGCGTAGGCAATGCTGGTGTTGCGCAGCTTCACCGTGTTCAGGGCCACGCGGGAGTTGATCAGGTCGATGTTGTCGGCCGTAATTTCGGCCTCGCCCACGCGGGTGCTGATAAACTGCGCCGACGGGTCGTTCTTATAGGTCAGGCTGACGTTGCTGAGCACGGCCTTGTTCAGCCCGAACGTAAGAGCCAGCGGCTCGGCCACGGCCGTATCGGGCGGGGCGGTTTTGGTCTGGGCGATGCTGATGGCCGTGTTGCGCAGCGTGGCCTCATCTACCTTATAAATCGACTGATCCACGTCCACGGCGTCCATGGTGACGGCCAGCTCGCCCACTTTCGTGCGCACCGCCATGCCCTCCACCTGGTCGTCGTAGGTGAGGCGGATATTGGTCAGGCGCAAATCGCCAATGTTGTACTTGAAGCCCGCGGTGGTATCTGCCGGCGCGGTAGTGGCAGTGTCGGCCGTCGTGAAGGCATTGACGATGAAGTCGTAGTTGCTCACGCTGTCGGGCAGCGTGCGGCTGATGGCCAGACGGCCGTCGTTGAGCTCCAGCTCCTTCAGGTTGATTTCCGACTTGGTGAGGGCCCACAGGTCCAGATCCACGCCCAAGCGGCCCACCGACAGCAGTGTGTCGCCCTGCTGGTCCTCAATGTACACGCCTTCCAGGCTGAGCGCGTGCTTGAAATCGGTGCGAAACTTCGCAATGCGTACTTCGGTGCCGATTTTGCCTTGCAGGTAGCCGGCCGCTTTGCCGGCCGCGTAGTCCTGTACCGATGGAAACTGCAGCGCCACCACCACTCCTATAAGGAGCAGCAGCACGAACGCCACGATTCCAAGGAGAGTGTAGAGCGCGCGGCGGGCGTAAGTAGGTAGCGAGTTGATAGGCGTACAGAATTAGGGGTGTAGTCTAGCCCAACGGCAAAAAGGGGCCTGGGGTTGGAAACCAGTGCGTCCTGGCCCCGGCTCAGGGGCAAGGACGCACCTATCTATGCACATTCCCCCAATCCCCCCGTATCTTTCGGCTCTTATCTATTCTGCTCCATGATTCTTCGTTTCTCCCTGCCCTTCCGCACCGCGTGGGGCCAGCGGCTGGTTGTGTGCGGTTCCGAGCCCAGCCTGGGCCAGTGGAACCTCGACCACGCCCTGCACTTGCAGTACAACCCCGAACTCGGCCGCTGGAGCCAGGAAATCAGCTTGCCCGACGACGCGGCCGGCACCGTCGACTACAAATACATTCTGCTCGACGATCAGGACGGCGGCAAGCATTGGGAGTGGGGCCCCAACCGCCAGGTGCACTACGATGGCCGCCAGTTTTCGCGCCTCGTGCTGGAAGACTACTGGCGCCCGGCTGCCCAGCCCGAAAACGAGCTGTTCACGGCCGCCTTCACCCAGGCCCTATTCCGTCGCCCGAATACCGGCCCGGCCCGGCCCGCCACCTCAGCCCGCGTAGCCGACTCGGTGGTGCGTTTCCAGCTGGCTGCACCGCGGGTGGAGTCCGGCCACCAGCTGTGCGTGCTGGGTTCCGACGCCGCCCTCGGTGCCTGGGATGCCCGCAAGGCCGTCATCCTCTCCGACGCCGACTACCCCACCTGGACCGCCGAAGTAGCCCTGGAGCAGCCCGACAAAGCCACGCAGTATAAGTATGGTGTCTGGGACCCGGCGGAGAAGAAAATCGTGCTGCTGGAAAACGGCGAAGACCGCACCATTCCGCCGGCTCAGGACCGCCGTACGCTGCGCGTTCGGGCCGACGATAACTTCCGCTACCCCAGCACCTGGCGCGGCGCCGGCGTGGCGCTGCCCGTGTTTGCCATGCGCAGCCAGCAGGGCTTGGGTGTCGGCGAGTTCCCCGACCTGAAGCTGCTCACCGACTGGGCCGTGCAAACCGGTCTCAAGCTGGTGCAGATTCTGCCCATCAACGACACCGTGGCCACTCACACCTGGGTCGATTCGTACCCGTACGCGGCTATTTCGGTGTTTGCCCTGCATCCGCAGTACCTCAGCCTTGATTCCATTGCGCCCCTCCATGATGCTGCCGCGCAGCAGGAACTGGAGCAGCTGCGCCAGGAGTTGAACGCCAGGGACTTCGTGGACTACGAGCCGGTAATGAACGCCAAGTGGAAGTTCGCGCGCCTGCTCTATCAGCAGGAAAAAGCTGCCTTCCTGGCCGACCCGGCGTTCCATGCCTTCCGCGAAGAGCAGAAGTCGTGGCTGGAGCCCTACGCCGCTTTCTGCTCCCTGCGCGACCAGTACGGCACCGCTGACTTCCAGCAGTGGCCCGAAGAGTACCGCACGCCGGCAAAAGTGGCCGAGCTGGTGCGCGAGGACGCCGCCAACTTCGACGAGGTAGGCCTGCACTTCTTCATCCAGTTCCACCTGGATAAGCAGCTGCTCGACGCCGTAAACTACGCCCGCCAGCACGGCGTAGTGCTCAAAGGCGACCTGCCCATTGGCATCTACCGCCACTCCGTGGATGCCTGGACACAGCCCGAGCTCTACCACATGCACCAGCAGGCCGGCGCCCCGCCCGACGACTTCTCCACCACCGGCCAGAACTGGCGCTTCCCGACCTACAACTGGGAGCGGATGGCCGAGGACGGCTACGCCTGGTGGAAGCAGCGCATGGGCACCCTGGCCCGCTACTTCGACGCCCTGCGCATCGATCATATCCTGGGCTTCTTCCGCATCTGGGAGATTCCCGGCCATTCGGTGGAAGGTTTGCTTGGGCACTTCTCGCCCGCCCTGCCGCTGCATCAGCACGAAATTGAGCAGCGCCTGGGCTGGTTTGACTACGGCCGTTTGTGCGAGCCTTACATCCGCTGGCACACGCTGCAGCACATCTTCCACGGGCAGGCCCAGGCCGTGTTCGACGAGTTTATGGAAGATGCCGGATACGGCGCCATCCGGTTGAAGGAGCACGTGCGCACCCAGCGCCAGATGGAAAGCGTGCTGGCCGAGAAAATGGCCGCCGACCCCGCCAACACCGAGCACTACCTCTGGCTGCGTGCCGGCCTCTACAGCCTTGCCAACGAGGTGCTGTTTGTGCCCGACGACCTGCGCGCCGACTTCTACCACCCGCGCATCACGGTGGACAAGTCGGTGTCGTTCAAGGAGCTGAACGGTGAGGACCAGCACCGCATGCGGGAGATTTACAACGACTTCTTCTTCCAGCGCCATGAGGAGTTCTGGCGCGAGCAGGGTCTGCGCAAGCTGCCGCCGGTACGCTACGCCACCAACATGCTCATCTGCGGCGAAGACCTGGGCATGGTGCCGGCCTCGGTGCCCGGCGTGATGCGCGCCCTCGGCATGCTGGGCCTCAACATCCAGCGCATGCCCTCCGACCCCAAAGTGGAGTTCGGCCACCCCGACGCAGCGCCCTACCTGTCCGTCGTCAGCCCCGGTTCCCACGACATGAGCACGGTGCGCGGCTGGTGGGAGGAAGACCACGTGAAAACCCAGCGCTTCTTCGAAACCATCCTGGGCCACTGGGGCGAGCAGGCCCCGTACCACTGCGAGCCATGGGTGGCCCGCGAAATAACGGTGCAGCACCTGCACTCGCCGGCCATGTGGGCCATCTTCCCGCTGCAGGACCTGCTGGCCATGAGCCCCGACCTGCGCCGCGCCAACCCCGACGACGAGCAGATCAACGTGCCGGCCAACCCCACGCACTTCTGGAAGTACCGGCTGCATTTGCCGCTGGAGAAGCTGACGCAGGAAGCCGACTTCAACCGCGAGGTGCAGGCGCTGGTGCAGCGTAGCGGACGGAATTGAGTATAGTCAATCCTGCTTATTTCGCTGGCGCAGACCGGCATAAAAAAAAACGCTGCTTACACGCAGCGTTTTTTTTTATGCCGGTCTGCGCCAATCCGTTTGGCGCCTTCGCTTCGTAGAAACTTCTATTGCGTGACCATTACCCATGCTAATCTGACACCCCATTTTGGGATTTATACCCGTTATGGGAAACTGTTTAACCACTCAATTATTCACCGAGTAAAAAGGGGAGTTGATCGAATAAAGAAATCCTTCCTCCCATGTGTACGGTATTTTTGAATCACGCGTGAAAGTCAAGCGCTTACTATATTTTTCTCTCCTCCGGCACCATTCCTTATTTTTCAGAATATGAAAACAACCTTACGATTTTTACTCCTGCTGCTGGCCTGGACCAGCCTGGGGTGGACAGTGGGCTGGGCCCAGACGGCACGCGTAGCGTCCCTAATACCTGAGAGGGTATCGGTGGAAAAACGGGCACAACTGCTCGCTCGCACTATTGGCAAAGCGAAAGTCCAGAAAGCGGTTTCTACGGCCAGCCGGCCGGCGGCTATTACTGCCAACAACGTAACTGTAACCGTACCAATAAACAGTGGGCTGCTTATTGTAGCGCCGCTGAATTTCACTACTACACTGGCTAGCAGCCAGCCTAACCAAGTTCGGTACCGGATATTGCCGACGGCAGCGCAGGGCCAGCTCTATCTCTTTAATGCTGACTTCACTCAAAGTGTGCTTCTTGATCCAGCGGTATACAACAATGTGTGGATTAACCCCGGTAATTTCATAAACCAGGTTTTTCAGCCAGCTGCTAACTATACTGGAGTTATCACAATTCCATATGCGGGCAGAACGGTTAATAACTTAAACATTGTAGTTGAAACATCGAACGAAGCGGACTACACCATTCGAGTAGCTCCGGTAGCCGACAATAACACCGCTCTTATAATTGCGCCTAACGCTGGCATTACAGCTTTGTCGCAGCCATTGACATCAACTCCATCCGGCTTAAACTTCACGATTAAGTCGTTGCCGCCGACAGCTAATGGCGTGTTGTACACGACCCGTAACGCAACTGGCGCTATTGTGACTCCCACAGCTATTACTGTAGGCCAGTCTTTGACTCCCACTCAGGCACAAAACCTATCTTTTGGCCCAGCCACGAACTTCTTTGGTACCGCCATTTTCACCTTCACTGTTACCAGCAACGGGGTGGAATCAGAGGTGAGTGACTACGGCATCCCGGTAAGCAAAGCGGCCTGTGGCCTGACAGGCCCGATTGAGTTCAGCAAGAGCCCTATCGAAGACTGGAAGACGCACGCCAACGTGCTCGTAGCGGGCACCAACATTAGTAGCGGCGGTTTCACGTCTTCTGTAAGCGGTACCAATACCAACACGTTTGCTATTGGCAACAACCTTACCTTGCCTGGCCCATCTCTGGTGTGGCAGCAGAATAACATTGGTAACAACCCAACCACTACCCCCAATACCTCATCAGTAACTTTTACGTTCGACCGGCCCGTCAATAATCTGTCTATAACGATTACTGACATTGATAGGGACCTGACCAACGCCAACTTTACCGATGAATTGACCTTCAATGGTTTTGCCACTGACGCAAGTACTACCCCCATCACTCTGACGGCTGCTAATGTGGCCACCGCCGCCAGCCTTAATCAGTTTGTTGCTGGGACTAACACCGTACAAGGCATCGGAGTCGCCAATTCGACGACGACCAGTAACGTTGTTGTAACGTTCGCAAGTGCCGTAAAGAAGCTTACCCTCATTTACAAGAACACGGCTCCTTACGTTAACGCCACTACTGACCGTACGCAAACTATAGGTTTCCCCTCTTTTACTTGGTGCTCGCAGGCTGACGTAACAACGACGCTTATCGCTCAGGCTTCTCCAATTACTGCGGGTGCACAGGGGCAATTCAATGCTGCGTTCACTAACAATGGAGTAGACGTGACAGCCCAGGGTGTAGTAGCTCAGGTGCAGTTGCCTACCGGCCTAAGCAACGTAGTAGCCACTAACGGTGGGTCGTACAGCCCCACCACCGGCATTGTTACCTACGCCGGCCTCACGACCTTGACCGTGGGTCAGACGGTTGCCTCCACCATCACGTTCACGGCCCCGGCTACGGGGCCAGTTAGCGCCACGGCTTCCATCAGCACAACCAGTGATGAAGGCGCCAATACGGCCCCGAACTCGGCCAATGCTAATATTAGCGTGACGCCCTCCGCTGATGTAGTGACGACCCTGACAACTTCACAGACGGCTGTAGCACCTGGTGCCAGCATCACTTACACTGCCCGGGTACAGAATAATGGACCTTCGGCCGCTACCACGGTGGCTCCCACGGTGCAGTTACCAGCTGGCCTGCTGCTTGTAGCAGCTAATCTGCCTACCGGCGCTACCTACAATAATAACACGGGAGTGGTAACGCTGCCAACCACGGCCTCCCTGGCCAGCGGGGCAGGCAGTGCTCTCACATACGCAATTACGTTCCCGGCCCCGAACTACAGCACTACTATTACGGGTGTTGCTGCTAGTGCTTCGGGTACCAACGACCCAACGGCAGCCAACAACAACGGCACCCAAGCCAACGCCCGGGTGTCGACAGTCGTTAGCCTGCCTTCCAACGGCTGTGCTGGTGTGCCATACGGCCCAACCCGCAGCAGCGGTTTATATGGCGAATATTTCGCCGGTTACTTCGCCGATAACCTGAGCTTCTTTGATGGCAAGACGGCCGGTCTGGCCCGTTACGACGCCACACTGAACTTTCCGGCGTCCGATCGTTGGGGCAATCTGGTACCACCGGCTACGGGTTCGGCTTCCGATCCTGAGCAGTACACTTCTCGTTACCGTGGTAGCATCAACATCGCTACCGCCGGCTCCTACACGTTCTACCTGAGCTCCGACGACGCCTCTTACCTGTGGCTGGATGGAGCTACCGTAGCTCCTACACTTGCCAATGTCTCTATCAATAACGGTGGACTACACGGCGCAACTGAAAGATCCGTTATACTGAACCTGTCAGCTGGTTCGCATGACCTGCTGATTTATTTTGGTGAGCAAGGAGGAGGCAATTCGCTTACCTTCTCGTATGAAAGCGCCGCGGCCGGTATTGCCAAGCAGATTGTGCCCAACTCGGTACTGTGCGCCAGCGCCTCGCCCCCGGTTGCCAACAACGACTTCGCCACCACTACGCCCGGCACGCCTTATACTTTCACGGGTGCAACGGCCGTAACGGCCAACGATACGCCAACCGGCACTTTCAACGCTACTACTGTAACGCTGGGTGCCGCCGTACCGGCTTCGCAAGGTGTGTTCACGAAGGCTGCCAACGGCGACGTGACCTTTACGCCGGCTGTTGGTTTCGTGGGAATAGCTACCATCCCGTACACTGTGCAGAACGCCTCGGGCACTGTATCGAACACTGCTTTCATTTCGGTGGAGGTGAAGGGCACAACCTTTAACCTGGCCACCACGCTTACTGGCCCGGCTTCGGCCGATGCCGGGGCTCCGGTAACTTACAATGTCACTTCCAGCAACCCTGGCACAGTAGCCGCTACCAACGTGGTAGAAACGGTGCAGCTGCCCGCCGGCCTAACGACCACCGGCTTCACGGTAGGCGGTGCCAACGGTACGCTCAGCAACGGCGTTATTACGTTTGCCAACGGCAACACCTACAACCAGACGACCGGCGTACTGCGCCTGCCGATTGGCAACCTGGCCGCTTCTACTGGCTCGGTAACTACGGCAGTGGTGTTCCCCGCTTCCGGCAGCAGCCCGCTGATGGTAACGGCCAACATTTCGGGCCTGGGCGGCACGGAAACTACTACTGCTGATAACACGGCTGTGGTAAACACGGCTATCACGCCCCGCTTCGATGTGACGACCGCCCTGACAGGCCCGGCCACAGTAACGGCTGGCAACGAGGTGACCTACACCGTGACGACTAGCAACGTTGCTACTGCCACGGATCCGCGCTCGGTTTCGCCGGCCTCCAACGTGGTGCAGACGGTTACGTTCAGCGGCAATGTCATGGGTATTTTTGCTTCTAATGGCGGGACAGCGGCCTTCAACAGCAGCACGAACACCACTACGGTTACGTTCCCGGCTATCAGTGTGCTGGCGCCTGGCCAGAGCCAGGTGAATACCGTCAGCTTTGTATCGCCAAGCGACGCCCGCCTTGCCCCGGTTGCCATTGTGACTTCTGGAGAAACAAGCACCAATGTCGGCGACCTCAACTCGCCGACAGTGGGCACAAATAACAATACGGCCCAGTTGAACGGCGTGA
Organism: Hymenobacter canadensis; assembly: GCF_027359925.1. Classification (NCBI taxonomy): domain Bacteria; kingdom Pseudomonadati; phylum Bacteroidota; class Cytophagia; order Cytophagales; family Hymenobacteraceae; genus Hymenobacter; species Hymenobacter canadensis. The sequence continues at coordinate 3,308,796 of NZ_CP114767.1, read as the reverse complement.
CAGTACGCCCTACGGTTACTCCAATTGCCGCAGTAGGCACGTCCGTCAACGTATTCACGACTATCTCGTCGCCGACCACCAATGTGGCACCTGGCGCGACTATCACGCTCAACGTAACGGCCAACAACGCGGGTCCGGCTACGGCCAACGCCGTGGTGCAGACCGTGACGTTGCCCACCGGACTGAGCGGCGTGACGCCTTCCAACGGCGGCAACTACAACGAAGTCACCGGTGTCGTGACCTTTCCTCAGCTGACGACCTTGGCTTCGGCCGGTTCGCAGGCCTACACGATTACGCTGACGGCTCCGGCCCAGGGTTTCGTGCTGGCTAACGCTACCATCACGACGACCAGCCCAGACCTGGTGCCAGCCGATAACCTGGCCCAGACCAAAGTCGACGTGAACCCGACGGCTGACGTGACTACGACCATTACCGGTCCGGTAGTGGCCCTGCCCGGTCAGCTGCTGACCTACACCGTAACGACCCGTAGCAACGGCTCGGCCGACGCTAACGGTGTAATCCAAACCGTGCAATTGCCCGCCGGCCTCACCAACGTGCAGTTCAACGGCGTGACGCCAACCGGTGCCACCAGCTACAACGCTGCCACCGGCCTGCTGACGCTGACCTATGCCGCACCGCTGGCTCAGGGCTTCAGCGCCTCCAACACGATTACCTTCACCACGCCTACGGGTATGACTAGCTTCGGCCCCGTCGCCACGGTAAGCACCAGTACTTTCGAAACGAACACGGCCAACAACACGGCCGCCGTAACGACGGTGGTGACGCCGGCCGCCGACGTGGTAGTAAGAGTAACCGCCCCGGCTTCGGCTGTAGTGGGCACTCCGGTCCTCTATGTCGTGAGCACGACCAACAACGGCGTGTCGGTAGCCACGGGGGTAACACCTACGCTGCAGCTGCCTGCCGGACTCGGAGTCGCAAATGTGGCCTTCCCGGCCGGCAGCAACACAGGCACCTACGACAACGTTTCCGGCCTGGTGACGTTCCCGACGGCTGGCACTCTGGCCAACGGCGCCAGCCTGGCCAACGAGGTGCTCGTGACTATGCCTGACGTTTCCCAACTCGCAGCCGTGGCCCGGGTGAGCACGACGAGCTTCGACACGAATCTGGATAACAACTACGCCAGCGCCGCTACGACGCCAATAGCTCCTACGGCTACCACGGCAGATGTACGGGTGGCATCGTTCTCGCCGAATTCGACAACTACGCCCGGCACAACTGTAACCTTGACGGCGACCTTCAACAACGCCGGCACCAACCCGGCCGCCAACGTGGTACCGCAAATCGTGCTGGTACCCGGCCTGACCAACGTTACGTATCCTGGCACCGTCGGTACTTACAGTTCCACCACTGGCATCGTCACGTTCCCGACAGTAAGTTCAGTGGCCGCCAACACGACCGTAGCCGGTACCTACTCGGTGAGTTTCAACGCCCCGAACTCGGGTCCGGTGAATGCCGTGGCCACCATTGCCTCGGCCACCTCTGACGCCGTGCTGACCAACAATACCGCTGTGTCGGTGCTGACAGTGACCTCGCAGGCCAACGCTACGACCAGCATTGCCGGGCCGGCTTCGGCCGCTCCGGGCTCGAAGGCAACCTACGCCGTCACGACCTCCAACGTGGCCACGACTTCGCCCTCGACCAACGTGGTGCAGACCGTGACCATCCCCGGCACGCCGGCGGACTTGGTAATTCCGACTGGTGCCACCTCGACCGTAACGGGCGGCAATACCGTGGTAACGTTCCCGACCATTGCCCTGTTGGCTCCCGGTACGGCTAATGCAGTAACCAACTACGTATCGTTCACGATGCCTACTGCAGCGGTAACGCTGACTGGTACCGTAACGTCGGACGTAGACGTTGCTGCCGGCAACAATACTGCTTCAGTTACCACTAATACCAACCGTGCGCCGGTGGCCTACAACGTGGTCAATAAGCTTCAGTCACCCGAGGGCAACACGGCCAACACGCCGCTGCTGATTTCGCCGCTGGCCGCTACCGATGCCGATGCCGGCCAGGTGCTGACCTACCGCATTACGAGCCTGCCCACTTCGGGCACGCTCTCACTGAACGGTACGCCGGTAAATACCACCACTGTGCTGTCGGCCGCCGATGCCGCTAATCTGAAGTTCTTGCCCGCCGCTAATTTCGTGGGCAACGTATTCTTCAGCTACGTAGCTATCGACAACGCTACAACCGTGGCCACGTCGAACACGGCGCTCTACACTATTCCGGTGGGAGCTGACAATAACTCTGCGTATGCTACCACGCCGACGAAAGGCGGCGCTACCGCTTATCAGAACAATGATGTGCTGGCCTACGTGGTCGATATCAATGCCGCCCGCTACAACAGCGCCGGCCTGATCTACAACACTACTACCGGAGCCCTGGTGGCTACCAATGGCAGTGTCAGCAACGGCCTGCCCACCACGGGTACGAATGCAGTTATTTCGGCCGCCGACAAGTCTACGCTCAACGCGGTAGGTATCGACATCAACCCCACTACCGGTCAGTTCTTCGTCTCGAACCGGTTGTTGCTCCGCGAGGGTAACTATACGGTCAGCGTTACCACCACCGATATCAACGGTGGTACCAACACGCAGAACGTGACGATTCCGATTGGAGCCCGGCCACTGCCAGTAACGCTGGTGAGCTTCTCGGCCAAAGCCGAAGGCGCCGACGCCAAGCTCACCTGGACCACGGCTCAGGAAATTAACAATGACCGTTTCGTGGTAGAGCGCAGCCTCGACAGTAACAGCTTTACGGTAGTAGCGGAAGTGAAGGGTCAGGGCACCAAGTCCTCGGCCACGAACTACACCCTTACCGATGCGCAGGCCGCCAGCAAAGGCCGGGTAGCCTACTACCGCCTGCGCCAAGTAGATACGGATGGCACCAGCACCTACAGCTCGGTGCAGACGGTGACGTTCAGCATCGCTACCCGCACAACCGTAGCTGTGTACCCCAACCCTACCTCCAATCTGGCGAATACGCGTCTGGATCTGTCGGGCGCACCGCAGGGTGCCTACCAAGTAAGCATCGTGGACATGACCGGCCGCGTACTCCGCAGCTTCTCGCAGCAGGGTGGCCGCAACGAGGCGATAGACGTAACCAGCCTGCCTGCCGGTACCTACCTGGTGCTGGTGAAAGGCAACGGCGAATCGTTCAACCAGCGCTTGGTTAAGGAATAAGGCTTCGGTTCATTACTCCGCATAGCAAAGTCCCCTCTCCATTCGGAGAGGGGACTTTTTCGTTTTGTCGGCTCGGGTTCAGTTTACCGGATTGCGGGCGTCGCTAAGGAAAGCAGCCCGCCTATTGCACTACATTGTGCGCTGCCAGTCCCGCTCGTTCCAGGTTCGGATACGGTATGCCATTCATGCTGCTCTGCTACTGCAGTCCGTACTTCCTAGGCACCGGCCAACCGCATGCACGCTTGGAAACCCCGGCTGCGGCAAGTAGTAATATGGGCAGCCTGTACGGATAGCTACAGTCCGGTGCGCCCGGCAATTTTCATGGCTTGCCCAACGATTCGTATTGTACAGCATCCGGCGGCACCTGTGCTGAAACACCTGAACGGCCGGCCAGCTTCAGCCCACAAGCGTAGGAATCAGGGGGTAATGGATTACACTAATTCCCGTTTTGGTAATTATATTCCAAAAGGCCTTATTGTCACTTTCTTGTGATAATAAGGCCTTTGATTGTGTAGTTACCTTACTACCTTTGTGCCAGATATTGTAATTTCCTCAACTGTGTCAAGGGTTTAGGGCGTCGATGAGCAGGCGTAACAGGATTTTTAGCAGGAAACCTGCTGCTGCTCCGGCTATGTAGAAAGCTGTTTTGACACACCGAACAACTCAAAAAGGGTTTGTCTAAGCCGGCTGAATGCTGCTTTTGACCGGCTTATATACCTGGTTTACCAAAAAGAGAAAACCTTCTTCTGCCCATAAACCAAGCTTGGTACGAATTGCCGCGTGCCAGCTGATCTTCTTCCTTTTGTCAGATTACCCTTACCATCGTTTCATGAAAACAACCTTACGCTTAGCTGCCTTCTTGGTGGCGTGGCTGGCTTTAGCAAGTAGTACAGCTTGGGCGCAGGCAGTCAACAAATCTGCGCCAATCATTCCGAAGTCATTTGGTATCACGGCTCTAAAAGCTTTATCGGCAACTACGGCCACCACGGGCTACAGTATTCTCTCGGTTCCCACGAGAGGCGTGTTGAGAGCAAATGGGACTGCAGTCACGACGGCTAACGTCCCTTTTGCGGTTACTGCCGCTAATGCGGGCACCCTCTCGTATGACCCGGACGGGGCGGCCCCAGCCGGTAACTACAGCTTTACGTATCGCGCCAGCAACAACACGACGGTAGCTAATTTCTCGCTTCCGGTTAGCAACGCTGACTGCGGCCAGAATAACGTCATTGACTTCTCGGAACGTACAGTGGGGGAGAACTGGAAGCAGCAGACGGGCGTCACGGTGGGAAACACCACCGTGACCACCAGTGGCTACGCCTCTTCTGTGCCAGCTGGTCAGACCAACATTCTTGAAATCAGCAACCAGCCTGCCCGCCTTTCCACGCAAGGGCTGGTATGGCAGCTTGACAATGAGAATTTTTCCGGAGATAACCGCTCCACAGTGCAGATGAACTTCAGCCGGCCGGTACGCAACTTGGCCTTCAGCATGGAAGACATCGACATTAGTACGCTAGGCAACGGTGGTAGTGACTTCGTGGATGAGGTTACGTTCAACGCCTACGCGCAGGGAAGCACCACACCGTATCAGCTGGTAGCAGCAGACGTGGCACTTGGCTTGAATGGCTCCAACATTTTTGTTGCCGGCACGAATACGATTGAAGGAACTACTGCCAACAGTGGCCCGGGAGGTACGGTTGTGCTAACTTATCCGGCCGGCATTGCTATTTCCCGCCTGGAAATCATCTACCGCAACACGCAGAACTACACGGCCGGCAACCTTCGCCTGCAGACCATTGGTATTCCATCCATGGTGTGGTGTGCGGTTGTAGACTTGTCGACTACGCTCACGGGCCCGGCTTACGCGCAGGCTGGCGGTACCGTTGCTTACACAGCCACTACCACCAACCAGGGAAATATTGATGCAGCGGGTGTAAACTCCACCGTGCAGCTGGTTCCTGGTCTGCTTAACGTAACTATTGATGGCACCACTGCCGGAACGCAGTACAATACTGTTACCGGCCTGCTTACGCTGCCCGCCATCGGAACACTGGCGCCAGGCGGCAGCCGTGCGAGCGTTATCCGGTTTACGATGCCTGCTACAGGCAGCGTAACCGGCCAGGCGAAGAGTACAACTACTGGCCTCGATGCTGATGTGACTAACAACAACGGCACTGCAGCCAACGCCAACGTCACGACGGTGCAGAACCAGCCGCCCGTAGCGAATAATGTGACGGTGACTCCTGCCATCTCCGTAAGCAGCGGCCAGACAGGCATTGCCCCCCTTACCGCCACTGACCCGAACGGTAATTCCACCATTGCGTCTTACCGCATTACCAGCACGCTGCCCCCAGTATCGCAGGGTACGTTTTACGTCAACGGCGTAGTGCTGAACACCACCAACTTCCCTAATCTGGTGCTGACGCCAACACAGGTTACGCAGCTGACTTTTGATCCGTCGGGCACGTACGTAGGCAACGTAACTTTCCAGTATACGGCCACCGACGACTTCAATATTTCGGATGCCACCCCGGCCACTTATACCCTCACAATAAGCAACCAGCCGCCGGTAGCAATTAGCGCCACCAACGTAATCCTGTCCAACACGGCCGGCGCTACGGTATTGTCGCCTTCACTCTCGGGCACGGATGCCGATGGTACGGTAGCTTCGTTTTCGATTAAGTCGTTGCCGGCCACCGGCACGCTGAGCTTCAACGGTGCGCCAGTCGTAGCCGGCGTTACCAGTGTCCCGGCCAATCAGTTGAACTTACTGCGCTACACACCGGCCAGCGGGCAGTTGGGCATAGCCAGCTTCACGTTTACGGCTATCGACAACAACGGCGCCGAAAGTGCTACGGCTACTTACTCCATTCCGGTGCAGAACCCGGCTCCGACTAATTGCGCGGTATCGTATTTCGATGGCGTGAACTCCTATAGTGGCCTGTCGGCTGACTATGTGGCGGGCACGTTCAGCACGAACGCCAATTCCACCGGCGACGACCTCGCGTATTTTGTGACGCGGGCGGGCACCGGCAACAGTATCAAACGGATTGACGCCCAGCTCAACTTTACAGATAATGGCGCTAGCTGGGGTAATATCATCCCGCCGGCCAGCGGCTCGGCAACGGACTACAATACCTATAGCTCTCGCTACCGGGGTAGCATCTTCCTGGCGAAAGCGGGTGTCTACACCTTCTACACCAGCTCCGACGATGCCTCTTACCTGTGGATTGACGGCGCGGCCCTGCCTACCAACAACACGCCTACCGCAGCTACGGCCCTGGTAAACAACGGCGGCCTGCACGGCAACGTTGAGGTGACATCCGTCACAGTCCGGCTGTCGGCTGGCTTGCACAACGTGCTGCTGTTCTTCTCTGAAAACGGCGGCGGCAACGTCTTCACGTTCTCGTATGCCGGCACAGCTGAAGACGGTACCACCATCGCCAAACAGGTGGTGCCCAATGCTATTCTGTGCGCCGGTCGTTCCAACCTGCCGCCGGTAGCGCTCAACGTCACCAATTCGCCTGCTATTCCAAACAGCTTTGGTCCTACGGCCATTGCCTCACTGGCCGGCTCTGATGCCGATGGTACTGTTGATAACTACATCATTGCCACGCTGCCAACGGCAGAGCAGGGCGTGCTTTCGCTAAACGGCACGCTCGTAACGGCCGGCCAGCAGATCACGGCCGCGCAGGCCGCGCAGTTGCAGTTCAATCCGACAGCAGGCTTCGTTGGCAACGCTACGTTTACTTTCCATGCTGTGGATAACACGCCACAGCGTTCCAACGAGCCAGCTACTTATACTATTCCGGTAGCAGCTACCACTACCATTAGCGGTACCATCTTCGAGGATGTAAACTACGGTGGTGGCGCAGGCCGCAATTTTAGTACGGCCAACTCGTCGGCCACGGGTTCGGGCTTCGCCAACAACGTCATTGGGCGGAACGGCGCTACCGTGGAACTGTACGATAATGCTACGGGCCTGCCCGTGATTGGCATTACTGCAACCGCCACGAGTACCACCAACGGCACTTATACTTTTACGGGTGTGCCAACTGGTAGCTACACGGTGCGCGTAGTAAACAGCACAGTTTCGTCGGTACGGAATACCGGTAACGTGGCAGGCCTGCTGCCTGTGCAAACCTTCGTACGCAACGGTGTAACAGACGACGTGAACCGCGTAGGCGGCGAGGCACCTGCCAAGCAGGATGCCGCCGCCAACACCGGTGCCCAAACGCTGGCCGCCCTGACGACTGGTACGCTCACGCCGCAGTCCATCACGACGGTGACGATAGCCAGCACGCCGGCCGCTGTAACGGCTGTTGACTTTGGCTTCAACTTCAATACGGTAACGAATACCAACGATGCCGGCGCCGGCTCGTTGCGGCAGTTTATCAGCAACAGCAACGCGTTGCCGAATACTACCCTCGATCAGGATGACACTTTCCAGGGGGCTGCAGCTGGCCGCGAGTTTGCCAACTTTATGCTTCCTGATGGCACTACAACCGGCAACGGTCTGCGTGCCGGGGTGGCAGCTGCCAGCGGTTACAATGCTACCACAGGCTTTACTATCACTTTGGCATCGACTCTGCCAATAATTACGGATGCCAATACTGTAATAAATGGCGGCCGGATTATCACAGGTGAAAAGGTAGCTGCAGTAGCTGGTACGACTACAGGACCAGAAGTGACGATCAACTTTGCCTCATTCGGTGGTCTGGAAACGACGGCGGCTAATACCCGCTTTGTAAGCATAGGTCTGACAGGAGCCAAGGGCACGGGTGTTTCCACAACTGGTGATGTATCACAGGGAGCGGCCATCACGCTGAGCGGAGCTGCTGCTACTGGTTCTATCGTGAACAATATAACGGCCTACGACAATGCCACCGCCGGAGTGCGCCTGGAGAATGGCGTGACGGGAGTATCCATTACTAACAGCATCCTGCGCAATGGTACTTCTACCGCAACTGCAGCCGGTGTCACGGCTACCGATGGATTCGGCATTGTGCTGGAAGGTGCTACCAACAACACGATAACCGGCAACACGCTTAGCAACAATGCAGGTTCTGCTATAACACTGGGTACGTCGACTGGCACGGCCGTAACGAACACCGGCAACCGCTTTGAGCTCAATACGATCAGCGGCAACGGTGGCGGGGCCGCCACGCTAAACAATGCTGGCATTCGGATTCGCTTCGGCCAGGACAATCTGTTTTTGACCAACACCATTACCGGCAACGATTCTGATGGCATTATTGCGAACAGCGGAACCTCTGGCAACCGCTTCTCGCAAAACTCATTCAGTGGCCACAATGATGCTGGTGACCTGGGCATCGATCTGACTGGCGGAACAGGATTTAACGGAGATGATACCAACCTTAATGCCGACGGTAAAACTGCCGCTACTGGCGCAAATGGCATCCTCAACTTCCCGGTCATCACTCAGCTTTCCAAGGATGGTACCAGCCTGCGTATGCTAGGATATGCTCCCGCCAACGCGGTGGTAGAGTTCTTTGTGGCAGATGTACAGACCGCTACTTTTGGTGAAGGCCTCACATACATAGCATCCCGCACTGAGGGCACTGCCGATGATGCTGATAACAAAGTAAGTAACTACTCCTTCTCTGGCTTCCCTGGTGAAATCAATCAAGGCAGCGAAACCAACGCTCGTCGCTTCTCCTTCACTATTCCACTCTCAAGCCTGACTGCCGCACAGCAACTGGCCCTCAATGGCGCCAACGCTCGTATAACCGCCACGGCTACGGTTTTGAGCACCACGTTGGTTAATGGTATAGCTGTTGGAAACACGTCGGAGTTCTCCGGTAATATTGCCGTAACTGCTAACCCTCTGCCCGTAGAGCTGAAAGCTTTCGAAGTAGCGGCGAGCAACGCCAATGCTTTGCTGACCTGGAGCACAGCATCGGAGCAGAACAACGACCACTTCGACGTGGAGCGCAGCTTCGATGGCGGCCGCTTCGAGCGGATCGGGCAGGTGCAGGGCCGCGGCACCACCAGCCAGACGACCAGCTACAGCTTCACCGATACCAACATCGGGGCCCAGCGGACGGGTGTCGTGTACTATCGCCTGCAGCAGGTGGACACGGACGGCACGGCCAGCTACAGCCCAGTGCGCACGGTGCGCTTCGCGGCTACGGCCGGCACTGCCGTGACGTTGGGTGTGTTCCCGAACCCAGCTACCACCCAGGACCGCACCGCAACGCTGGACCTGGCAACGCTGCCGCAAGGCGCTTACCAAGCTACATTGCTCGACGCCACGGGCCGCATCATGGGCACGTATGACGTGCAAGGTGGTGTGAATAAAAAGCTTGACATAGAGTCACTGCCAGCCGGCACCTACCTCGTGCTGGTGCGCGGCAATGGCCTGAGCCTGAATCAGCGTCTGATCAAGAAGTAAGCGGCTGCGGCCACCGATAAGCAAGCCCTCCTCTGGCAACAGAGGAGGGCTTTTTGTTTGCCGTAATCCTGCGCAAGGCTTCCTCGAATCCGGCAGGGGCGGAGCGGTATTCAGGCTGGCAGGGGTAAGCTGACTTGAGATTTTTCCGGCCGATAATCAGCCAGCTACCGCGCCAACGGCCGGGCAGATGCGCCGCCGGCCAACCATATAGCCGGAATACGGTATTAGGAATCTCACGCCTTGAATTCCTGCTCATGCCTGCCATTTCCACTGCTGCTACTTCTGCTATTCCGTCCCCTACTGCCCGGCCCCGCCGTCACCGTCCTGCTGCCGGACCGGTGCCGGATTTCGACGTGGTGATAATTGGAGCAGGAAGTGCGGGCCTGAGTGCCGCGCTGGTGCTCGGGCGCTGTTTGCGCCGCGTGCTGGTCTGTGATGGGGGTGCCCCGCGCAATGCGCCCTCGCCGGCCGTGCAGGGCTTCCTCACCCGCGACGGTACCAAGCCCGCCCAACTCCTGGAGCTGGGCCTGCGCGAGCTGGAGCGCTACACCAGCGTGGAAGTCCGGACGGAGCGGGTAACGGCCATAACGCGCCAGGGGCGGCACTTCGAGCTGACTGCCGAAGGCGAAACCGGCCGCAGCCGCACATTTACGGCGCGCAAGATTCTGCTGGCCACCGGCGTGGAGGACGAGCTGCCGCCGCTGGATGGCATGCGCGAGTTGTGGGGCACCGGCGTACTGCACTGCCCATACTGCCACGGCTGGGAAGTGCGCGACCAGCCGCTGGCCGTGCATGGGCAGGGCAAAGTCGTAACCGGGTTGGCGCTGTTGGTGAGCCGCTGGAGCCGCGACGTAATTGTCTGCACCGATGGCCCCGGTAACCTCACGGCCAACGCCCGCCGTCGGCTGCGGCTGCAGGGCATCCAGGTGCGGGAAGAACCGATAATGCGGCTGGAAGCCGGCCCCAAGGATAGCGTGCAGGTGGTGTTTGAGGGGGGCGAGGTGCTGGCCCGCCGGGCCCTGTTCCTGCATGCCCATCAGCACCAACGCACTGCGCTGGCCGAGCAGACCGGCTGCCGCCTCACCAGCAAAGGCGCCGTGTGGGTCGATAAAAACAACCAGACCTCGCAGCCGGGCATCTACGGAGCCGGCGACACGACTCCTGGCACGCAACAGGCCATTCTCGCTGCCGCGCAGGGCGCGCAGGCTGCTATCTGCCTCAACGAGCAGCTCACCCGCGAGGAGTGCCCGAAGTAACGGGCGACAGGTCCAAGCAGGGCGGGGCACGGTCTTCTCGCGCTTTCCGCTGCTATACTGCTCTCTCTAGCTTAAGTCAATAGGACTGCCGGCAGCGGCAGCGAGAATGGCCGCCAGTGGGTAAAAGAATAACAGCCGACTGCCACGGAGACGTCTCCGGTGCAGTCGGCTGCAATTGATAAGTGGGTAGATGAACAACCGTATCTGCCGGCGCAGGCCAGGGCCAGGGGGAAGCCAGCAGATACGGTGTGGTAGCGAATACGGAATATAGCAGCGTAAGCGTTGTTTTCAGAGCGCAGAAAGAGCGGTAGCGGGGTAGGGGAAGAACGGTTGCCTAATAGCCTCGCCCAACAATGCGGGGTGAGTCGGGGAAAATAGGCTTGTCGAAGTTGATGACGGGCCGCAGCGGCTCGGGCGTGCTGCTGTCAATGATGCTGGGGAAAGGTGGAACCGGGCGGGCAGGCGTACGGCGGACCCGGCGTGGGGCCATTTGCCAGGCCATTTGATAGACGGAGAGTAGGTGTCGGTCAGAAGTCATCATGATGTGCAACTGAGGTGGAGAAGAAGCGAGCGGCAGAGAACATGACAAAGGTGCCTTTTTGCGCAGGGCCCGACGCTCACATTTGAGACAAAAACGCTCAATCCGGGGACGTCTCAACGGAAGGCCCCGCGGTAACTCCTGCCAGGAGTCGCCGTTGGGCCGATTAATGCTTGTAAATCAGGAAGATAAAGCCGAGAGACAAGCCTAATGCCGTCGGGCCGGCATTAGGGCTGCGGTATGGGTGCGGTGCTGAATTCGCTGGGCGTGAGCTGGTAGAGGTCTTTGAAGCACTGCCCGAAGTAGGCCGGGGTGTTGAAGCCCACGGCATAGGCCGTGTCGGCGACTGAGTGGCCGGCGCGGAGTAGGTCGGCGGCTTTGCGCAGGCGGTACTGCTGGATCAGCTCGCTGGGAGCCAGATGGGTGAGGGCCTGCACTTTGCGCAGCAGCGTCTTGCGGCTCATGGCCAGCTGGTCGGCCAGGCGCTCTACGTTCAGCTCCGGGTCGTCGAGGTGTTTTTCCAGCACCTCATACAGGCTGCGCAGCCAGCCGTTCTGCACCGTTTCGGTGGGCTGCGAGAGTTCGGGCCGGCTCAGCTGCTGGCCATAGAGCGTGCGCAGGCGCTGCTGCCGCACCAGAATGTTGTGGAGCCGCAGCACCAGCTCCTCCAGATGAAACGGCTTGGTCAGGTACTCGTCAGCGCCCTGGCGCAGGCCGGTGAGGCGCTGGCTGTGGGTGCCCTGGGCCGTGAGCAGCACCACGGCCACGTGGTCGGTGGCGGGCGTGTTCTTGATGCGGTAGGTCAGCTCGTAGCCGTCCAGCTCGGGCATCATCACGTCCGACACCACCACGTCGGGCAGCTCCTGCTGAATCAGCTGCCAGCCCTCGGCGCCGTTGGCGGCGGCCAGCACCCGGTACAGGGGGGCCAGCTGCCGGGCCAGGTAGGTGCGCAGTTCCTCGTTGTCCTCAATCAGCACAATCAGCGGCGAGTCGGGGGCGTGGTCGGAAGGCAGGTCGGGGGCCGGGGGCACCGGCATGGGGGCCGGCAGCCAGTCGGGCGCGGTGGTGCCCGGGGTGGCCGGCTCGCTGGGCAGGGCCGGCTGCAGCGGCAGCTCCACCACAAAGGTGGTGCCCGTGGGCGGGGTGGTGGTGCTCTGCACGCTCACCTGCCCGCCCATGAGCGTGGTCAGTTCCCGCACCAGCGCCAAGCCAATGCCCGAGCCGACCGGCAGCTGCGTGGCGCCGGGCGCCGCCTGGTAAAACCGGTCGAAGATGCGCGGCAGGTTGGCGGCCGAAATGCCCACGCCGGTATCGGCCACGGCCAGGCGCATCCGCTCGGGGCCGCCGCTGAGGTGCACCGTTACTTGGCGGCGGGCATCAGGGGCAGCCGGCGAGGCTAGCAGCGGGGGCATAAACTTGAGGGCGTTGGCCAGCAGGTTGTAGGCAATGTGGGCCACTTTTTCAGCATCGTAGAGCCAGGTGCCGGGCAGCTCGGCGGCGTAGGTGAGCGTGATGCCGCGCTGCCGGGCCAGGGCCTGAAAGCCATCCACCAGCTCCCGCAGGTAGTCGCTGAGCAGGCCGGGCTGCAGGGCCACGCGCAGCTGCCCGGCCTCCAGGCGGGCCAGTTCCAGCAGCTGGTTGATGAGGTAGAGCAGCTGGCGGGCGTTGCGCTCCACGGTCAGCAGGTCGGGGCGCAGGCTTTCGGGCAGGTCGGGGAGCTGCAGCAGGCCGGCTACCGGGGCCAGAATCAGGGTGAGCGGCGTGCGAAACTCATGGGTGATGTTGTCGAAGAAGTGGGTTTTGAGCTCGGCCATCATCTTCACCTGAGCCGCCTCGCGCAGTTGCTGCACGTGCTGGGCGGTTTTCTCGATGGTGGCATCCAGGTCCAGAAAATTGATGGGCTTGCACACGAAGTCGAAAGCGCCGCGGTTCATGGCCGTCCGGATGTTGTCCATGTCGCCGTAGGCCGACACGATGACGGCCCGGCTCAGGGGCATCAGCTCGGGCAGGCGGCTGAGCAGGGTCAGGCCGTTGATATCGGGCATATTGATGTCGAGCAGCAGCACGTCGAAGTCGGGCTCGTTCTGCATCAGCGTCAGGGCCTGCTGCCCGCTTTCGGCGAAGCGGAAGTCGTAAGTGCCGTCCTTAATCTTATGCCGAAAACGCTGGCCCAGCAGGTCGGCCACGTCTTCTTCATCATCAACAACCAGGATTTTGGTAGCCATATCTTAGTGCTTGGTGCGTAGTGGTCAGGGCTTAGTTGTCAGTTGTTAGTGCTGGGGTGGTTTGCTTCAGTTAGGCGCTGACAACTGATAACCAGCAACTGACAACCACCACCTAATCCCTAAACCGGTAGCCAGAGTTGAAATTCGGTGCCCTGGCCGGGCTGGGAATCCACGAGAAAACGCCCGCCGTGGCCTTTTACTACAATATCGTGGGAGAGGGAGAGGCCGAGGCCGGTGCCGGTGCCGGCGGGCTTGGTGGTGAAAAAGGGCTGAAATACCTTCTGGCGTACTTCCTCGGGCATGCCGCAGCCGTTGTCGCGCACCCGTATTTCCACCTCCGTTCCCATCCGGCGCGTGCTCACCGTGAGGCTGGGCAGGTAGCCGGCCGGCTGCCGGTGCCGCTGCTCCTGTAGGGCGTAGAGGGCATTGTTGAACAGATTCAGCAGCACCCGGCCGATGTCGGGCGCCACCACGTTGGCTAGGCCCAGGTCGGGTGCCAGGTCGGTGTGCAGGGCGGCGTGGAAGGCCGGGTCTTTGGCGCGCAGGCTGGAGTAGGCCAGGTTGAGGTACTCGGTGGCCAGGTGGTTGAGGTCGGTGAGTTGCCGCTCGCGGGGGCCGGTGTGGGCGTGCTGCAGCATGCTGCGCACGATGCCATCCACGCGCTGGCCGTGGCGCGTGATGCGGGCCAGGTTGCGGCCCAGCGTTTCGAGTGTGCCCTGCACCAGGGCCTGCTGGGCGGCCGGCAACGCCGTAAACATGGCCGGCGGCAGCTCCTGCAGCAGCTCGCAGCTCACCTCCGAGAAGTTGTTGACGAAGTTCATCGGGTTCTGAATCTCGTGGGCAATGCCGGCCGTCAGCTCCCCGAGGCTGGCCATCTTCTCGCTGTGGACCAGCATGGCCTGGGTGGCGCGCAGCTCGTTCAGCGACTGTTCCAGCTGGCTGGTGCGTAAGGAAAGCAGGTCGTTGTTTTCGGTGAGTTGGCGCAGGGTGTTCTGGTTGATCTGGTCGAACACCACCGACACCACCAGCAGAATCAGCATCAGCCCGCCCAGGATGTCGAGGCTCCAGAACAGGCGGTGCTCGGGCGGCACCGTGCTGGGCAGATGGATGCCGCGCCGCTCCAGCTCCCAGAGCCCCACCACGCTCAGCAGCGACACCACAAAGAAGATGATGCCCGCCCGCCTACCCAGCAGAAACGTGGCCGACACCGGGCACAGCACCAGCCAGCTGGTAGTGGCCGCAAAGTAGCCGCCCTGGTAGATGCTGTTCAGAAACACACCCAGGTAGCCCGCCACCAAGTAGATGTAGCCGAACGTGACGTAGGAAAACAGGCCCTGCCGAAACCCGAACGGCAGCACCAGAAAGGCCACCACGTTGAAGATCATAAGGTACATGCCCGGCCAGAACCCGGCCCACCAGCACAGCACCAGAAAGTTGAACGAGAACAGGCTGGTGAGCAGCACCGTGTTGGTGATGATGCGCGCCTGCCGGGTCTGGTCCGGGGTGCCGACGAAGCCCGCCGGCATAAAGTAGGAGGTAATTCGATCCATGAAGAGGCGGCCGGCGGCCCGCACGTGTAGAAGCAGGAAGAACTGGAGGCGGGGAAGATACAGAAAGCCCGTGGGCTGTGCGCTAGGCCTACCCCAGCAGCGTGAAGGCTATCAGGCAGGCCAGCAGCATCACTACGCCCTCGGCCAGGCCGGCCAGCAGGAGCCAGCGGCCACCCCGGCCCACGGCGTGCAGCAGCAGCCACGGCACCGGCAGCATCAGCAGCGCCTCGGCCAGGAAAATATAGTAGGGTACCCCGTGCCAGCTGGGTGCTCCCTGATACTGCCACCAGCCGGCGCTAATGGCCCACTTCTCATACAGCGGAATGAGCACCCCGCTGACGGGCACCAGCAGCAGGCCGGTGCGCCACGGCCCCAGCCGCGGCAGCAGCAGCCAGGCCACAAACCCAATCTGGGTGAGCACCACGGCCCAGCTGAAGGGCATATACACCGGCGACGCCCACAGCATCGGCTCCGGTTGCGGGTACACCAGCGTGTTGGTAGCGTGCACCAGGTAAGCATCGGCGGGTAGCTCAGCCAGGCCGGCCGCCAAAGCAAAGCCCAGCAGCCGGGCCACCACCACGTCGCGGGCCCAGAGGGCGTAGAGGGCGTAGGCGGCCGTGAGCGAGTAGCCCCAGCGGGCCGCCGTGGTCCAGCCCAGGCCCGTGAGGCTGTCGTGGATGAGGGCCAGGATGCCCAGCGTCATCAGGCCCAGCATCACGGGCAGGCGATACTGCGTGGCGCGGGACGGGGCAGGGGCGGGAAGGAGGGTAGAGGTGGTGCTCATTTGAAGCGGCGAAACTGGTGGAACAGGTAGTTGAGGCGGTGCAGCGCCCGGCCCAGCCAGGGCACTTCGTTGGTCCAGGGCAGGCCCTGGGCGAAGCGGCGGCGGTCCAGCCAGCGGAGCACGGCCAGCACGCCGGGCTCGTGCAACTCCCAGATGCGGCAGGTGGGCACCTTGGCGCCGCTGGCGGCAATAATGCCGTTCACGGCCCGTCGGGCGGCCTCGTTGGCACCTTCCATGGTGGCCAAGTCGGTGTTGGTGCGCACGTAGTCGGCAGCCAGAAACAGGTTGGCAATGCCGGTGCTGGCTTCCGGTCGAAGGCTCCACGAGTTGGCGGTGTTCACCAGCAGCGGCTCGTCGTTGTGGCCCGAGCGGGTGGGCACGTCCAGGGCCTGCGCCGGCGCGCTCAGCCGCTCCGGCCGGATGTCGGCATCCACGTAAGCGCGCAGGAGCAGGTCGGGGCCGAGCAGGGGCGGCAGGCCGGGCGTGTTCAGGCTCTGCTCCAGCTGGGCCCACACTTCCTTCACTATTTCATCCAAGGTACAGTCGCAGGCCTGCTTGCGGCCGGTGGTGCCGTCTTCGAGGGGCCAGTCGAGCACGCCCTCAGCAAACCAGTTCGATACGTCCACCGACAGCAGCCCTTTGGCCTGCCCGTCGCCGTAGCCGCTCATCGGGAAGCCGGGCCAGAACTGCGGCTGCGAAATGACGGTAATGGCCCACGGCGAATCGATGCAGATGACGTGCCCTTTGGTGAGCTGCACGTCTTCGCGCAGGTAGAACTGCACGCCGTTCATCCAGTTCAGCGTGTGCAGGTGCGGGTTGCTCAGGTGCTCCACAAAGCCCAGCGTGGGGTCCAGCTTCACCATATCGGGGCTGATGAGCTTGGCCATGCGCTCCAGCGGCACGGCCGCCAGGTAGTAGTCGGCCTGCACGGTGCGGGTCTGGTGCGTCTCCAGGTCCAGCAACGTCGCCCCGCTGATCAGGCGCGTGGCGGGGTCGCAGTGCAGGGCCGTGGTGAGCTGGTTGTGATGATACACCACGCCCTTGCTTTTCAGGTACTGCAGCCACGGGTTCAGCCACACGTCGTTGGTGGGGCCGTTCAGCACCCGGTCGGTGTGGGCGCCGGGGTTGGCCATCAGCAGCAGCAGCTGCAGCAGAATGTCGCCGCCGGTTTTGGTGCTCATAAGCTGGGGCTGGGCCGCTACCAGCGAGTGGGTGAGGCCGCCCACGCAGTACAGCTCGTAGGGGCAGGGCTGGCGGGTGCCGCACTGCTGGTCGGTGCTCATGTACTGCCACCACGCCACCCGCTCGTAGCTCTGCTGGCGCCGCTCGTAGCTGCTGGTCAGCAGCTGCCACACCCGGTCGGCAAACAGCTTTTTGTCCGCATCGGTCAGGCCGGTATCGGCGTGCAGCAGGCCGTCGAGCAGGGCCTGCCAGTCGGCGCGGGTTTTGGGGAAGTTGACGGGGGCCGCCACGGGCGGCTTGCCGGTGCGGGCCATCATCACGCGCTGGGTGGGCACCAGGTTGTCGAACACGCCTTGCCGGTTCTGGCCGTAGGGAATGCGCTTCATGGTGTCGGTGATGTGGCGGTAGAAGCCGGGGAAGAACCGGAAGCCATGCTCGCCGGGCAGCGGTTGGTGGCCGGGCGTGGCGCTGTCGGGCACGTCCACGCTGCGGGCCTTGCCGCCCACGTAGTGCGGCTGCCTCTCGTAAATCTCCACGGCAAAGCCGCGCTCAATCAGCTCGTGCGCGGCACTCATGCCCGCAACGCCTCCTCCCAGAATGACAACCTTTTTCGGCATGGCTTTCCACTGAACGGCAGCGGCCCCGGCAATAGGTGTGGATGGTATAACAGAGCAGGTTAGCCCCGGCCGGGCCTGCGCCCGTGCCGGAATGCTTCCGCTAAAGCTACTAGTTATTATGGGGTATGTTCTATATATGGGCCGGAAGCGGATACGTACAGCATTTGGCCGCCGCTCAACGCCACAGCAGGTTTCGCGTAAGCACAGAAGCTTCATTACCTCACCCTGCCAGCCCCCCGCTTATGGCCGCCAAAAAACCCGCCACTCCGTCCGTTCCCGATCCGAAGAAAGCGCCCGCCAAGCCCAAGGCTCCGGCCAAAACCGCCGCCACGCCCGCCGCCAAGCAAGCCGCCAAGGACGCTGCCGAAGCCCCCAAGCCGGTGAAGCGCCCCACGGCCAAAGACATGAAGCAGCATGCCCAGACGCTGCCCTACCCCGCCAAGCAGGCCGATATGAAGCTGCAGCCCGCCATGGACTTCAGCACCTACCGCGCCGCCGGCAAGCTCCAGGATAAAGTGGCCCTCATCACCGGCTCCGACTCCGGCATCGGGCGGGCCGTGGCCGTGGCCTTTGCCATGGAAGGCGCCCACGTGGCCGTGCTTTTCAACGAAAACGTGGTGGACGCCGAGGAAACCAAGCGCCTCGTGGAGGCCCAGGGCCGCCGCTGCATTCTGCTCCAGAGCGACGTGCGCGACCCGGAGCAGTGCAAGCAGGCCGTGCGCCGCACGCTGGCCGAGCTGGGTGGCCTCAATATTCTGGTGAATAACGCCGCCTTCCAGATGGCGCAGGAGAAGTTCGAGGACATCCCGGAAGAGCAGATCCGCCGCACTTTCGATACCAACATTCTGGGCTACATCTGGATGGCGCAGGCCGCCGTGCCGCACCTCAAAAAGGACGACTGCATCATCAACACCGGCAGCATCGTGGGCCTGACGGGCATCCCGATTCTGATTGATTACGCCTGCACCAAGTCGGCCATTCACGCCCTCACCAAAAGTCTGGCCACCCACCTGGGCGAGCGGGGCATCCGGGTGAACTGCGTAGTGCCCGGCCCCGTCTGGACGCCCAACATCCCCGGCACCATGCCCCGCGCCGAAATCGAGAAGTTCGGCTACGAAGTGGCTTTGGCCCGTCCCGGCCAACCCGAGGAGCTGGCCCCGGCCTACGTGCTGCTAGCCTCCCAGGACGGCTCGTTCATGACCGGCTCGCTGGTACACGTCACGGGCGGCAAAATGAGCAGCGACCAGTAAGCAGCTCAACAGATTGTAATGAGCGTCATGCTGAGCTTGCCGAAGCATCTCGCGTGCTGATGTCGGATTACCAACCCAACGTCAGCACGCGAGATGCTTCGGCAAGCTCAGCATGACGTTCTGTTTTATGGGCTGTTGGCCCTTTCAGCAAATCAGTTTGTAGCCGATGCCGCGCACGTTCAGGATCTGCACTTGCGGGTCGTCGCGGAGGTAGCGGCGCAGGCGGGTTACGAATACGTCGAGGCTGCGGCCGTTGAAGAAGTGGTCCTGCCCCCAGAGCTCTAATAGCACGGTGGAGCGCGCCAGAACCTGGTTGCGGTGGTCGTAGAGGCGCTTGAGCAGCTCGGCTTCGCGGTTAGTCAGCTCGATTTCGGTATCGGTGAGGCGTAGGCGCTGCTGAGTGTAGGCGAAAACGTAGCGCCCAATGTGTAGCGGCTCGGACGCCGCCGTAGCGGTGGACACGGCGGTGCGGTTGAGCAGGGCCTGCATGCGTACGATTAGCTCGTCCATGCTGAAAGGCTTGCGGAGGTAGTCGTTGGCGCCCAGCTCGAAGCCGCGCACCACGTCGGTGGGCTGGGAGAGGGCCGTGAGGAAGATGAGGGGGATGGTGGCGTTTTCCTGACGGATCTGCCGGCCCAGCGCAAACCCATCGAGCTGCGGCATCATAACGTCGGCCACCACAATATCGGGCGTCTGCTGCCGGAACAGGCGCAACCCCTGCGCCCCATCGGCGGCGTGCTGCACCGTAAAGCCGCGCATTTCCAGGCTATCCTTGATGATGAGAGCCAGGGCGGCTTCATCTTCCACTAGCAGAACAGTTGCCATAGATCGGAAGCTTACAATGCGGGCAGCCAGAACGAAAACACGCTGCCGCTGCCCGGCTCACTGCGCAGCTGCAACCGACCGCCGTGCCGCTCTATCACCTGCCGCACGTAGTACAGCCCTAGCCCGAAGCCCTTAACCGGATGAAGGTTACCGGTCGGCACCCGAAAAAACCGGTCGAATACGGCGGGCTGGTAGCTGGCCGGAATGCCGATGCCGTCATCGGCCACGGTGAGGCGCCAGCCGGTGGTTTCGGGCCTGCCCTCAATGGTAATCGTGACCTGCTCGCGGGAGTATTTGATGGCGTTGTCGATGAGGTTGCTGATGACGTTGCGCAGGTGCAGCCGGTCGCAGCGGATGGCCGCCGAATCTACATCTACAGCAAAGCGCACGGCTTTGGTGGTAGTGAGTTGGTGCTGCTGCACCAGCTCGGCTACCAGCTCGGCGGGCCGCACCGTTTCGGGTGCCAGGCGCAGCGGCTGCCGCTCGGCCACGGCCATGTGCAGCACGTGGTCTACGAGGCCCGAAAGGCGCTGGAGCTCCTGCTGCGAAATGGCGAGGTAGGTCTGGGTTTTCTGCGGATCCTGCAATGCCCCAAAGTGCTGCAACGCCTCCACCGCCGCCGACACCGTGGCAATGGGCGTCTTCAGCTCGTGGGTCATGTTGTTGATGAAGTCTTCCCGGATTTCCGACAGCTTTTTCTGCCGCAGAATCGTGGACAGCATCAAGGCAAAGCAAGTCGTGGTGATGCACAACAACCCGAACGAGCCCGCCAGCAACCCACCCATGCGGTGCAGAGCATAGGGCCACGGCGGCTCAAAGCTGGCCCGAATAGCCACGCTCGGCAGCGCCGGCAACACCACCGCCGGGGTTTGCACGGCATAGCCGGCCGGCACAGGCGGTTGGCGCCGGGCGGCGGCTGTGGCTACGGTATCGAAGAGGAAGGCGGCTTCGGCGCCGCGCTGCCGCAGCTCGGCCTGGTAGGCGGTGGCGAGGCGCGCGAGGTTGAGCGTGGGCTGGTGGTCGGCGTTGCGGAGCAGAAACTGCAGAAACGCCTGGGCCACACTATCATCCTGGCGGTACGTGGCCAGGGCCGTAGCCCGCTCTTGGCCGCCGGCCCGCAGCAGCTGCCGCAGCTGGGCGCGGCCCGCCGTATCAAGGTGCGGCGTGGGCAGGGCTACCTGGCCGTAGGGATGGCCGGGAGCCGTAGGCTCAAGCAGCGCCCGCACCTCGGCCAGCTGCTGCCGCTGTACCACTGCCAGCAGCGCTTCGTGCGCCGTGCGCGTAAACTGGGTGGCCGTCAGCTGGTACGTGGTATAGAGCCAGTACGCCTGAAACCCGTTGATGCCCAGCATGCACAAGCTCATCAGCCAGAAGATAATACGCAGGCGGCTTTTCATACGCGGGAGTACTGCTGATAGGCAGCCAATCGAAAGTACAGGGCTAGCCGGGCCCTACCAAGTCGTTAACAATCATTAACACAAAATAACAGTCGTTTACACCCCCTTAGCGGTCCTTTGCTGCCGCAGCAACTTCCTCGGCTGCCCACGCTTGGCGTGGTTTACGGCTGTCTGTATGGGTTCGTATGCGCGTTTGAATAATGTGGTGGGCTGGCTGGTATTTGCCGTGGCCACCGTGGTGTATCTGCTCACCCTGGAGCCCACGGCCTCGTTCTGGGACTGTGGCGAGTTCATTGCCTGCTCCTATAAGCTGTTGGTGCCGCACCCACCTGGCGCCCCGCTGTTTTTGCTACTTGGCCGGCTGTTTTCCCTGCTCAGCTTCGGCGACACCAGCAAAGTGGCGGTGCTTATCAACACGCTGTCGGCGCTGAGCAGCGCGTTTGCAGTGCTGTTTCTGTTCTGGAGCATCACGCTGCTGGCGGCCAAGCTGGTGTTGCCCCGCCCCACGCCAGCAAGCCCCGCGCTGCTGGTACCCACCCGCGGGCAGGCGCTGTTGATGCAGGCGGCGGGCGTGGTAGGGGCGCTGGCCTTTGCCTTCTCCGACTCGTTCTGGTTCAACGCCGAGGAAGCCGAGGTGTACGCCATGTCGGCCCTATGCACGGCGGCGGTGGTGTGGCTGATGCTGAAATGGGAAAACCGCGCCGACGAGCCCGATTCTGATAAGTGGCTGGTGCTCATTGCCTACGTTATCGGCCTGAGCATTGGGGTGCATTTGCTGAACCTGGTGGCTATTCCGGCGCTGGGCTTGCTGTACTACCATCGGCGGCAGCCTGCGCCCACGCTGTGGGGCAGCGTGGTTACGTTGCTGATTAGCAGCGTAATCGTGGGGGTTGTGCTGGTCGGGGTCATTCCGGGGCTGCCGTCGTTGGCGGGGAGCTTCGAGGTGTTTTTTGTGAACTCACTGGGGATGCCCTTCAACTCGGGCGTGGTGGGGTTTGTGGTGCTGCTGCTGGGGCTGCTGGTGCTAGGGTTCCGGGTGTCGCACCGGCAGAACGCCCGGCTGCTGAATACGGCCCTGCTGGGCTTCACCTTCATCCTGATTGGGTACTCCTGCTACCTGATTGTGCCGATTCGCAGTGGCTATCAGCCTACCATCAACCAGAACGGACCGCGCGATGTGCTCAGTTTCGTGAGCTACCTCAAGCGCGAGCAGTACGGCTCCCGGCCCCTGCTCTACGGGCCCCACGTATTTGCCCAGCCCATTGCCCAGGAAGATGCCGGCCCGCGCTACGTGCGCGAGGGCAGCAAGTACGTGGTGGCCGAGCAGCGGCAGGAGCTGATCTACCGCGACGAAGACAAGATGCTGCTGCCCCGCCTGTATTCCGACGGCACTTCCAGCGCCTCCCAACGCGCCGCCGCTTACCGGCAGTGGGTTGATATTCAGGAAGGGGTGAAGCCGACAATGGGCCAGAACCTTGCGTTCCTGCTGCGCTATCAGATGGGCCACATGTTCTGGCGCTATTTCCTCTGGAACTACGTGGGCCGCGAAAGTGACGTGCAGCACGCCGGCGTGCTGTGGCCCACCACCAGCCACGAGGCCCTGCCCGAACGGGTGGCCGACAGCAAAGCCCGCAACAATTTCCTGGCCTTGCCGCTGCTGCTCGGGGTGCTGGGGCTGGTGTATCAGGTGCGCCGCGACCCCCGCAACGCGCTGGTAGTGGGGTTGTTGTTCCTGTTTACCGGTCTGGCTATCATCGTCTACCTCAACCAGCCACCCCTGGAGCCGCGGGAGCGAGACTACACCTTCACGGGGGCCACCTATGCTTTTGCCATCTGGATCGGGCTGGGCGTGCTGGCGCTGGCGGAGGTTCTGAGGTGGGCGCTGAAAGCCGACACCGCCCGGGCCGCCGTGGCCTTGCTGCTGGGCCTGATAGTGCCGGGTATTATGCTGGCTGAAGGCTGGGACGACCACGACCGATCCGACCGGTTTACCTCTGTCGATGCGGCCAAGAACCTGCTGAACTCCTGCGCGCCCAACGCCATCCTGTTCACCAACGGCGACAACGACACCTTTCCGCTCTGGTACGCGCAGGAAGTGGAAGGCATCCGCACCGATGTGCGGGTGGCCGTGCTCAGCTATCTGAACACCGACTGGTACATCCGGCAGATGACGAACCGCGCCTACAAGTCGCAGCCGCTGCCCATTTCCCTGCCCGCCGCCCGGTACCGGCAAGGTACCAACGACTACCTGCCCTACGTGGAAAATCCTAACGTCAGCAGCGTCAATCTTCACGATTTCATCGGTTTAGTGAAGGCCAACAGCGACTTGCTCAAAGTCAGCTACGGCGACGGTAGCCCCACGCTACTCTCGTTTCCGTCGCCCAGGTTTTACCTGCCTGTTGATACCACGGCGGTGAAGCAGCTTGGCATTATTCCGCCCGGCCGCCGCGGGCAGCTGGTGCCGCAGATGGAGTTCAACATCGGCAAGGGCGCCATGGAAAAGCGCAACCTATTCGTGCTCGATATTCTGGCCACCAACCAATGGAAGCGGCCCGTGTACTTCGCTACCAGCGTAGCGCGCACCGAAGACCACCTGGGGCTGGATGCCTACTTCCAGCTGGAAGGCCTGGCCTGGCGCGTGCTGCCGCTGAAGAACCCCAACGACGACCCGCGCGAGGAAGCCGGCTACTTAGCCAAAGATCTGCTCTACCAGAAGCTGATGCAGCAATTCACCTACCGCGGCCTCAACAACCCCGCCGTTTTCCACGACGAAAACAGCCAGATGTTCCCGGCCAACTACCGCGCAAAGTTCGCCCGCCTGGCCAATGCCTACTTGGCCGCCGGCGACACCGCCACCGCCAAAAAGCTGGCCGACAAGTGCCTAGCCGTCATGCCCGACCGCGCCATTCCTTACGACTTCTACACCCCGCAGCTGCTGCCGGCCCTGACGGCAGGCGGGGAGAGTAAGCGAGCCAACCAGCTCTTCGACTTACTGCTTGGCCGGGCCCAGCGCGCCCTCACTTACTACAGCAACCCCGCCTATGCCCTCTTCGACCGGGAACTAAGCCAGCAGCTCGCTACCACGCAGCAGCTCTACCTGGCAGCCCAGCAAATCGGCGACGAGCGGCGCGCCAACCAGGCGTTCCAGCTTCTGCAACCCTACCTACGGCAGTAAGCCCAGCTGCCCCCTCATAAGCTTCGTCCTGACTATCAACCAGCGTATGGCTGATGGATAGTCAGGGCGAAGCTTATGGCATTTTTAGCCCGTAGCAGAGATTTCAAAAAATACCGATAGGCATCATAACTAAATACCCTGCCAGACAGTAATGATGAGTACTGTTGAGATAAAGCGCCGCAGGTGCGCTCCCCAAAGCTTCGTCATTTACTAGCAATAAAACGCTTGAATACCTACCCCGAAGGCACCGTCCGGGCGCTGCTCCAGACCGAGCTGGTGACGCCCGCTACCCGCGCCGCCCTGGAGGCCCGCCTCAACGCCCCCGCCAACTACGCCCCGCAGTTCTTCGACGCGGATACGTACCAGCTGCTGCGTGCCGTGGCCGCCCGCATCTTCCCCCAGCCCGACCGCGAAACGCCCATCGAGCTGGCCCCAGCCGTGGATAAGCGCCTCACCGACGGCACCGCCGACGGCTGGCGCTACGACGCCATGCCGCCCGACCGCGAAGCCTACCGCCTCGGCCTGGGCGGCATCAACCAAGCCGCCGAAGCGCAGTTTCAGCAGCCCTTCATGGCCTTGAGCGCCGAGCAGCAGGACGCGGTTATCGGGCAGTTGGCCGCCGGCAAAGCAGCCGGCGAAAACTGGCAACAGGTACCTCAGGACCGGTTTTTCGAGGAGTTTCTGTCCGAGCTGACCGAGAACTACTACGCCCACCCGCTGGCCCAGGAAGAAATCGGCTACGTGGGTATGGCCGACGTGCCCGGCTGGCCCCACGTCACCCCCAACACCCTCGAACCCCGCGAGCCGGAGGCAGTAGCTGAGTGAAGAGTAACTGAGTAGCGGAATAACTGAGTAATCGTTTAGATTTCAGTGCTATACAATCAGTTTTCCCGCTACCCATTCATCACTTAATCAGCTACTCAACTACTCAGTTACTCTACCACATGCCCGACGAAGAAGTACTCGAAGAAGGCGTGCTGAACCCGGTTCAGCCCGAAATACAGGACCCGCTGCTGAAAAGCATTCTGGCCGATAACGAAGCCACCCCGGCCACCGAGCCCACCGGCGAGGAAGCCCCCAATCCGCTGCCCGACCCCACCGACGAGGTGGATTGCGTGGTGATTGGTACCGGCGCGGGCGGCGCGCCGCTGCTGGCCCGTCTGGCCATGGCCGGCCTGAAGGTGGTGGCCCTGGAAGCCGGCCCCCGCCGCGACCCCAAAACCGAGTACGCCACCGACGAAAAAGCCCAGAACTTCCTGTTCTGGAACGACGAGCGCCTCTCGGCCGGCCAGAACCCAGTGGCCTTCGGCAAAAACAACTCTGGCACCGGCGTGGGCGGCTCCACGCTGCACTACACGGCCTACACGCCCCGCGCCCACCGCGGCGACCTGCAGCTGCACACCGACTTTGGCCAGGGCGTCGACTGGCCCTTCGGCATCGAGGAGCTGGAACCGTACTACGAGGAGATTGAGCACTTTCTGGGGGTTTCCGGCCCCACGCCCTACCCCTGGGATGCCGGCCGCCGCAAGGGCTACCCGCTGGCCCCGCTGCCCCTAAACGGTGCGGCCCTGCTCATGCAGAAAGCCTGCGCCCAGCTGGGCATCGAAACCTCGCCGGCGGCCAACGCGGCCCTGTCGGCGCGCTACTACCAGGAGGGCATTGGCTGGCGCGAGGCCTGCACCAACCGGGGCTTCTGCCAGGCCGGCTGCAACCGTGGCGCCAAGGCCAGCATGGACGTCACCTTCTTGCCCCTGGCCGAAAGCTTCGGGGCTGAAATCCGGGCCGATGCCTACGTGACGGAGATTGAGCGCGACGCCTCCGGCCGCGTGGTGGCCGTGGTGTACGAGCAGCACGGCCGCACCGTGCGCCAGCGCTGCCGCCACTTGTTTTTGTGCGCCGGCGCCGTGGAAACGCCGCGCCTGCTGATGCTCAACGAGCTGGCCCTCAACAGCGGGCAGGTCGGCAAGCACTTCATGGCCCACCCCGGCATGCAGGTCTGGGGCACGTTCGATGAGGACATCCGGCCCTACAAAGGCATTCCCGGCGGCCTGATTTCCGAGGACACCCACCGCCCCAAAGACGCCGACTTTGCCGGCGGCTACCTGCTGCAAAGCATCGGGGTGATGCCCGTGACCTTTGCCACCCAGATGGTGCGCCAGCGTAAGCTCTGGGGCCAGCCCCTGCGCGACTACATGCGCAGCTACAACCACACGGCCGGCATCAACATCCTGGGTGACTGCCTGCCGCACGCTGCCAACTTCATGGAGCTCAGCGACGAGAAGGACGCCCGCGGCCTGCCCAAGCCGCGCCTGCACTTCACGGCCCAGGAAAACGAGCAGCGCATGAACCGCCACGCCGAAAAGCTGATGCGCCAGATCTGGGAAGCCGCCGGCGCCAAGGACATCTGGGCTTTCGAGCGCTACGCCCACGTCATCGGGACGGCGCGCATGGGCCTGAGCGGCGACGATGCGGTGGTCAACCCCGACGGAAAGGCCTTCGATGTGCCCAACCTCTACATCTGCGACAACTCAGTATTCCCTAGTGCCCTGAGCGTCAACCCCGCCCTTACCATCATGGCCCTGAGCCTGCGCACCGCCGACAAGTTTCTGGCGTCGTTGCGGGCATAGCGTAGGCTGAATCAGCACGTCATTCCGAGCTTGCCGAGGAATCTCGCGTGCTGATGTTGCAATACTATTCAGGCGTCAGCACGCGAGATTCCTCGGCAAGCTCGGAATGACGTTCTTCTTAATTATGAGGCACCCTTCTGGCGCATCATTTCAGCTTCAAAAAATGAAGTCTTTCCTCACCCACATCAAAGAAGCCTTCGGCGACGGCCATTACGAGGGCGACCAGTTCGGCGGCGCGGCCGGCCACGACGGCTCCGGCCTGCCTACCGGCGACGCGGGCAACTTCATGTTCGCCACCGGCATCGAGTGCTCGTACCCTACCATCGCCAACGGCACCATTCGGCGCGATTTGCTGGCCGAAACCGACCACTACAACCGCTACAAGGAAGACCTGGGGCTGGTAAAGGAAATGGGCCTGAAGGTGCTGCGCTACAACCTGCCGTACTACCTCGTGCACAAGGCCCCCGGCCAGTTCGACTGGGAGTTTGCCGATGCCGCCATGGCCGAAATCCAGCGCCTGGGCATCACGCCCATCCTAGACCTGATGCACTTTGGCGTGCCCGACTGGGTGGGCAACTTCCAGAATCCTGAGCTGCCAGTGCACTTCGCCGAGTACTGCGGGGCCGTGGCGCGGCGCTACCCCTGGGTGCGCTTCTACACGCCCGTCAATGAGATTTACGTGACGGCCCGCGCCTCCGCCAAAGACGGCATCTGGAACGAGCAACTTAAGGACGACCGCGCCTTCGTGACGGCCATCAAGCACATCACGGCGGCCAGCATCATGGGCACCCAGCAGATTGCCAAGGTGCGGCCCGACTGCATCATCGTGCAAAGCGAGTCGGCCGAGTACATCCACGAGATGCGCGCCGTGCCCACGCCCGAAATCTGCCTGGTCAACAAGCTGCGGTTTCTGTCGCTGGATTTGCTCTACGCCCACCCGCTTGACTCGGAAGTGCTGCTCTACTGCCTCGATAACGGCCTGACCCGCCAGGAGCTCGACTGGTTTATGGCCGGCGAGCCGCCCGGCTACCAGATCATGGGCAACGACTACTACGGCCGCAACGAGAAGATTATCAAGCCCGACGGCCAGATCTGCCAGGCCGAGGACGTGCTGGGCTGGTATACTATGACACGCCAGTACTACGAGCGGTACCGCAAGCCCGTGATGCACACCGAAACGAACACCTTCAACCCCAAAGACGCCGAATGCTGGCTCTGGAAGCAGTGGGTGAACGTGCAGCGCATCCGCCACGACGGCGTGCCGGTGGTGGGATTCACCTGGTACAGCCTGCTCGACCAAGTGGACTGGGACATCAGCCTGGCCGAAAAGCGCCTCACCGTCAACGCCTGCGGCCTCTACGACCTGGACCGCAAAATCCGGCCGGTGGGGGAGAGCTACAAGATGCTCATCCGCGAGTTCGGCCAGATTACCATCATGCCCCACGGCGAGATGTTCGAATTCACCAACCGCCCCGCCACGCTTAAAGTGAAGAAGTAGGTGCGCGCGCCATTGCTGGCCGCGCGCACCGATACCCGCACCTTTCAAAACCCCGGCAGCACCAGATGTTGCCGGGGTTTTTTTGTTGGGCGGTGAGGTATGCTCAATGGGCTTTCTGCTAGATGCTTGCACTTCGCTCAGGCCGCGTTTTCTTCCATAGCGGAATATTGTATTTTCTTCCCGGGATTGTGTAGGTTGACGGCGTTTTCCACCTGTTCGTCACCCTATCTTATTCTCTCCTATGAAGAACCGATTTTCCGGCCGCCACTATCTGCTGGGGCTGGCCGGGCTGTTGGGGCTGCATGCCTGCAGCCCCAAAGCCACGGCCGTTGTGACGGCGCCCGCCCCGGCCGCTGCACCTGCCGCTGCCCCCGCGCCGGCCGCCGCCTTCCAGATTCCGGTGGAGTACTACACGCTGCCCAACGGGCTGAAAGTGGTGCTCTCGCCCGACCATACCGCCCCCACGGCTACCGTGGCAGCCTACTACAACGTGGGCTTCCGCAACGAGCCCCGCGACCGGACCGGCTACGCTCACCTGTTTGAGCACCTGATGTTTCAGGGCTCCCAGAACCTGGGCAAGATGGAGTTCATTCAGCTGATTCAGAAAAACGGCGGCATCCTCAACGGCTCCACCCGCTTCGATTTCACCAACTACTTTGAGGTGGTGCCCAGCCACAAGCTGGAAACTATGCTGTGGGCTGAAGCCGACCGCATGCGCGGGCTGGCCATCACGCAGGCCAACGTGGCCAACCAGCAGGGCGTGGTGAAAAACGAGGTGCGCGTGAACGTGCTGAACGCGCCCTATGGCGGCTTTCCGTGGCTGGATATGCCCCAGAAAGCCAACCAGAACTGGAACAACGCCCACAACTTCTACGGCGACCTGAAAGACCTCGACGCGGCCACCCTGGCCGATGCCCAGCAGTTCTTCAAAACCTACTACGCCCCCGGCAACGCGGCCCTGGCCGTGGTCGGCGACTTCGAGCCGGCCGAAGCCAAAGCCTGGGTGCAGAAGTACTTCGCCAACATTCCCAGCGCCCCGCAGCCGCCCAAGCCCGACATTTCGGAGCCCCGCCAGGAGAAAGAGCAGCGCTTCACCAAAGACGACAAGCTGGCCACCAAGCCCGCCCTGGCCTTCGCCTACCACATGCCCGACCGCAACACGCCGGAGTACTACGCCCTCATCCTGCTCGACCAGATTTTGCTGCAGGGCAAAGACAGCCGCCTCTACCAGGCCCTGGTGCAGAAGCGCGGCTACTCCGACAACGTGAACGGCGGCATCAACTACCTCGGCAACGCCTTCAACTACTCCGGCCCCATGCTCTGGATGGGCGACCTGATCTACGACCAGTCGGTGAAAGCCGACTCGGTGGTAAGTGTGCTCGACCAGGAAATCAACCGCTTGGCCAAGGGCGGCATCGACCAGGCCACGCTGGATCTGGCCGTGGTGAAGCTGCGCTCCAGCCTCTACGACCAGCTTTCGGGTTCCGACAACTTCGGCCGCGCCGATATGCTGGCCTCGTTTGCGCTGTTCGACAACGACCCCGGTCGCATCAACCGGCTGGAGGCCGAGTTCCGTAAGGTGACGCCCGCCCTCATGCAGCGCACCATGCAGGAATACCTGCGGCCCACCAACCGCACCCTGCTGATTGTGAACCCGCTGGCCAAAAGCTAACCCACGAAGACTACGCCATGAAACCACTTCACTTCGGGCTGCTCTGCGTGGCCCTGGCTACCGCCGCCCCGGCTGCCCTGGCCCAAACCAAGCCGAAACCCAAGCCCGCTCCGGCGGCAGCAGTGGCCCCGGCCGCACCCCGCGAAACTCCGCCCGCCGGCGGCACCCCCCGCGACTTTGAGCTGCCGGCCAAAGAGGAATTCACGTTGCCCAACGGCCTCAAGGCGAAACTGGTGCCCTACGGCCAGGTGCCCAAAACCACGATGTTGGTGGCCATCCAGGCCGGCAACGTGCATGAAGCCGCTACCGAAGTCGGCGTGGCCGACCTGCTGAGCAAGCTCATGAGCGAAGGCACTGCTACGCTGACGGGCGCGCAGTTCGCCGACAAAGTGGCCCGGATGGGAGGCTGGCTCAATGTTTCGGTGGGCCAGGACCAGACCCTGATCTACGCTTCATGCCTGAGCGAGTTTGCTCCCGAGTTGGCGGCGCTCCTGGCCGAGGTGGTGCAGCGCCCGGCGCTGCCCGAGAGCGAGCTGGCCCGCATCAAGGCCGATTTCAAGCGCCAGATGAACCTGGCCCGCGCCCAGCCCGGTACTCAGGCCCGCCAGAAGTTCAGCCAGGCCCTCTACGGCAGCCACCCCTACGGCCGCCCCATCCCCACCGATGCCGAAATCGACGCCCTGACGATGGCGCAGGTGAAAGCCTTCTACCAGACCCAGTACGGCGCCCAGCGCACCAGCGTGTACGTAGCCGGTAAGTTCGACAACGGGGCTGTGCGCGAGGCCATTACCCGCGCCTGGGCCACCATGCCCCAGGGCCCGGCCCCGCGCATTGAAATAGCCAAATCCCAGACCCGCCCCGACGTCACGACCCTGGACCGGCCGGGGGCACCGCAGTCCACCATCGTCATCGGCCTGCCCGTCGTGGACCCCTCGCACCCCGATTATATGCGGGTGCGGGTGATGAACTCGCTGCTGGGCGGCTCTTTCGGCTCGCGCATCACGCGCAACATCCGCGAGGATAAGGGCTACACCTACTCGCCCTACAGCTACCTCGAAACCCACTACCGCACCGGCAACTGGAGCCAGAACGCCGACGTGACCACCCAGGAAACCGGCAATTCGCTCAAAGAAATCGTGTATGAGATTGAGCAGCTGCAGAAAACCCCGCCTTCGGCCGAAGAGCTGAAAGGCATCCAGAACTACGAGTCGGGCTTGTTTGTGCTGCGCAACTCCACGCCGGCGGGCATCATCGGCCAGCTCAACACCCTCGACCTGCACGGCCTGCCCGACTCCTACCTGACCGAGCAGGTGAAAAACATCAATGCCGTGACGCCCCAACAGGTCAGCGAAACGGCGCGCAAGTACGTGCGCCCCGAAGCCATGACCATCGTGGTAGTCGGCGACCGGAAAATCATCGACCCGCAGATCAAAAAGTTCCAGGCTTCCCGCAAGAAGCCGCTGTAGCGCCCCCAAGCCTACCCGCAGAACGCCGCGCCGGATTTCCGACGCGGCTTTTTTGTGCGCCTCGCCAGCGGCGAAAGTGGGCCCTGCGCTGGCTAAAAGGAAGCCGGTTTCACGGAAGATGAAGTGTGGTGAGTAGCGGGTTGTCGGGGTGCTGCTCTGGACCTGGAGAGGGCTGGCGAAGAAACAGCGCGGCCTTTCGGCACCGACAGCAACGACCTGCCCATTACCCAGCTCGCCAACAAAATTCGGGTGAGCGTGCACGACGTGTTAGATGTTGAGCTTTCCCGTTTTAAGAAAGCGCTGACCGTACCGCCATATAGCGTCGTGCACTAAAGTGGGAAATAAATGAATAGTAGGAATAGCTTATTGTACTGCTGGAGAGAGGAGAGGGCCTTTTCGCGTCTGAATGAGCGCATAAACAAGGGCTATTTATGGATATTTTACAGGGATATTATTTTTTATATGCAAAATGTCGGCCTTATTCCTGCAACTCCGTATACGCCGCTCGAACCCTGTCTCAATTCGACACGAAATGGTTCGATTCTCTCAAAATTCGTCCCTTTTTTAGAATGAAACCTAAAACTCTTACTCACAATCTCCGGCTGTTTGGCCGTGCCTGGCAGGGGTTACTGCCGCTGCTGGTCCTGTTTATAAGCCTTGGCTCTACCCGCACGGCGCAGGCACAGGCTAACAGCAGCATTACCGGCTCCACTATCATTATTGACCGTGGCAATGGCAATGAAGCTTTCATTGGCCAAGGTGGTACGCTGCCACAAGGATTCGATACAAAGGACCTTGGTGTTTTCAACGTAAGCAACTTCAACACGATCCTAGTACTCAATGGTGGTACTCTTCGTACTACTGAAACTGCTCCGGATGTCGTCCGTGGTGGGTTGCTTTTCTACGAGGTATCGGACGCCAGTGGT
The DNA here is from genome assembly GCF_027359925.1 of Hymenobacter canadensis. Classification (NCBI taxonomy): domain Bacteria; kingdom Pseudomonadati; phylum Bacteroidota; class Cytophagia; order Cytophagales; family Hymenobacteraceae; genus Hymenobacter; species Hymenobacter canadensis. The sequence continues at coordinate 3,276,190 of NZ_CP114767.1, read as the reverse complement.
GCCACATTCACCGGTGGACTCCGCTCCATCAATCTACCGCTGACTGATAACACCAACGGAGCTAAAACTTTTTCGAATATCACATCGAATATCAACCTTCTGGCAGGGCTAACTCCTAATACAGTATTGCCGGCAGGAAGGTATTTTGTGGACGTCAGATTTAGTGCTAACGGCCGTAATTCAACAACTGGTGCTGCTTTCACTAAAGAAGATCCTCCACAAACTTTCTACACTGCTAGTTTTACCGTAGAAGGTGTGCGCCCAGCAGAGCCTCCAACGTCCACGACCTGGACCGGCGGCAAGAACGACAACTGGTTTGACGCCGCCAACTGGACGCAGGGCGTACCTACGGCCACTACGGACGCCACCATTCCCGACTTCCCCTCCGGCTCCACGGTTTCCTATCCGAACATCTACAGCAACGCCATCAAACCGGATACGCAAGTACCAACCAGTATCAAGAACCCGGATGGTACTTTCTCTACTGTTATCACGACAGTACCCGGCTATAATAACTCAACCTCCGGCCCGGCTCAAACCCGTGACTTTATCATGCGCGGTACCGACCAATTGCGACGCTCTATTGCACGGTTAGTAGTAGGCCGTCTGGAAGTGTATCGTGACTTCAGCAACCTGCAGGATAGCTTCATTCAGCGCGAAAATACCACCATTAGCTTTGCCGGTACCGCTCAGTCCATTAGTGGTTCGGCATCTGGGTTGGTAAACGTGGAAATTGATGGCGGCGGTGTGAAGACTCTGATTTCCAACTTCGCAGTGCAGCCTGGTGGCACCCTGCGTTTTATCAACGGCATTCTCACCACCAACATTTCCAGCGTAACCACCTCTTTCGTAGAGTTGGCTAACTCGGCTGGGACAGGTGTTGCCACGGTTCCCGCTGCCCGTTTGCTGGGTGAAAGCGAAACCTCCTATCTGCGGGGTATTGTCAAAACTTCGCAGGGGGTGGTACTGGGTGTGCCGCAGGATTTTAGCAACATCGGTATGACTATGACCTTCCTTGCCCCTAACAATCCTGGTGTAGTAACGATAACCCGCAACACGGGTGGGAACTACGCTACTATCAATAACGGTGCAAACAATAACCCTAGCATCCGCCGCGTATTTGGGGTCCGTCCGGCTGACCAGCAAACCAACAACGGCGGGTTGCGTGCTAATATGGTGTTCCGCTACCTCAACAACGAAACGACCAACCTGGACCCTAACTCCCAGACGGTAAACGAGCAAGATCTGGCCCTGTTCGTATCGACTTCGTCAGGTGACGTGTTCGGCCAGCTGGGCCGCGACAATATCAATACCACCACCAACGAGTTGACAAAGAGCAACATCACTTCCTTTGCCACCTTCACGCTGAGTGAGGCTACGGAGCCGCTGCCGGTTACGCTCACGGCTTTCGGGGCCAAGCGCATCGGTACCAACGCTGAAATCACCTGGGAAACGGTGAGCGAGCAGAATAACCGCGGCTACGAAGTGCAAGTGTCCACCGACGGCCGCACGTTCCGCACTCTTGCGTTCATTCCGAGTCAGGATGCCAACAGCAACCGCCTGCTGCGCTACCGCTACCTCGACACCGAAGCCAATAAAGGCGGTATCCGCTACTACCGTCTGCGCCAGATTGATGTGGATGGCAAGGAGAACTTCTACGGTCCTAAGGTGCTGAGCTTCTCCGGCTCGGCTACTGCTGAGGCCCGGATGGAAGCCTACCCCAACCCCTTCCAGAGCGAGGTGCGCCTGACGGTGCAATCGGCGGCGGCCGGCAAGGGCCAGCTGCAACTTCTGGATCTGACGGGCCGCGTGGTGCTGCAACGCAACGTAGAGCTGACCAGCGGTACCAACGACCTGGAACTGCAGGATCTGTCGGGTGTGCAGAGCGGTACCTACATGCTGCGCGTGGTAACACCTGCCGGCAAAGCCCAGACTCAGCGCATAATCAAGCGTTAACGGGTCGGCTGCTAAGCTACTCTGCTCAACAAAAGAGCCGGCTTTCCTTTGGGAGGCCGGCTCTTTTGTTGATAGAAATTTTGAAAATACTTGGGGAAAGAACGACCGGGAAGCTATGGCCTGTGTCTATATACTGAGTTGGTAAAAGCGTTTCTACCGCTTCTTTGGGGGGTGTGGGTGAAGCAGCCCCCCCGATGAAGCAGGGTTGGCCTCGTTGGTTGGGCCAGCATCAGGATGAGCACACGCTGTTATAGTGTGTGCCCATTCTAATGAACTGGAGGCAAAGCAGGTAGTCGTCTGTATGTCAAAATGTTGAGAAATCAGGTTGGTTACATAGGTTCGGGAAGAGCAATAGCGGATCGGCAATATGGATATTCCCCTGTATTCTGATTTTTACATTATGATAATACAGGAAAAAAGTTGGCAGTGCAGGAAAAGAAGGTAACTTAAATCGTCATTGAGGCACAATGGCTGTTTCGTTGGACACTTCTCGTTTTTCCTTTCATCCATCTCTTTTCCTTTTTCTGCATGACGGCAACTCATTACTCCTCAACCGGCTGGCTTTCTGCAAAGCTGCGGCCGCGGCTGGTAGCCCTGGCTACGGCCCTCTTAATGGCCCCTGCGGCCTGGGCGCAGATTGAAGTGCCCGCCGGCAACCCCAACGGGGGAACTTCGCGCCGCCCTTTGGCTACGTATTTTGGCTACGAGCGTAGCGCCATGATCTACACGGCAGCCGAAATTGGCACCAGCGGCAACCTTACGCGTGTCGGGTTCTATGTGAGTGCAGTGGCAACGCCCGGCGCAACGCCCACCAAAATCTACCTCAAAACCGTTGCCAATGCTACGTTTGCGGCGGCCACCACGGTAGCGGCCGAGGAAACAGGGGCCACGCTGGTGTATGACGCCACGATTCCGGCGGCTTCGTTTACGCCTGATACCTGGGTGAGCGTGCCTCTTTCGGCGCCCTTCGCTTACAACGGTACTTCCAACCTGGAAGTAATTGTGGAAACCAATGCCACTGGCGCCGGCAACGAGCCTATTGCCGGGAAAGCCTTCCGCTACTCTTCCACCGGCACCGGCAACAACCGCACGCAGCTGTGGGCCACCGATACCAACCCGCCAACCACCGCCGGCACGCTTAGCCTGCTGCGGCCCAACATCCAGCTCACGGGCCTCGCGCCGCTGTCCTGCCCACCCGTGACGGGCATTACGGTCAGCAACATTACGCCTACCTCGGCCCAGATTGCTTTCACGCCAGGGGCGGCCAGCACTAGCTACACCGTCACGTATACGCCCGCGGGCGGCACGGCCACTACCGTTACCCCAGCTCCCACGGCTTCGCCTATCAGCCTGACGGGCCTGACCTCCGGCACGGCTTACACCGTAACCATCACTGGTAACTGCTCGGGCAGCACGACGTCGCCTGTTGCTACTACCTCGTTCAGCACCACTGTAGTGGCCCCCGGCAATGATAACTGCGCCACGGCCACGGCCCTGACTGTTGGCACCAGCTGCACGCCTACCACCACCACCAACTTGGGTGCCACGGCCTCCACGGGCGTGCCGGCTCCCAACTCCACGGGCACTGGCTGTTTCGTGGCCGCTACGCCGGTCAGCAACGACGTGTGGTACAGCATGGTCGTGCCGGCTTCCGGTGCCGTTACGGTAACCACCAGCGCCGTTACTGGTTCGCTGGTAGAGGATACGGGCCTGGTATTGTACACGGGTGCTTGCGGCACGCTCACGGAAGTGGCCTGCAGCGACGACGCCACCGGCCTCTTCTCCTCGACGACGGCCAGCGGCCTGACGCCAGGTTCCACCATTTACGCCCGCGTGTGGAGCTTCGGCACCACGCCAACCGGTCAGTTCGGTATTTGTGCCTTCTCGTTACCAGCTAACGATGCTGCAGTACAGGCTATCTACTCGGTTGGCAAGGCTCCGGTATCTGCTCCGCAGGTAGTACAGGCTGTGATTCGCAACAACGGCTCCACTGCTCTGACCAACGTGCCCGTGACCCTGAACGTAACGGGGGCCACGACTTTTGCAGATGCCAAAATTATTCCAACCCTTGCCGTAGGGGCCTCGGCTATCGTAACGTTCACGAGCTACACGCCGGCTGCTATCGGAGCCAATACGCTCACGGTAACGCTGCAGCCTGATGGTCTGAATACCAACAACACGCAGACCTTCGCGCAGCTGGTAACGGCCAATAGCATTTCTTACCTCAACGACAGCCAGCCTGTAACGGCCAGCGTTAGTGTTTCGAGCACTACTCCCGGCGGCACCCTGGCCGTGAAATACAACATCAACTCGTCGGCTAACATCGGCGAGGTGAAGCTGAACTTCCTGGCCATCCCGACGACCACCTCCACTTATCAGGTGGTGATACTGAATGCCAGCGCTACGGGCACGCCCGGCACGGTAGTCTTCACTTCACCAACTCTCAACCGTCCTACGGCGGCGGGTGTCGTGACGGTGCCTGTAACCGGGGTGACAGTTAACGGTACGTTCTTCGTTGGCCTGAGAGAAGTTTCGGGTGGCGTTGCCATCGGCTATCAGGTGGAAAACCCCCTTCGCTCGGGTACTTTCTTCTTCCAGACCACCGCTGCCGGTGCCTGGTCAGACGTGAACACAACGACGCTCCAGACGCGCCTCGGCATCGAGGTTGGGTTCAGCTCGCGTGTACTGTCCAACAACAGCCCGGCGCTGGCCCGCTCTATCTCCATGTTCCCGAACCCCAGCCAGGGCCAGGTAACGCTGGATATCCGCGACGCCAAAGCCAAAGGCGCTATGCAGGTGCAGGTTACCAACACCCTCGGCCAAGTGGTGCACCGCGCTACCGTGCAGGACAACGCCGTAAACAAGCTCGACCTGTCGGGCCTGGCTACCGGCATGTATGTGTTGCGCGTGCAGTCCGGCTCGGAGTATTCCATCCGTCAGCTGGTGCTCACCAAATAGCGAGGTGCTACCGCTGCCAATGCAGCCCGGTAGCTTTCGGCTAACAGAATACCCGGCCCCATCAGGGCCGGGTATTTTTTTGTGGATACATGGCCCCTGTCTTGTGCCCGCCAGCAGGTCGGTCAGAAAAGATGGGCCTGAGCAACGCCGGCGCCAGCCAGCAGTATACAGGGGCAGCGCGGCCGCGGCCGTTTGCTACTATTCTCTCAGCACCGTTTCCTATGCCGAAAGCCACTCCACTTACCTTTCTCTACCTCCACTACTGGGCCGGTTCCGGCCGCGCGTTTCAGGCCGTGGCCGAGCGCCTGGCCCCCGACTACGCCGTGCTAGCTCCCGACCTGGGCGGCTTCGGCGATGCGCCGGCGCCAGCCGGCGGCTATACTGTGGATGCCTACGCCGACGAAGTGGCCGCTTTTGTGGCGGCGCATCAACTGACGGATTACGTGCTGGTAGGCCACAGCATGGGCGGCAAAATTGCGCTGGCCCTAGCGGCCCGGCAGCCGGCCGGTCTGCGGGGCGTGGCCCTGCTCAGCCCATCGCCGCCCACGCCCGAGCCTATGACTGACGCCGACCGCAAAGCCAGCCTGCACGCCTGGGGCCAGCGCGTCGAAGCAGAAAATACGCTTCAGCACATCACCGCCCGGCCGCTGGCGCCTGCCCTGCGCCAGCACATCCTCGCCGACAACCTGCGCAGCTCCAAAGCCGCCTGGGATGCCTGGTTGCTGCATGGCAGCCGCGAAAACCTGGTGGCTCGGATGTGTGAGGTGCGCGTGCCCTGCACCATCCTGGCCGGCGACCAGGACGCGGTGATGTCGCCGTCGGTGCACGGGCTGGAAACGCTGCCGCTGCTGCCTGAAGGCACGCCGCTGGAAATAATAGCCGCCGCCGGCCACCTGCTGCCCTACGAAGCCCCCGACGAGGTGGCGACGCTGCTACGAGCGTTTGGCGAGAAAGTGCGGCAATGGGCTAGCGCGGCGCATTAGGTAGTAAAAGCAGAACGTCATTCCGAGCGGAGCGAGGAATCTCGCGTGCTGACGTTGGATTACTATTCCTGCGTCAGCACGCGAGATTCCTCGCTCCGCTCGGAATGACGTTCTATGGCGTCATATCCGTTGTGTTGCTACTCCGCTAATCGAGGGCCCGCTCGCGGAACAATACGAAGCCGATGTGGGCAAATACGCCGAACTGGTGGTCGGGGTCATCGTAGTGAATGACCTGCAACGAGGCCGGTCCAACGGGCGTTTGGTACACGAAGCCGGTCATGGCCGTCAGGTAGGGGCGGCTGATGGTAGGGCCGCGGCGGGGAAGCAGTGGGTTGATGGTTTCCCGCTCCCAGGGCCGGAACAGCGTGTGTACATAGGCTTCGGTGCGCCATTCCAAGGAGCCCGCAACGGCCTTGATGTACTTCAGGCCCACGGCGGCGTAGGCGGTGCCACGGTAGCGGTCCAGGAACTGCGTGCGCGAGTCGGGCAGGGGCAGGAAAGCCGGCGCCGACGTCAGCGACGAGCGGTAGGTAGCAAAGCTGCCCTGCGTGGTAGCCACGGCATCTACGGTGTAGCCCCAGGCATGCACCCGCCGGCCCACCGAATCTACTTTATGAAACGTGAAATACTGCTCGGTGTACACCCGTGCCTGCAGCCACTGGTGGTCTTTGGTGCGGCCCGGCAGGCCGTTGGCCGTGGTGCCCGGCGTGTATTCTTCTTCGGCCAGCACGCCCCGGAAGGCAACCTCGACCCGGCGGCCATTCACGGCGTACTGCCGGCGGTTCAGAGAGTTGCGCTCGAAGCGCAGGGCCGCCGTAGCGCCATCCAGGCGGTTCTGGTCCAGCTCGGCGCCGGAGCTGATTTCGTTGGTGTTGGCAAACCGGTCGCGGCTCGTGAACACGCCCCCGCTCAGGATGTAGCGGCTGCGGTAGTTGGGGCTGTAGCCGATCTGCAGGTAGGTTTTCAGGTCGCGCTGCTGCAGCTGGGTGTTCTGGGCCGAGCTGCCCAGCAGACCGCCCGTATCCTGGTAGTTGAAGTTGTTGAACGTGACAGTAGGCTCGAAGTAGATCGGCGCCCGGCCCGGCACACTCACCCGAAACGACCCCTGCGCCCCGTTGTAGAAGCGCCCGATGGTGGCATTGGCCTTGATGGTGTAGAGGTAGCGGTTGAGGTAGCGGTAGGCCGCGCCCAGGTAGAAATTGCTCATGGACCGCGACGAGAGCAGCACGCCCAGGTCGGTGGTGAGGTTGGAGTTCTGGCGGGCGTCCAGGTTGAGGTCGTAGCCCTGCAGCTTGCTGTCGTAGCGGATGCGCGGGTACACGTTGTTGAAGAAGTCGTTGTTGACGAGGCGGTAGTAGCCTTCTTCCACGTCGCCGGGCGAGTAGGTAGAGCCGGTGCGCTGGAAGAAGCGGCGCACAAACTCCTGCTGCTGCTTGGGTACGCCCTGCACGCTCACCTGCTTGAAATCGGGCTTAGGGGCGCGCTCCTGGAAGTCGCGGCGGCGCTGCTGCAGCGCCAGCGTGTCTTCGCGGCGCGTAATGCGGGTCAGCAGCAGGTCCAGCTTCTTTTCGGTGGCCTGCTCGCCCAGGCTCAGCAGCTGCTTCACCTTGTTGAAGTCGGCGGCCGTGATGCCCTCCAGGTTGGGCTGGATGAAAATGCCATTCTTGCCCACCGAGGCGGTATCAGCCACATTGGAACCCAGAAACAGCAGCGTGCTGGTCAGCAGGGCATCGTCCTTTTCCTTGGGGTATTTATTGAAGGCCACGTCGCCCACGTTCACCCCAATCATAACGTCGGGCTTGAATTCCTCGCGCATCACGCCGGTGGGGAAGTTGTCCACCACGGCGCCATCGAAGAGGTAGCGGCCGTCCTGCTGCCGGATGGGGCGGAAGGCCAGCGGAAATGCCATGGAGTTGCGCACCGCATCGGAGAGGGAGCCGTTGCGTTGCACCACCCGCTCCCGGGTGAAGACCTCGGAGGCCACGCTGCGGTAGGGCACCAGCAGCTTGTTGAAATCGTAGCCGGAAATGGCGCCGGCCGGCGCCAGCATGGTGGCCAGCACATAGTTAAGCGTCACGTCATCCACGAGCTTGGGGGTCACGCGGGCCTTCAGCGTCGAGTCGATGGCCAGGCGCAGGTGCAGGGCGGCGGGGTTATAGTCGCCGTCGTAGTAGTTATACACCTTGCCTTCCAGCGGCTCCCCTGACACCCAGTTCTGGAACTCGGGCTTGAGCACGATTTCCTCGATTTCGGCTGGCGAGTAGCCGGCGGCGTACATGGCGCCCACAATGGCGCCCATGCTCGTGCCCACGATGTAGTCGATGGGGATGCGGTTCTTCTCCAGCACCTTCAGTACCCCCACGTGGGCCAGGCCCTTGGCCCCGCCCCCCGATAGTACAAGGCCCACTTTCTGGGCTTGGGCAGTGGTGCCTGCTAACAGGCAGATCAGTAAAAAATGGAGAAAACAGTACGTTTTGCGCATATAAAAAATGAGTGAGGCCCACGCCGGGGCGGCGCGTTTCCTACGCAAAGCAGGAAGGCAGGTTGCTGCTACAGCGGAGTTACGCACAAAGCTTCTGAATAGAAAATAAATAATACTTATTATTCGATGTTCGCCAGCATGAATTCGGCCGAGAAAACGCCTCTGCTTTCTGCTAGTTGCAGGCTGCTGCCGTGCAGCTCCAGAATGCGGCTGCTGAGCCACAAGCCCAGCCCGGCACCTTCGCTCAGCACATCGGCCTGGTAGTAGGCCGCCGTGAGCCGCGACAGGTCGCCGAGGCTGCGGGCCACGGGGTTGCTGATGGCTACCTGCCAGCCCGGCCCGGCAGGCGCCGGCCCCAGTGCTACCTGCACGGCGGCGGCCTGCGGGGCGTGGCGCAGGGCATTTTCGAGCAGGTTGAGGAGCACGCTCAGCAGCTTGTCAGCGTCGGCCGGCACGGTGTAGTTGGCCACGGTGTCGTCGAGGTGCAGGTGCAGGGGGCGGCCGGCGGCCTGGTAACGGGGCAGCACCTGATCCAAGAGACTTATTAACAGTTGATTGAGAACGAAGTGGCCAGGTGCTGCGGCAGTGCGCCTGCCGCACCTGAGGCCAGGCTGAGGGCCACATTAATTTTTCTTCAGGTGGCTTTCAGGCCCGATTCGCCGCTGCTCAGGGAGCCAGCCACGCCCCCACCGGGCCGGGCGTGTTGCGCAGCACTGTGAATACCACCGTCAGGCCCACGATGCCCCAGGCCAGCCACGGCCGGTAGAGCAGCGTGCGGCGGCGGGGTTGCCCGCTCAGCTGCAGGCGGGCTTCGTGCAGCAGCCCCAGGGCCACCAGCGGCGCCAGCGTGGCCGCCAGCAGATTGAAGCCCACGGCCTCGGCCAAACGGCCGTGCAGCAGCGAGTGTAGAGCGCGCTGGGTGCCGCAGCCCGGGCAGTGCAGGCCCGTCAGCCAGTTCACGGGGCAGCGCGGAAAGGGATAGTGCGCCGGGTTCAGGCGAAAGTAAAGGGCCGCCAGCGCCAGTCCTGCCAGCAGGACAACGGCGCCAGCGGCCCTCCGCATAGCAAGGGTAGTAGGCAAAACGAGGCTATTGGTTGTCGAGCGCGCCCAGCATACCGGCGCCTACGCCCATCACCACCACAAATACCACATACAGCACGGCAAACACGGCCCAGCCGATCAGTGAGTATTTCACCCACTTGCCAGCTTTCTGTGAAGCGTCGAGCGCGCCGGCGTAGTCGCCGAGGGCCAGACGTGAATTCACGTTGGCGGCGTTGATGATGGCCACGATGCCGAAGGGCAGGCAGCAGAAAATCGTCACCAGAATCGACTCAACGAGCCAGTTTTTCGGGGGTGGGCCGGGAGGCAGCGGCGACATGCCCGAAGGCGAAGCGTAGGATTGTTCCATGCAGGAAGAAAAGGGAGTAGAGTGATAGATGGCGGAAAGCTAAAGATTCCCGTTCCAATCCCCAACTCCGCGCGCCGCCGCTCACCATTTCTTAAAGATGACGTACACGGCCGCCAGCAGCAGCCCGAACCCGACGAGGTGGTTCCAGCCCAGCTTATCGGTCTTGAATACGTATACGGCGCACAGCGTGAACACGGACAGCGAGATGAACTCCTGTATCACTTTCAGCTGAAACAGGTTGAACGGCCCGCCGTTTTCCTCGAACCCGATGCGGTTGGCCGGCACCTGAAACACGTACTCGAAAAAGGCCAGCCCCCAGCTCACCAGAATCACGCCCACCAGCCCCAGCCCCTGCAGCCACGAAATCTTTTTGAACTGCAGGTGCCCGTACCAGGCGAAGGTCATGAACAGGTTGGAGATGGTGAGCAGCACAACGGTGGACAGCGCTTTCATGGGGCAGAGCTAGAAGGAAAAGCCTGCATACGGCAGAAATGGCTGCATTGGCGGCTTAGTCCTCGTGGCCCGGCACGGCGGCCTGAGGCGCCTGCTGCAGGTCTTTGGTCTCACGGGCCAGGCGCAGCTGCTCTTTCTCCGAGGGCTGCTTCGGCAGGGCGTCGAGGTCGGGCTGGCCGGCATCCACCCAGCAGGTGTACCAGAACGCCCCGATTAGGCGCTGGGCCAGGCGCATCTGGCGCTCCACCTGGCCCGCGAGGCGCTGGTGGTACTCGCGGCTGAACTCGCGCGAGTACACGCGCACGGCCCCGGCGTTGCCGCGCTCCTCGAAGCCGTACTTTTTGTCGTCGGGCATTTTGGCCGTCAGGTCGCGCTCGAAGCTGAGCACCGAGTCGACGGCGGCGTTGGAGCGGGCCACGGCCGTCCAGATGGTTTCGGAGGGCCGCTCCAGGTACGGCGCCGGGCCGGTAAAGAAGTCGTAGTTGGCGGCCAGGATTTCGGGCAGCCGCGACTCCCACAGCCCATGAATGCCGCGCTGCCCCGTGAGCTGGCCGTTGTAGTTGTGGGTGGTGTGCAGCGGTACGCAGGCATCGGCAATGTAGTGGCCCATATCGGCCGAGAGGCTCAGAATCCGGTCGGCGTCGCGCTGGCGGAAGGCTTCGGTGAGCTGGCCCTTCATGCGCACCACCTGCCAGGGCACAATGCCGTGCCGCATCAGCGAGTCCTCACCGTACTTGGCCACGGCGTCGGCGTAGGAGCGGGGCAGGCGGGTGAGGGCCGAGTCGCCGTACACGTCCACGTCGAGGAAGTGGCGGGCGGCCTCGCCAGGCACCACCGAGCGCCGCGAGTCGGGCCGGGTGGCGTTGGTGGTCAGGTACTCGATGTTGGTTTTGTAGAAGCCCATCATTTCGGGCGGCAGCGTAAACACGGCCAGCCGGTTGAGCAGCCGGTGCCCGAAAAACCCCCACGCCTGCGGCCGCTGGGGTAGTAGCAGCAAGAGCAGCAACGTTAACAGTACAACTCCTCCCCGTTTACTGCGCATAGAATCGAAGATGATAGGGTTATTGCCACTCGACAATCTGAAAGTCAATCAGTAAGCGGCAGGGCTTATGGTCGTCATCGAACCCAATATAGGTAGCATAAAACCCATCTCCGAAGCCGGTGGAAAACGTGGCGAGCGTGTCCTGCCGAATAGCGTAAAGAAATCCGTTGCGGGGATGCTCAGACTGGCTCTCAAAGCCGGTAATGAACATATCCTTATAGGCATTACGGTCGCGCCGCAGGTGGGCGGTGAAGCGGTTTGTGCTGGCGGCATCCAAGAATAGCGCTGTGCCGCCATCCACCGAAAATCCGTAGTATTCTTCGCTACGCAATGGCAACGGTTTCTGTCCGGGCAGCAAGGCTAACTCCCATTTCTTTACAGGGTTGGCCGAAAAAAGTATCCGGGCAAATGCCACACGGTGGTCGTTATGAAGGCTGGCTATAGCCAATTCAACTGGAAACCGTCCGCGCGGGAATTGAGTGGCGAAGGGCTTTACCTGCTCATGAAAGGTCACCGGATCAGTTGCCACGAGCTTTCCGGACTGCACAGCCAGGTTACCCAGAAACTCCGGCTCCAGGTGTATTTCCATAGAGTCCTGCAGAAGATGGGTGCCAGGGAAGAAGCTGGTTTCAAATGCTTTTGGCTCGGCAACTACTTCGTAGGGAGCCCGGCTGATTGTAGGGACATGACCACTTATCGGGCTTGATGATGCCGGCGAGCAACCCCATAGCAGCAGTAAAATCAGATACGGTATATGAAGCATAGGGAAGTGGTAAAAGGATATTAGATAATCGAGGAGTAGATGACCAAAAGCTTAGCGAGGGATGGGGCAAAAACAGTGAATTTTCCCCATCCCTCGCTAAGCCAGCCTCAGTCCCGCTCCCGCACCAGCCGGTACAGACTGTCGCGGTAGGTTTCGCCCACCGGAATGGCCTGCTCACCGATGTAGACCGTGTTGCCGTCTATCATGCTGATTTTGTCCACGGATACCAGAAACGACTTGTGCACCCGCAGAAACGGGGGCTGCGGCAGCTGGGCGGCCAGCTCCTTGAGGGTCTGGTAGGTGATGAGGCGCTGGCCCGCCACGAAGAGCGTCACGTAGTTGCCCAGCGCCTCAGCGTAGAGAATATCGGCGTGGCTGACGCGCAGAAACTTGTTCTTGCTTTCGCCCTTCACGAACAGGTAGTCATTGGCTGCCGGAACCGAAGCCACTGCTGCGCAACCAGGGCATGTGCGCCAACGTGGTGCGCCTGGCCCGCCAGCAGGGCGCCCGCCGGGTAGTGGTGGCCGTCGGCGCCTCCCACGGCCAAGTGCTGAGCGAGCTGCTCCGGGCAACTCCCGGCGTGAAAGTGGTCAGCTTCAACGAGCTAACCTAGAACCAGTAAATTATCCGAGTGAATAATCCGGCGTGTGTAGGGTACGTGAACTGTCGCACGTGTACATAAAAAGGCCTGCCGCAGTGCATACTGCGGCAGGCCTTTGCCATGGGTAGTAGCAGGGGATGTCTGGCCGCTTACCGCCGGCCTTGGCCCACAAACCGCATGCGGTAGTCGGCCGAAACGTCGCCTTTGGTGATGCGCGCCAGCTTGCCCTTGATGAGCTGCTTCTTGAAGCCCGAAATCTTGTCGGTGAACAGCACGCCTTCCAGGTGGTCGTACTCGTGCTGAATCACGCGGGCCGTCATGCCCGAGAAGGTTTCCTCGTGCATCTGGCGCTGCTCGTCCTCGAAGCGAATGACGATGGTTTCGGGGCGGTACACCATTTCGCGCACGCCCGGAATGCTCAGGCAGCCTTCCTCGAAGCCCCATTCCTCTCCGGTTTCGCTCACCATCTGCGGGTTGATGAAGGCCCGCTTCACGGCCGGCTCGGCATCGGGCAGCGGCTCGCCGGTTTCCTCGTCTTCGGAGTCAATCATCGGCTCCGAGTCGATAACGAACAGCCGGATGCCTTTGCCAACCTGCGGCGCGGCCAGCCCCACGCCGTGGGCGTGGTACATGGTGTCGTACATGTCCTGCACGATCTGCTTGAGGTCAGCGGCCGGCATATCGGCCGGAATGTCTTTGGCGCGGGCCTTCAGCACCGGGTCGCCGAACGCAACTATGGGGTAAATCATCGGGATTCGAGGAAAGATTGCAGAATGAGTGTGGCCGCCACCTTGTCTACGGTGGCTTTGTCGCGGCGGTCTTTCTTGCCCAGTCCGCCGGCCAGCATGGCGGCCTGCGCCATCCGTGAGGTGTAGCGCTCGTCGATTTCGTGCACCGGCACCTCGGGCAGCTCGCGGCGCAGCGTGCGCAGCAAACCCACCACGGCGCTGGTGCTGTCGGTGGCCTCGTTGAGCAGCGTACGGGGCATGCCCACCACCAGCGCCGCCAGCGGCTCGCGCTGGTGGTAGGCCTTCACGTAGGCCAGCAGGTCCTTGCTGTGGATGGTGTCCAGCGGAGTGGCAATCAGCTGGAGCGGGTCCGTGACGGCCAGCCCCACGCGCTTATGGCCATAATCGATGGCAAGAATACGGCCCATCACGGAAACAGGAGAGAAAGTGCGCGGCCCGGCGGCACCCGCCGCCGGCCGCCCAAAGATACGACAGGGCCCCGGAACCGCCCCGCTGTTCGCCCACAATCCGTCGCGCAGCCAATCCGGCCCACCGAGGATTTCGTAGTATTCAGCGAAAGATTTAATCACCATATAATCATAAATATACCTTTGAACGTTAGCTCAGCGGGGCAGAAGAAAATTGCACCGAATTTGACTTTAAATGGCAGTATTTTGATCTAAAGAAAGATATAATTGTATTGTTATCGGATAATTCATATCCCTGTATGTACACGGTGATTTTCTTGGAAAAGTTTCAATAGATTTGAAATCCTGTCCATTCTCAGCTTCTTCTATCGCCCAAACCTCTACTCTCTCAGCGTCTTATGGCAGTCAAGCCTCCGCTTCAGCCAGTGCTTTTTCCGGAGCCTGAGCCGCGCTCTGCGCGGCGTCGGGCGCGGCAGCCGTGGCTGCTGGCATTGGCGTTGGTGTGCGGCGTGCTGATCGGGGCCAATCCGTTCCGGCCTTCCGACCAGAACCCCGACGGCACGGCGCGTGGCTACCTGAAATTCAAGGAAATCCTGAGCTACGTGGACCGCGACTACGTGGACTCCGTGGATGCCGAAGCCCTGTCCGACTACGCCATTGCGCGCATGCTGGAGCGGCTCGATCCGCACTCGGTGTTCATTCCGGCCAAGCAGCAGCAGGCCGCCTCGGCGTTTCTACAGAGTGATTTTGACGGCGTCGGGGTGGAGTTCAATATTTTCCATGACACCGTGACGGTGGTGGCCCCGCTCAGCGGCGGCCCCGCCGAGCAGTCGGGTCTGCAGGCCGGCGACCGTATTCTGGCCGTGAACGGCGAGCGGGTGTCGGGCGTGCAAATCAGCACCGACCAGATGTTTCAGAAGCTGCGCGGCCCGCGTGGCTCCAAGGTGGTGCTGCAGCTGCGCCGCCACACCGTGTCCAAGCCGATGAACGTGGCGCTGGTGCGCAACCGCATTCCTAACAATTCGGTGGACGTAGCTTACCTGCTCGACCCCACCACCGGCTACATCAAAATCAGCCGCTTCGCCAGCGGCACCTACGACGAGTTCAAGCAGGCCCTCGGCGACCTGCGCCGCCAGGGCATGACCGGCCTCGTGCTGGACTTGCGTGGCAACCCCGGCGGCTACCTCGACCGCGCCACCAAGCTGGCCGACGAGTTCATCGGCGGCACCCGCAAAATCGTGTACACCGACGGCAAAGGCGACCAGTACGACACCCAGACCTATTCGCGGGTGCTGGGCGAGTTCGAGGAAGGCCCGCTGGTGGTGCTCGTGGACGAAGGCTCGGCCTCAGCCGCCGAGGTGGTGGCCGGCGCCCTGCAGGACCACGACCGGGCGCTGGTGGTAGGCCGCCGCACCTTCGGCAAAGGCCTGGTGCAGCAGCCCATTGCCCTCAACGACGGCTCGGAGCTGCGCCTGACCATTGCGCGCTACTACACGCCCTCGGGCCGCAGCATTCAGAAATCATACAGCCACGGGCTGGCCGCCTACGAGCAGGACCTGCAGAACCGCCTGCGCCACGGCGAGCTGTTCCACGCCGACAGCATCCATTTCGCTGATTCGCTGCGCTACAAAACGGTGCACGGCCGCACCGTGTACGGCGGCGGCGGCATCATGCCCGACCTGTTTGTGCCGCGCGACACCACGGCGTTTTCGGCCTACTACACCCGTCTGCAGAGCCACAATCTGGTGCGCGAGTTTGCGCTCAACTATTTCCAGGGCCACAAGGCGGAGCTGGAGGCTTTGCGCCCCGAGCAGTACCTGGCCACGTTCCGCATCAGCGACGCACAGCTGCAGGAGTTGGCCGAAGTGGCGGCTAAAGACGGCATGCCAGCCAACCCCATCCACCTGAAGCGCTGCGCCGAACTACTTCGTAATCAACTAAAAGCGTATATTGCTCGTAGTGCCTACGGCAAGCCCGCTTACTACGCCACCCTGCGCGAGCAGGACGCCGAACTGAAACAAGCGGTGCAGGCCATGGCCGACGGTTCCGCCAATCCCATGCAAAAGCTGTCCATGAAATAAGTGAATTACAATTAGGGGAAATCTATACTGCGAAGCGGCCGGGGTGGGGACTCCGGCCGTTTTGATTTTGGGGTAGATGAGAAAGACTGTCATCCTGAGCTTGCGAAGGACCTTATCACGTCAGCACTAATCGTTCGATAGTAACCTCAACGTAATAAGGTCCTTCGCAAGCTCAGGATGACGGTTATTACTTCGCCTGATCCTGATACCGGAACTCGCGCTTCACGCCCTCGAAGGGCTTGCCGCCCAACTCGGCATAGGGGTAGATGAAGTAGTTGAGCGGCTGGCTTTGCTGGCGGGGCGTGAGGGCCAGGTCGCGGCCGCGGCTGAACTCCACGCGGTTTTCGTCGTGGGCGCCGAAGAAGTAGGCGCGGCGGCTGGGGTCTTTGGCGGCTTCGGAAGCATCGACGGGCACCCAGCCAGTCTGGGCGGTGTAGAACTCGGCCCAGCAGTGGTAGCCCTTGATTTCGCCGGTGCCGCGCTCGGCAGGCAGCGGAAACCCGATGCTGAAGCGCGCCGGAATGCCCACGGCCCGGCAGTAGCCGATGAACACGGCGTGGAAGTCGGTGCAGTTGCCGCGGCGGGCGTCGCAGGCGTAGTAGATGTCGCCGCGGCCCCAGCCCTGCCCGGACTTGTCGTAGGTGACGGTGCTGACCACGTGCTCGTAGATGGCGCGGGCTTTTTCGAGGTCGGTTTTGGCGCCGGCTTTGGCCACCACTTCCAGGGCCCAGAACTTGATTTTGTCGTCGAGGGGCACGAGGCGGTCGGGCTGGAGCCAGCGGGCCATGTTGGGGTCGGCGGCATCGGCGGCGCGTAGTTTCTTGGGCGCGGCGCTGGCCAGGTAGGGGTTCTGGTGCTCGCGCCGGGTGGCTTCGAAGCGCATGGCAACCGTGAGGCCGGCCGCCTGGGCGGCGGGCACTTTCAGGTGCAGCATGGTATTGCCGAACGGCGCCTTGGTAAGCGTGTAGGGCGCGGTGGTACTGATTTTCAGGTTGCGCAGCTCCTGCGAGGCATCGGGGTGGGGCACGGGCAGCCACAGCTCCAGCGAGTCGGCGGTAGCGGGCAGGGCGGGCACGGTGGCCGTGTACTCGAAGGTGAAGGTGCGGGTGCGGGGCGCCGACGTGGGGCCGGCCGCCAGCAAGGCGACGCCAGCGGGCAGCAGGCAACGAAGCAAAGTAGAGCGCATAACGAACAGAAAAACAGCAGCAACAGCCGCCTGGGTAGTGCTAACACAAAGGTAGGCCATTCCGTTTCGACAGCTGGCGCCCCGGACTGGTGTTGGAGCCTGATGGTTGAAGTTGGTGCAATCAGAGCTGGCCGTTTTCCGGTGGGGCCGCGGGCTGCGTGGGTGCCGCCAAACCTTCTTACCTTCACCTCCCCATATTTCCCACCCACCCAACGTCCGTTTCGCCATGGCTTACTACCACCGCCTCGGCCAGATTCCGCGCAAGCGCCACACCCAGTTCCGCCAGCCCGACGGCACGCTCTACGCCGAGCAGCTGGTGGGCACGCTGGGCTTCCACGGCGTTTCGTCGCTGCTCTACCACCAGCATCCGCCCACCGAAATCCAGAAGGTAGGCACGCCCGAGCCCTACAGCCCCAAGCTGCTGAAAGACCGGCCGCTGGAGCCCAGCCACCTGCGCACCCTCGGCCAGGTGAGCACCGGCGGCGACTACCTGCAGGCCCGTCAGACCCTGCTCGGCAATGCCGACGTGACCATGAGCATCTGCAACCCCACCGAAAAGCGGATGCAGTACTACTACAAAAACGCGCTGGCCGACGAGGTGATTTTCGTGCACGAAGGCCGCGGCGAGCTGTGGAGCCAGATGGGCAAGGTGGCCTTCGAGCCCGGCGACTACATCGTTATTCCGCGCACCATCATCCACCAGCTGCACTTCGAGGACGGGCCGGTGCGCCTGCTCATCATCGAGTCGTTCAGCCCCGTGGAAACCTGCCGCCGCTACCGCAACCACTTCGGGCAGCTGCTGGAACACTCGCCCTACTGCGAGCGGGACATCCGGCCGCCGAGCGAGCTGATTACCGACGACGTGCAGGAGTCGGGCGAGTACCTGGTCAAGATCAAGAAGGAAGGCCAGCTGCACCATCTCACCTACGGCCACTCGCCATTCGATGTGGTGGGCTGGGACGGCTATTTTTACCCCTACGCCACCAGCATCCACGATTTCGAGCCGATTACGGGCCGCCTGCACCAGCCACCGCCGGTGCACCAGCATTTCGAAGCCAACAACTTCGTCATCTGCTCCTTCGTGCCGCGCCTCTTCGATTATCACCCACTGAGCATTCCGGCGCCCTACAACCACTCCAATGTCGATTCCGACGAGGTGCTGTACTACGTGGCCGGCAACTTCATGTCGCGCAAGGGCGTGGATCTGGCCTCGTTTACGTGGCATCCCAGCGGCATTCCGCACGGGCCGCACCCCGGCACCGTGGAGGCCAGCCTCGGCAAAAAGGAAACCCACGAGCTGGCCGTAATGGTGGACACCTTCCGCCCGCTCTACCTCACCGAGGCCGCGCTGCCCTACATCGACCCGCGCTACCCCATGAGCTGGCAGCCCGGCTTCGTGCCCGACCCGCCGCGCGCCGCCGACATGATGGACTAATCACGGATTCTGGCGGATTAGACGGATTTTGTAGTCGATTTATGTTCAGCTAAAAAACAGGAGAGGCTTGCCAGTTGGCAAGCCTCCCTGCGTTGTGCTAAAGCGGAGTGCAGGCTATGGCAGTTTAGCGCCGTCCACAAAATCCGCCCAATCCCCCTAATCCGAAGAAATACGTGCTCCGTACATTCGTGTGTAAAATTTAAATTACATGAAAAAAGTACTGTTTCTTCTGCCGCTGCTGGCCCTTATGCTCACGCTAGGCTGCAAAAAAATCAACGACCTACTGACGTTCGAAATTTCGGATTCGCAGAACATTAAAATCCCGGCCAGCGGCTTGGTCACGCCGCCTATCATCCTGCCCATAGCCGTGCCGGCACGCTCACAGGAAAACTTCAAAAACAACAACACCAGCGCCGACCTGGTAAAGGACGTCAGCCTCACCAAACTCACCCTCACCATCACCGATCCAGCCGCCGAAAACTTCAACTTCCTGCGCAGCATCAAAATCTCCATCGGCACCGACCAGAACGACAAAGTGCCGCTGGCTTCGCTGGATAACATCCCGACTGGCGTCTCCAGCATCGAGTTGCAGTCCAGCAACGCCAAGCTCGATAAGTACCTGAAGGCCCCCAGCTACACGCTCTACACCGAGGTGACGTTGCGCGGCAACGTAGCGCGGGAGCTCACGCTCCGCTCCGATTCCAGGTTCAAAGTAACCGCCGACCCGCTGTAGCGAGTAGCTGAGTAAAGAGTAGCTGAGTAAGGGAGTAACTGAGTAACTGTCGGGTAGGACAGAACGATACTCAGTTACTCCCTTGCTCAGCTACTCGTTTACCGGTTGCGGCCGTATTGCTCGTGGCTGCTCACCCAGTCGGAGCTGCTGATGGCGGAGCCCAGGCTCAGCTCGCCGGCCAGCACCACGCCGGCCACTATTTCGGCAAACTTATTGACGGTGCCGCGGCCTACGCAGCTCAGCATGCGCAGGCACTCGTTCTGGGTGGCCAGGCCGGTACCGCCGCCGTGGGTGGCTACAATCAGGCTCGGGATGGTGATGCTGATGTACAGGTCGCCCTCGGCCGTGACTTCGGAGTACAGCACCCCGGCCGACGACTCCGACACGTTGGCCACATCCTGACCGGTGGCGATGAACAGGGCCGTGATGCCGTTGGCCGAGTGCGCGCCATTGTTGTTGGCCCCGCTCAGGAAGGCGCCCACGTTGCTGACCTGCCCGTGGTAGGCCAGCTGCTCGGGCGTCACGCGCATGCGCTGCTGCAGAATGTCGCGCTTGATAACGGCCTCCGCCACCACGCGCTTGCCGCGGGTGCGCATCACGTTGATCTGGGAGGCTTTTTTGTCGGTGGCGAAGTTGGATTCGAGGTAGAAGTGGCGGATGGGCGCGCCTTTGTAGTGCTCCAGAATCCAGGAGCAGGCAGCGAAGGTGGCGCGGCCCACCATGTTCTGGCCGGCGGCGTCGCCGGTGCTGTAGTTGAAGCGCAGGAAGGCAAACTTGTTGCTCAGGTAGGTGTCGATGTATTGCAGCTTGGCAATGCGGGAGGTGCTTTCCGCCTCGGGCCGGATCTTGTCCATGTTTTCCTCCACCCACTTGCCGAAGTCGCGGGCGCCGCGGGCGTCGTCGAACACGAACACCGGGGCCCGCTGCATGGCGTCGCCGATGACGGTGCACTTCACGCCGCCGCACAGGTTCAGGAGCTGAATGCCGCGGTTGTAGCTGGCCACCAGCGTGCCCTCGGTGGTGGCCATCGGAATCAGGAACTCGCCCTGGGCATGCTCGCCGTTGACGTGCAGCGGGCCGGCCAGCCCCACCGGAATCTGGGCCACGCCCGTGAAATGCTCACAGTTGCCCTGCAGGTCGTGGGCATCGAAGGAGTAGTGCTTGAGGTGCTGGAACTGTTGCCCCGAAAATTCCTCGGCAAACTGCTGCCGGGCCCGGATGGCGTCGTCGGAGTAGTCGTCCTGGTCGGAGCGCGGAATGCGGGTGCGCTTGTCGGGTTGGGTGGCAATGGCGTCTTCCACCTCCACGTTCAGGTCGCCGAAGGGGTCAGCGGCAAACTGCACCTGCACGGTATGCAGGCCTTCTTTCAGGTGCTCGGTGGCGAGGTGGAAGGTAGCAGCCTGGCCCACGGGCAGCGTAAAGCCGGCACTATCGGCGTTGAAGGTAGTAGCGGGCCGCACGTCGCCCTCGCCCAGGTCCAGCGCAATCTGCTCCACGCCAATCTTCACGCCATCCAGCTGCACATGGTCGATGCGGGTGATGCGCACCGTGTCGAGGCGGTTCTTGATGCTGAAGGCCACGCCTTCGGGCGTATTGTGCAGGCTGCCGCGGGTGTAAAGCAGCTTGAGAAGCATGGGGCTGGGCGTGAAGACCATAGGGCGGGCGCGGATGGGTGAGGAATCAGGTCGGGGAAAATAGGAAGGTTTTCGCTACCTCAACGGGTATTAGCAGTAAAAGATGAGGCGCAACGCTTCTGCTGCTTTCTGCCAGCAGGAGCTAGTGCCGGGAAATGAACTGGGAGAGTAAAAGAAACGGCAACTGGCCGATTGTTATTCCGTGCGGGCATAAAGCGTCCGTTTAATAGGTTCGCCAGCCGCAACGCTTCGGTATTTAGGGCCGGATGCAGGCCGCGCAGAATTCGTGCATCTCTTACCAGCCCCGTAGTATCTATAATGAATCCGACGAACACTATCCCGGTTGGGTAACCACTCTCTGGTTGGCCCAATTGGTTGTTTTGGTAGAGGAGGCAACGCAGGGCTACAATGCCACCTTGCAATACAGGCATTTGGTCGATGTGGTGCGTGTCTCGTCCCCAGAGTTGTGGGGTAGACTGAGGATTAGGGGCAGGCGGGGGTTTCAGTAGGTAAAACAGGGTTGTGTCAACTGTCGCCGGGACGGACTGGGCAGCGCCGACGTGGTGCAGAAGCAGCGCCAGTGGCAGAAGTAGCAGCAGTTTCATGGCTATTTCCGGCTGAAGGTGATGGGTAGCGTGTAGCTCACTTCTGTCGGTTGCTGCCGGGGCGGCTGTATCCAGCGGGGCATTTGCCGCACCACCCGCAACGCTTCAGCATTCAGCATGAGATCAACGCCTTTCAACACTTTGGCTTGTGCGATGTGCCCGGTTTTCGTGATGACGAAGCTAATGAACACCTTGCCTTCGTCGGAGGTGGAATCAGGGTAGCGTAGATTTCTTTTCATGTAAGCCATCAGAGAATCCTGTCCGCCTGGGAAAACCGGCATGGGTTCGGTTGTTATGAATCCAGTCATAGGATACTCCCGCGTCCGAGAGATTGATACAGGCTCCAACCCTAATGCTTCTGCTGTAGCATCAGCAATGGACTGAAACTCTGTTGTGGGAGGTTTTGCGCAGGTAAGAAATTGGCCTATAGCCTCCCGGCTCGTCAATCCCAGCCCGCACACCAGCACCAATGCCACCAGAAACCGCCTCAGCCTTGGGCGCAGGCGGGGCGGTGGGGCCAACTGCTCTGCCCGGAACCGGCCGCAGAGGCGGCCGTCGGGGGAGGCGGCGCGGGCGGCTTCGAGGTCGGCTTGGGTTTTATCGGTGAAGTCAACGACCGTGCGCTGGCAGCTGGCGCAGTGGCGGCCCTTGGCGGTGGGCGTCATCTGCTGCCAGTCTTCGGAGCAGGGCTGTAGATGCACATTGAGGATAGGCAGCGGTAGCATAGGCAGGAGGGAATAGATAGCTCCTGAAAAATACGCTTTCCGCGCCGCATTATTGCGGGTAGCATCAGCCTGTGGCACGGACTTTAGTCCGTAGCCCGCTGAAGCCCGATAAATTGCGCGGTACCAACGGGCTACGGACTGAAGTCCGTGCCACAGCAAAAGGGGCGCTTACTTGTCGTCCCAGAACTCCCGGCCGCGGCTGTCGAGGTAGCCGGGCTGGCCGGTGGCGGTGGTTACGCGGGCCACCTCCTGCGCGAAGGGCGCGGCCGTGGCGTATTTGATGGGCGTCAGGAGCTTGCCGTCGGGGCCGAGGTAGCCGAAGCGGCCGGCCTGCTCCACCACCGGCAGCACGAAGCCGTTGGCCGGCGTGGCTCGGATGGCATCATATTCCAGTGGCAGCGTGAGGCGGCCTTTGGCATTGAGCACGCCCCATTTGGTGCCCTGGCGCACCAGCAGCAGCCCGTCGTGGTGCAGGTCCCGAATTTCGTCGTATTCGGCCGGCACCACGGTGCTGGAGCCGCTCGTGAACCGGAAGCCCACCTTGCCCTGGCGGCGCACCAGGTCGCCCTGCTCCAGGTAGTCGGTTTCGGGGGCGGGGGCGGCGGGCTCGGTCAGGCGCTGGCCGTCGAGGCCGATGGCGAAAGTGTCGGCGGCCAGTACCACGGTGGCGCGGCCGTCGGGCCCGAAGGTGCCGGCGGCGGTGTATTGCACCGGCGTCACGAGGTTGCCGCTGCCATCAATGTAGCCGTAGAGCGCACCCCGGCGCACCCAGGCCACTTCATTCACCATCGGGCCGGCATCGTCGTAGGTGGGCGGCAGCACCAGGCGGCGCGAGAGGTCGGCGTAGCCGAAGCGGCGGCCCTGCCGGAACGGTACCAGCCGGGTGGCCGGCGCGGTTTGGGCGGCGACTTCGGGGGCCAGCAGCATTCCCACCATTGCCCAGAGCGGCCAGCGCAACGAAAACGGGAGTAACTGAAAACCAGGCATACCGGCGAAGGTACGAGGGAAGCGGAAAACCTGTGCGCGGCCGGGCGGTTGCTATTCACTTGTTCTTCACACTGCTGAATGCAAATTGGGGCCTTGGTTAGGCTGCCGTTTTCTGCGGCGTATCAGAGCGCCGTCTTCCCCTCGTATCTTTGCCCCCGCAGGCCTGCTTTCAGGCGGCCTGGGTTCCTATGACTTCCTTGAAATCTTATCCGCGCTTTACGCTGCAAGCCAGCCTTACCACCGAGCAGCGCGACTTTTTTCGTCAACATGGCTTTCTGCATTTCCGGGGTTTCATTGCCCCCGGGGAGGTACAGCAGATTCTGCGCGCCACTGAAGCCATTCAGCAGCAATGGCTGGCCGAGGGCGTGGAAAAAGTAAACGGCGTCCCCATCAAATACGGCCACGACGTAGACGGCTCGCGCATTGTGCAGCGCTTCGCCTTTGCCTCGCAGCACAGCCCGGTACTACACGATTTCCTGCAGGATGTCCGCTTCCAGGCCTTGTTTCCGCTGCTGGAAGCCACCAATGAGCGGGTAGGCGAAAACGAGAAGGATGGTTTGGTGATGAACCACTACGTGAACGTGCCCGGCAGCGAGTTCAGCCGTATGGGCTGGCACACCGACTCGCTGCGCGACGTGTTTTACGGCAAGCGCATCGGGCCCATGCTGAACGTGGGCGTGCACCTGGATGCCACGCCGGCCACCAACGGCGGTCTGCGCATTTTGCCCGGCACGCACCACCAGTCGCTGGCCAGCATGATTTTCCGCAAGAAGTATTTCAAAGACAACGACGCCGACCCCGAGGAGCTGGCCATCGAAACCGAGGCCGGCGACCTGACCGTGCACGACGGCCGGATGTGGCACCGCGTGGCGCAGTCGCCGCTGGTGGGCGAGGTTTCGCGGCGGCGCGTGCTCTACGTGCCTGTCATTGCGGGCAAATACTCTCCCAAAAAAGCCGATAGCCCCACACCGTTCTATCTGCGGTTCCTGCACTTAGTGAAGTAGAGGTTCTGTCATCCTGAGCGTACGAAGGACCTTGTCATGCCGGAATAGAGCCGCTCAGCAGAAGTTCAGCCGTGATAAGGTCCTTCGCACGCTCAGGATGACAGAAAATAAACACGCCACCACTCCCACCAAATCACACATGCCTACCGCTCTTATCACCGGCGCCTCCCGTGGCATTGGCCGCGCTTTCGCCGCCGAACTGGCCCGCCGCGGCTACAACCTGCTGCTGGTGGCCCGTTCGGCGGCGCAGCTGGAAGAAGTGGCTGCCGAGCTGCGGCAGCAATTTGGGGTGCAGGCCGCCATCCTAACCCAGGACCTGGCCGCGCCCCACGCCGTGGAAGCCGTGGCGGAGTGGGCCAGCAGCCAGACGCAGGAACTGGCGGTGCTGGTGAATAACGCCGGCTACGGCCTGTGGGGGCGGTTTGAGGACCTAGCCCTGGAAGAGCAGCAGAACATGCTGCAGCTGAACATGCACGTGCCGGTGGCCCTCACGCACCGTTTGCTGCCCGCCCTGCGCCAGCAGCCCAAAGCCTACATCCTGAATGTGTCGAGCACGGCCGCCTACCAGGCCGTGCCCACGCTCACGCTCTACGCGGCCAGCAAGGCGTTTCTGCTGAGCTTCTCCCGCGGCCTGCGCTACGAGCTGCGCGACTCTCCGGTGTCCGTGACCTGCCTCAGCCCCGGCGCCACCACCACCGACTTCGCCGACCGCGCTGGCATGAGCGCCGGCCTGCAGGAAACTGCCAACAAAGTCTCGATGACGCCCGCGCAGGTGGCACACGCCGGCATTGCGGCGCTGCTGGCCGGCGAGGCCGAGTTGATTCCGGGTGCGCTGAACAAGATTTCCTCGAAGCTTACCGGGCTGGTGCCAAAGTCAATAACCGAGAAGATTGCAGCCGGTATATACGAAAAGCACCTGAAGTAAAATGTAGCATGACCTCCGGTTGTGCCGGGACCTCACCCCAACCCCTCCCTAAAAGAGAGGGGCTCCACCGCTAGCTTGCTAGCTCTCTATTTTCTGCATCTAGTTCCCCCTCTCTACGGGAGAGGGGGCTATGGGGTGAGGCGCGGTCAAAGCGCCGTCCGCAATGCATCTGGCCACCCGGTAGCAGCCCCAGGCAAACAGTGGCGCGGCCAGCACGTCGTAGGTGTAGTGGGCGTGCTGCACCAGCACCAGCGTGCCAACCGCCGCCGCAGCCGCCAACAACGCGGTGCGCAGCCGGCCCCGGCCCACGGCCAGCGCCAGCAGCACTACGGTGGCCGTGTGGCCTGAGAAGAACAAGTCTTTGGTGATGGGCGCCGGCGCGGCGTATACCAGCTGGTCCACGAGCGGATCCTGAAGCAACAACAGGCCCACGGGTGGCTCCAGCGGCAGCAGCCACAGCAGCAGGCAGCGGCACACATGCAGCAGCAGATACGCCCATAGTGCCCGCAGCAGCAGTTGGGGCCGTGGCAGTAGCACCCACAGGCTCGCCGCCACGCTCAGGTAGATGGTCCCGAATATCAGCCCCGAAACGTCGTGGGCGGGCAGCGCGGCCAGCAGCGGGTCGGGCAGGACCACGCCGGGGCGGGCCTGGATGTATGCGAAAAAGCGCGGCAGCGCGGCCAGCAGCCCCAGCAGCAACGCCAGCACCAGCAGCAGCCGCGCCCGGAAACTTGGGGCGCGCCAGGCTTCGGGCCAGCGCAGGGTAGGAGAAGCAGGAGCAGAAACGGCAGGAGAAGCGGGCATGCGGCAAAAGTACAGCCTGGCCGGTGTGTACCATGAAGCCTTCTGTGCCCTTGAAGTCTGGTTTCCGCAGGTACGCCCACAAACCACGCGCCACGCCAGGGCACTCCGCCGCGCGTGTTGTACCTTTTGCCGCCAATTTCAGCCTGTTCTTATGAAGCGCCTGCTTTCCTTACTTGCCCTCACGCTGCCGCTGGCCGCGTCCGCCCAAAACGCCGCCCTCGATGCCCGCATTGCCAAGCTGGCCGCGCAGCAGGAAAAGCAGGTGATTGCCTGGCGCCGCGACCTGCACGAGCACCCCGAGTTGGGCAACCAGGAAACCCGCACGGCCGGCATCATTGCGGCGGAACTGAAGCGGCTGGGCCTAGAAGTGCAGACCGGCGTGGCGCGCACCGGCGTGGTGGGCATCCTGCGTGGTGGTAAGCCCGGCCCCGTGGTGGCCCTGCGCGCCGACATGGACGGTCTGCCCGTGACGGAAAGCCCCACGCTGCCTTTCGCCTCCAAGGCCCGCACCCAGTACAACGGCCAGGAAGTGGGCGTGATGCACGCCTGCGGCCACGACACCCACGTGGCCATGCTGCTGGGCGCCGCCAACGTGCTGAGTGAGATGAAAAAAGACCTCAGCGGCACCGTGAAGTTCATCTTCCAGCCCGCCGAGGAAGGCTCCCTGCCCGGCGTGACGGGCGGCGCCAAGCTGATGGTGCAGGAAGGCGTGCTGGATAACCCCAAGGTCGACGCCATCTTCGGCGTGCACATCAACGCCCAGACCAAGGTGGGCACGCTCAAGTACCGGCCCGAGGGGACGATGGCCTCGTCGGACGTGTTTACCATCAAGGTGAAGGGCAAGTCGGCGCACGGCGCGTATCCGTGGCTGGCCGTGGACCCCGTGGTGACATCAGCGCAGATCATTCTGGGTCTGCAGACCATCATCAGCCGCCAGACCGAGCTGACCCAGGACGCGGCCGTGCTGACCGTGGGCATGGTGCACGGCGGGGTGCGCAACAACATCATCCCGGAGCAGGTGGAGCTGACCGGCACCATCCGCACCCTTAACAAGGAAATGCAGCAGCAGATCTGGGCCGCCGTGCGCCGGACGGCCACCAACATTGCCGAAAGCGCCGGCGCCACCGCCGAGGTCGACATCGTGAACTACGCTCCTGTGACGTTCAACGAAGTGCGCCTCACCGAGCAGATGCTGCCCACCCTGCGCCGCGTGGCCGGCCCCGAACACGTGGTACTGCAGAAGGCCGTCACCGGAGCCGAGGACTTCGCCTACTACCAGGAGAAAGTGCCCGGCTTCTTTCTGTTTGTGGGTGGCATGCCCAAAGGCAAGGACGCCGCTACCACCGCCCCGCACCACACGCCCGGCTTTTTCGTAGACGAAAGCGGCCTCACGCTGGGCGTCCGGACCCTGGCCGCGCTGGCCGCCGATTACCTGGCGATGAAAAAGTAAGAATAAGTCCGTCATGCTGAGCTTGCCGAAGCATCTCTACCGCTTTATTGCACCAATTGGATTAGTGCGGCGGTAGAGATGCTTCGGCAAGCTCAGCATGACGGTCTGGCCTGTTACCTGCTCACCTGCACCTACTACATGAATATTGCCCTCGTAACCTGCGAAACCCTGGCACAATACGCCGCCCCCAACGTCGATGACGAAGACAACCTGCTCACGCGCCACCTGCGGGCGCAGGGTCACCACGTAGAGCCCCGCATCTGGAGTAACCCCGCCGTAGACTGGCGCAGCTACGACGCCGTGGTGCTCAAGTCGCCGTGGGACTACTTCGACCGGGTGCAGGAGTTCTACGCCTGGCTGGACCGGCTGGACACGCTGGGCGTGCGCCTGCTCAACCCCGTGGCCACCGTCCGCTGGAATGCCGACAAGAAATACCTGCTCGATATGCAGCAGGCCGGCGTGCGCATCGTGCCCACGCATTGGCTCACCAAAGGTACCCCTTTCGACGCCGAAAGCGTGTTTGCGGCCCTTGGCACCGAGCGGCTGGTGGTGAAGCCGGCCGTGAGCGGCGGCGCCAAAAACACCTTCGACCTCACGTTGCCGGAAGCCCTGCGCCGCGCGCCGGAGCTCACCGAGCTGCTGCGCCACGAGGACTTCCTGGCCCAGCCCTTCCAGTCCGAAATCCAGACCGAGGGCGAATGGTCGCTCATCTACCTGGGCGGCGAGTTCAGCCATTGTGTGCTGAAAACCCCCAAAGCCGGCGACTTCCGGGTGCAGCACTACCTCGGCGGCGGCATCGAGCCCCAAGAGGCGCCCGCCCACCTGCGCGCCACCGCCGACCAAATCGTGCGCGACTTCGCCAAAGGCTGCCTCTACGCCCGCGTGGACGGTGTAGACGCCAACGGCGAGCTGCTGCTCATGGAACTGGAACTCATCGAGCCATTCCTCTATCTGGCGTCCGATGAGCAAAGCCTCACCCGCTACGAGCAAGCCTTATCACGGATTTCGGCGGATTAGCCGGATTTTGTAGACGATTTCGTTTCAAACAAGAAGGGCTTGCCGTGTGGCAAGCCCTTCTTGCTTGGGTATATATAGAAGTAAAAACCAGAACAGAGTCGACTACAAAATCCGACCAATCCGTCTAATCCGCTAAAATCCGTGATTCAGAAACCATTCACGCTGAAGCCGCCGTCTACGCTTAGGGTCTGGCCGGTGATGTAGCTGGCGGCGGGCAAACACAGAAACGCCACGGCGGCGGCCACTTCCTCCGGCTCGCCCACGCGCCGGGCCGGCGTGCGGCTCACCACCTGCTCCAGGTACTCGGGGTTGCGCAGCACGGTTTCGGCCAGCGGCGTGCGGATGTACCACGGCGCCACCGTATTCACCCGGATGCCGGCCGGGGCCCACTCGGCGGCCAGGTTGCGGCCCAGCTGGTTCATGGCCGCCTTGGTCATGCCGTAGATGGAGCCGGTGCGCACGTGCGTGAGCCCCGCCACCGACGACACATTGACGATGCTGGCGCTGCCCGCCGCCTGCAGCAGCGGATACGCGCCCTGGCACAGCCCAAACACCGATTCGAGGTTGGTAGCCAGCAGGTGCTGGTACTCGGTGGGGCTGTATTCGATGGTAGGCTTGCGGATGTTGGTGCCCACGTTGTTAACCAGAATATGCAGGGCTGGGCCAAGCCGGGCCGCGGCCTCCAGCACCTGCTGTCGGCCGGCCGCGGTGCTTACGTCGGCGGCTATGGCGTAGGCCGCCAGGCCCTGGGTACGCCAGTCGGCTACTTGTGCCTCCAGGTCGGGCATTTTTCGGGCCACGGCCAGCACGGTGGCACCCAGGCCCAGCAGTTCGGCCGCCACGGCGGCCCCAATGCCTTTGGAGGCGCCCGTGACAATGGCCAGTTGGCCATCGAGGCGCCAGCGGGAAGCAGCAGCAGATGAAGAAGATGAGGAAACAGCCATAAGGGAAATAGCAGAAAACAGAGAAGACAGTTCCAGGCCTCTACGCAGCACAGCCCGGCCGGGGACGCCGTTGGGAGCTGAAATTTTGGATTAAAGCAAAGTTAAGTTGACATAAATGAGTATATCTTCATTTGTGAGGTTTTCAGTCGAATGGGCATTTGAAAAATAATTTGATAAGGTAAATACGGTTTGATTGAAAATAACGTAAGTTAGCGGGGCGCCTGACTGAAATAAGGCAATCTGTACTCCTCAATTCCCACAACCACTCCTTATGCTGAACAAGTACTCCGCCGCCACTCTCCTGCTCTTGGGTGGCCTTACTACCTCGTCGTTGGCCCAGGACTATTCCCGGGTGAAAAGCAAGGAGCTTGACGAGAAGGGTATGCCGTCTTTGATTGAACTCAATGTGCAAGGTGCCGCCTATCGGCTCAGCGACGCCAAGGCCGCGCTGCGCGAGCAGCTGCAGCTCGCACCCACCGATCAGCTGGACCTGCTGAAAACCGAAACCGACGAGCTGGGCTTTGTACACGAGAAGTACCAGCAGTTCTACAAAGGCATCAAGGTGGAGCACGGCACCTACTCGGTGCATGCCCGCCAGGGACGCGTGGAAGTGCTCAACGGCCACTTCGAGAAAATCAGCGGCCTGAGCACCACCCCAACCCTGGACGCCGCCGCCGCGCTGTCGCGGGCGCTGGCCTTTGTGGGTGCCCGCACCTACATGTGGCAGGATGCCGCTGAAGAAGCCGGCCTGCGCCAGCAGGAAAACAATTCTGCCGCCACCTACGCCCCCCAGGGCGAGCTGGTGGTAGTGGAAAACCAGCGCAGCACCAGCCCGCAACGGGCCGGCAAGCCGATGCTGGCCTGGAAATTCAACGTGTACGCCAAGGCTCCCTTGAGCCGCGCCTTCATCTACGTGGATGCGCACTCCGGCGAAATCGTGCTCAAGGATGACATCATCAAGCACGCCGCCGCTACCGGCACGTTTGCCACCAAGTATAGCGGCACGCAGGCCGGCACCACCGACAGCTTCAACGGCACGTTCCGCCTGCGCGACGTATCGCGCGGGGGCGGCATCCAGACCTATAACTGCAAGAAGGGCAGCAGCTACACGGCCGCCGTGGACTTCACCGACGCCGATAACAGCTGGACCGAATACAACAACGCCAACTTCGACAACGCTGCCCTGGACGCGCACTACGGCGCCCAAAGCACCTACGACTACTTCAAGAACATTCACGGCCGCAACTCCTATAACAATGCCGGGGCGGCCATCCGAAACTACGTGCACTTCGACGACACGCCCGGCGACGGTGTGGGCTACGAAAACGCCTTCTGGGACGGCACGCGCATGACCTACGGCGACGGCGCCACCCGCTTCGACCCGCTGACCTCGCTCGACGTGGCGGCCCACGAAATCGGCCACGCCGTGTGCTCGTCGTCGGCCAACCTGACGTATTCCAACGAGTCGGGCGCCCTCAACGAAGGCTTCTCCGACATCTGGGGTGCCTGCGTGGAGTACTACAAAGACCCTAGCAAAGCCACTTGGCTGATTGGCGAGGACATCGACAAGGTGCGTCCGGCGTTGCGCTCCATGAGCAACCCCAACGCCGAAGGCCAGCCTGACACCTACAAGGGCACCAGCTGGTACACCGGCACCGGCGACAACGGCGGCGTGCACTACAACTCGGGCGTGCTCAACCACTGGTTCTACCGGCTGGCCATCGGCGGCAGCGGCACCAACGACATCGGCGGCGTGTTCAGCGTAGCCGGTATCGGCATCGACAAGGCCGGCCGCATTGCCTACCGCACCGAAACCGTGTACCTCACGGCTTCGTCCAACTATGCGGCTGCCCGCACGGGCTCCATCCAGGCTGCCAAAGACCTGTACGGCGCCGGCTCGGCCGAAGAGCAGGCCGTAACCAACGCTTGGTTTGCCGTAGGCGTAGGCGCTGCCTACGGCGGCGGCACCACGCCTCCTCCTGCCACGGTTACGTACTGCGCCAGCAAGGGCAACAACGTAGCTTATGAGTGGATCGACTACGTGAAGCTGGGCACCATTGCCCGCACCTCGGGCGCTGATGCCGGCTACTACAACGGCACGGCCACCAGCACGTCGCTGGCTGCCGGCTCGTCGCAGACCATCAGCTATTCGGCCGGTTTCGCCTCGACGGCCTACACCGAGTACTGGAAAGTGTATATCGACTACAACCGCGACGGTGACTTCACCGACGCCGGCGAACTGGTAGCCAGCCGCAGCAGCAACTCGGCCGTCACGCTCACCAGCACGTTCACGGTGCCCGCCTCGGCCCGCACCGGCGCCACCCGCCTGCGCGTGGTGCTGAGCGACGCCTCCGCTACGACCAGCTGCAACAGCTACAGCTACGGCGAAACTGAAGATTACACCGTGAACATCACGGGCGGTGCCGCCATTGCCGGTGCTACCACCGGTGGCAGCAGCAGCATGGGCCTCACGCAGGGCGCTACGGCCCGCGGCCTGGAGCTGTATCCTAACCCGGCTACCGACGTGGTGCGCATCAGCATGCCCGACAACGCTCCGCTGGTATCCGTGACGCTGACTGACCTGCGCGGCGCCAAAGTAACCGGCGTACGCATGGAAGGCGACCAGCTGAACGTATCGGCCTTGGCCAAGGGCATCTACACCCTCACCGCTACCGACGGCCAGAAAGTGTTCCACCAGCGCTTCATCAAGCAATAGGTGACCCGCTCAGGCAGCAGGTACTGCTGACCGCCAATTGAAAAAGGCCCGTCGTGAGACGGGCCTTTTTTTGTGGTTCAGGGTAGCTAACGACTTACTATACGCCACACTGTGATGTGATAGTAAAAGGAGTGCTGTGTAAAAAAAATATTCAAAAAATATAATATAGTATTAACACGTTGTTTATCAGCTTGATTTGTAGATTTGCTTTAAAATGGGCCTGTTTCATTCTGGGAATAAGTCATGTTTAACGCTCCTTTTCTTCTGCTCTTACCTATGAAACACACTTTACATTTGTTGGGCCTGCTGCTAACGCTGGGCAGTTCTTCGGCTATGGGGGCCACCATCGGTGGCCGCGTATTCGAGGATGTGAACTACGGTGGCGGCAGCGGAGCACCGTATGCTACTACCGGCGGCTTTGCGGGCATAGGCGGAGCCCGTGTAGAAATTTACCGTGGTAATACGTTCGTAACATTCGTCACGACAGGTAGCGACGGTTTCTGGTCTTACAACTATGGCACTGCTGCCAACAACAACCTGACTGTGCGCGTGGTGAGCAGCTCGCTGGTATCCAGCCGCGGAACTACTACCGGCCTGCTGCCCGTCGTAACATTCAGGCGGACTTTTGGGAATACGCCCACCAGCAGTGCCAACGATCTAAACTATGTGGGCGGCCAGAACCCTGGTTTGGCAGACGCAGGAAACAACACCGGCGCATTCAATACGATTACTCCCGTCGCGCAGAATCAAACCAATCTGCCGGATGCTGACGGCAATGGTGCAAATGCGGAGAATTACACTGGTATTGACTTTGGCTTCAACTTCGATGTGGTGGTGAACACTAACGACAGCGGCCAAGGCTCGTTGCGGCAGTTTGTGCTCAATGCCAATGCCCTGCCTAATACCGGTCTCGACCAACGGCAGTTCGACAATAATGGCACACCTGCTGGCACCAATTTCCCGGCCGGGCAGGAAACCAGCATTTTCATGCTGGCGGATGGCACCGCCAAACCCGGCCTGCGTGTTGGCCTGGCCAACCTGCTGACCGATGCCAGCGGCGTGGCGGCTACCACCAACAGCCGGGCGTTGATTACGCTGGCTACGGCACTGCCAGCCCTCAGCGCCGACGATACGGCCCTGGATGGCACCACCCAGACAACCCTCAATAGCTCCAACCCCCTACTTCTGGGTACGGGCGGCACGGTTGGCGTTGATAGAGTAACGCTGGCGCAGGTGCCAGGGCCCGAGGTGGAGCTGAGCCTGCCGGATGGCTCGACGGGCATTACACTGTCTGCCAACAACCTGATTGTGCGCGGCCTGGCTATCCATGGCGGCAGCACCAGCCTGCAGGCGACGGCCGGCACCAACCTGCTGGTTGAAGACAACGCCCTGGGAATTACAGCGTTCAGCGTGGCTGCTCCGGCCACCAGACCTACCGGCACAATCATCGTTTCCCTGCGGAATCCGTCGGGGATAGTGCGGCGCAACATTCTGGCCTATTCCGGCTCTTCCAACCTGAATTACTCGGGGAGCGGCAGCGGCTACACCATCACCCGTAACGAGTTTGTGCATGCCGGCCGCACCACAGCCGGCGGCGACAATATTTCGGTGGGCGACCAGGGAACGGCCGGTCCGCTCACCATCACCGAAAACCTGATCCGGGACAGCAACAGCAGCGGCATTCAGTTTGAGATTGGGGCCATCGGCAACAACCTGGTGAACAACAACACCATTTCGGGCAACGGCAAGGGCGGCACCAACAGCCGCCTGGAAGGCTCGGGTATTCACTACCTGCTGCGCGCCGATGGCCGCACCAGCACCAATACCGACGTTATTAGCCGTAACATCATCAATGCTAACCAGTCGTCGGCCATCGTAATCAACTACGGGCAGCGCAACGTGCAGGTAACGCAGAACTCGATTTACGGCAATGGCGACGGCACCACCGGCGGCCAGGGGCTGATTGCCATCGACTTTACGCCGCCTAGCTACCGGGTGGGCGGAAATGCAGCTTACGGCCAAGGCGACGGGGTGACTCCCAACGACGGTATCCCGGATCTGAGCAAAGCCAACGGCGGTATGAATTACCCGATCATCACGCGGAAAAACGTGACTACAGTGGGTGCCAACACCATCCTGCATGTAGAGGGCTTTGTGGGCCGGCAGAGTAACCAGACGCAGTTCGGTGGCTCCGTAGTGGAGTTTTTCCGGGGGGATAATACCACCGATACCAACCAGAACGGAGAGATTTTCGTGGGCGACGGCCAGACTTTCCCCCACGGTGAGCCGCGCGACTTCATCGGCTCCCTGACCACCGGTGCGGATGGTTCCTTCAACCAGGATATCACCTTCCCGACTGCTAACTTATCGCCTGCTCTGCAAACAAGTGACCCCATCAATTCCACCGCGTTTAAGGCGGGCTACGGGACGTCGGAGTCAGGTATCAACTTGATTCCGAATACGATTCCGCCCGGCGCTCTGCCAGTTACGCTCACCAGCTTCCGGGCGGCCTGCGCTGCTGGCGGTGTACTGGTTAGCTGGCAGACGGCCACCGAGCTCAACAACGCTGGTTTTGAAGTGCAGCGCAGCCTCGATGGCACGCAGTTTCGCCCCATTGCCTTTGTGGCTGGCACCGGCACTAGTTCTTCGGGCCGCAGCTACTCCTTAACTACTGATGCTACCGCTCCGTCCACTGCGTACTACCGCCTCCACCAGCTGGATACTGATGGCACGGCCAGCTTCTCGCCGGTGGAGGTGGTGGTGTGCGAAGCCCCGGCCACAAGCCGACTGGTGCTCACGCCAAACCCGGCCCGGCAGGCTGTAGAGGTGCTGGGCGGTATCGGTACCGTGCAACTGCTGGACCTGACCGGTCGCGTGTTGCGCCAGCAAGCTGTTGAGGCCGGCTCTTTGAACCTGCAGGGCTTGGCTCCGGGTATGTACGTGGTGCGCAGTGGCAATGCTACTGCTAGGCTGCTGGTGGAGTAAATCTCCTGCCAGGACGGCCAGATTACCGTTTCGTTGTTTCAGGATCACAGAAAAAAGGCGTTCTGACTATCGTAAGTCGGAACGCCTTTTTCGTGGTACTGCCTGGCAGCTTTACCGGCCCCAGGGGGCATATTCCAGCTTGATTTCGGCCAGGCCGTAGCCGTCGTTGAGGCTGGAGCTGGAGCGGCCACTCACCGGGCTGATGTCGTCGAGCTGGTCAGTGGTGGTGAAGTAGTAGGCGGCTTCGGCTGTGGCGTTGAGCTGAGGCGTGAGCCGGAACACCACCCCAAACCCGACGGGCGCTACCAGCGCCAGAGCGGGGTAGTCGTTGCGCTCGGGCTCCAGGTAGTTGGTGCGGTCATCGGGGCGCAGGGTGCCGCGGTAGGCTTTGGGGTTGTAGAGCAGGAAACCGGCCCCGGCCTTCACGTAGGGCTTGATGAGGGCCGGCGGCCGCTTGGGCGTGGCAAACTGGCTTTCGTCGCGCAGCAGCTCGAAGCGCAGAAACGTGACGCCGCTCACGTTGCGGCCCTGAAAGGCCAGGCCGCGTTCCGGTAGCTGATCCTTGGCTCCAATCTGAAAATACGTGGCCTCGCCGCCTACCACCAGCCGCGGGCGCAGCAGGTAGAGCACGCCCAGGCTGGCGCTGGCCCCCGGCAGATTATCGGAGAGGTTGCCGGCCAGGTCGCCGTTGTAGAAGGCGGCACCGGCACCAGCCGTGAAGCGGACCGGCCCCCGGTAGTAGGCCCGCGCCTGGCTGCTGTAGTAGCGGCGGCGGCGCTCCGGCCCATCCTGCGCCGTGGCCGTATGGGCCAGCAGCACGCTGGCCGTTAAGGAAGAAATCAGCACAAAACGCTTCACGCGGTAGGGGAATAGGTGATGGGGTGACACGTGATGAGGTGACACGTCATAGGTGACAGGTGAGAAGGGAGGCTGCCGGCACGGTTGGTAGCGGCGACAAGCCTACAACGCAAGCAAGTACGGCTTTGGTCTGAAAATAGGTTTCCGCGCGCGTCACTTTCCCGCGCCATCGCTCACCTTACGCCTTCACCTGTTCCCTGTCACGTGTGACGTGTCATGTCACCCCATCACCTCATCACTTCATCACGGCTTACTTAAACTTCCCCTGCGGATCGGGCATCTTGGCCATCAACTCACTCAGGAACTCAAAGTCGATGCTGGTCATGCTCAGGGCCTGGCCTTTGTATACAGCTTCCCAGGCTTTGGGGTAGTCTTCCTGCAGATAATGGACCCGGGCCATCTGCTGCCAGGCAATGGCGTTGTCGGGGCTGGCCGCGAGGGCGCGCTGCAGCAGGTCGGTGGCGGTGGTGAGGTCTTTTTTCTTCTTGGTCTGCTCGTAGCGGATGAGGTGGCTGGCGCCCAGGTCGCTGAGCATAAGGGCGTTGGTGGGGGCCAGGGCCAGGCCCTGGGTGAGCAGCGCAATGGCTTGGTCGGAGGTGGGCTGGCGGCTGGCCACAATGCCCAGGCCCCGGTAGACGTCGGGGTTTTTGGCGTCGAGCAGCCAGGCCAGGTTGAAGCGGAAGGCAGCCGTATCGGCGAGGCCCTCGGCCAGGTATTCGTAGCCCTTGCCCGACAGGAAGCGGCTAGCTTCCTCGCGGGAGGCGAAGCTGCCGGCCACTTTATCCACGTAGCCGGCCCCCAGCAGGGCCTCGGCCTGGGCCGCGGTGGCCCCGCCAAACAGCGGTTGCAACCGGCTGGCCGAGGTCAGCGCGGCAGCGGCGTCGCCTTTGATTTTGACTTTGCGCTGGGCGTGGGCTGGGGCCGCCAGCAGCGTAAGCAGCCCCAGGGCTGCGTAAAAAGGGTATTTCATGGAGAGAACAGAAGAACGGGGGAAGAAGCCGCCGGCTGGCAGCCAAGGGCTTCCGGCAAATATAACGCCGGCTGGCCGGGCGCTGGTGTGTAGCGGGGTGGCATCCGGGCAGGGCCTGGCTGCGTAGGTGCAAAGCGCGGCCGGTCCGGCCCTGCTTTTTTCCTGCTTTTATGTCTTTCTCCCGCCGCTGGCTCTACCTGCCGGCTCTGCTGGTGCTGCCCCTGCTGCTGGGTTTGGCCAACGAATACGCCACCGCCCGCCCCAGCCGCCGCACCCAAAACGTGGCCTACGTGCCCGCCTCCGACCCTGGTTTCGATACCGAGCGCCACCGCCTCGATGTATACACGCCCAAGAAGAAAGCCACGGCCCCCTACCCGGTGGTGGTGTTCATCCATGGGGGCAGCTGGGATAGTGGCAACAAGAACTTCTACTCCTTTATCGGGCGCCGGCTGGCCAAGCAGGGCGTGGTGGCTGTGGTTATCAACTACCGCCTGGCCCCGGCCGTGCAGGTGCCGCAAATGGCCGACGACTGCGCCCGCGCCGTAGCCTGGACCGCGCAGCACATTGCCGAATACGGCGGCGACCCGCAGCGCCTGTTTCTGATGGGCCATTCGGCCGGGGGCGGCCTGGCGGCTTTGCTGGCCGCCGACAACCGCCTGCTGGACCGCCACGGCTGGCCCCAGAATCCCGTCAAAGGCGTCCTGCTCGATGACCCGGCTGGCCTCGATATGTATGACTACCTGCAGAAGCAGGAGTACCCCGGCGACGCGCAGTACCTCGTGCCCTTCGGTAAAAACCCGGCCGTGTGGCGCGACGTGTCGGCCATGTACCACGTCACGGCCCAGACGCCTCCCATGCGGCTGTTCATCGGCGGCGAAACCTACCCTTCCATCAGCGGCAGCAGCCGCAAGTTCGTGAGCAAGCTGCACAGCTTGGGCCAGCAGCCGGAACTAACGGTGCTGCCCGGCAAAAAACACGCACCCATGGTGCTGCAGCTCTACTTCCAGCACAACATCATCTACCAGGAGCTGCTGAAGTTTATAGGGCTTGGGGCTTAGGGCCTGGGACTTAGGGAGTAGGGCCTGAGTATTCGAAAGTAGAATTTTCAAAAAAAACGAAGGCCCCATCGGGTTACGGTGGGGCCTTTCACATACACTCTAAGCTCTAAAAAAGAGCCGTCTGGACAGCGGGCTGCTCGAACTCCAGAAGCCACTTTTTGCGCCAGAGGCCACCGGCGTAGCCCGTGAGCTGGCCGCCCGCCCCGATAATGCGGTGGCACGGCCACACCAGACCCAGCGGGTTCTGGCCGTTGGCGGCGCCCACGGCCCGCACGGCGCCGGGGTTGCCGAGCTGCCGCGCCAGATCCAGGTAGGAGGCGGTGCGGCCGTAGCCCACCGCCGGCAGCGCCGCCCACACCCGCCGTTGGAACTCGGTGCCTTGCGGCACATCGTAGGTGAGCTGGAAGTCGCGCAGCTCGCGACCGAAGTAGGCCTGCAACTGGGTGTAGGCCTCCCGTAGGGGCGTGGCTACGGCCGTCGGCGGGGTAGGCGCTGGTGCTTCCCCGGCTTCCAGAAATTCCACGGCGGCCAGGCCGGCGTCGGAGCCTTGCAGCCGCAGGCAGCCAAGCGGAGTGAGAAGCACAGCCTGCGTGTCAATCATAGAACAGAGAATGGAGGAGAAACGAGAAGGCAAAAATGCAAAAAAGCCCGTTGGATATCTCCCCTTGATACAATGGGACCAGTAATGGACTCTATGGAGGAAAAAAATGGAAAAGAACAGGTTGTCTGCAAACGCGCAACGCAGGTGGAAAAAGAATGCTTTATATTGCTTCAGCGTGCGGCAAACCATAGCTGGAAATAATGATTCCCAGTTGCCGCTTCTGTTTCTTCGGGCCGCATGCAATTTATTCATTCTTAGACCTAACGCATCGTGCGACACCTACTGTTCTGTTTCGTAGCCGGCCTGCTCTCTACGGCCCCAGCGCTGGGCGGATCCGCCGTTTCGGGTCCCGCCGGCCTGCCGGGTCCTCCTGCCGCCGCGGTGGTAGCCGGCGTGGGCGAAGGCACGGGCCTCACCGGTTCCTACTTCAATAATGGCTCGCTGGCCGGCACGCCACTGTTGCGCCGCGTAGATGCGGTAGTGGACTTCGAGTGGAAGGAAGGCATTCCGGCCCCCGGCGTGCGCAACGACAACTTCTCGGTGCGCTGGGAAGGCCAGGTGGAAGCGCCTTCCACGGGCCGCTACAAGTTCATCACCCGCTCCAACGACGGGGTGCGGCTGTGGGTGAACGGCAAGCAGATTCTGGACAACTGGAGCGCGCAGGGCACCACCACCATCACCAGCGCCGAAGTGAGCCTGGCCGCCGGCGAGCGTACCACCATCAAGGTGGAATACTATGACCAGGAAGGCGAAGCTACCGTGCGCCTGCAGTGGGTGCGCCCCGGCCAGGGCCCCCAGACCGTGCCTTCCGTGTATCTGTATCCGTTGGAAGGCCCGGGCATGCCGGTAGCTGCGCCGCCGGTGGCTTTCACGCCGCCGCCGGCTCCGGAAGCCAAGCCCGCCATCGACAAGGCCGCTGCCAAAGCCAAAGCCGATGCGGAGGCTTCCGCCGCTGCTGCCGCGAAAGCCACCGCCAAAACCGATGCTGCCAAGGCTGCTGCTGCTAAAACTGCTGCCGCCAAAGCCACTGCTGCCGCCAAGCCTGTTGCCAAGCCGGCCGCTCCAGCCAAGCCCGCCGTAGCAAAGGCGCCGGCTCCTGCCAAACCAGCAAAAGCCGAAGCCCCTGCGCCGGAAGAAATGGCCAAAGCCCTCGGCATTCCGGGCGTGTTCACCATCATGGGCCGCACCGACGGCAAGCCGCTGGAAGTGCAGGGAGAGGCTCCCGTATCGAAAGAACCGGGCCTGGCCTCCGGGCCGGCCGGCGCCCCACAGTGGCAGATTGAGGAAGCCGGAACTGGTTTCTACAAGCTCACGGTGCAGGGTGGCCGCAAGGTGATGGAAGTGCTGGGCAGCTCCACCTCCAACGGCGCACCCCTGAGTTTGTGGCCTTACTACAGCGGCAACAACCAGCTCTGGAAAATTGAGGATGCCGGCGATGGCTACTACAAGCTCACCGCCAAGCACAGCAAAAAGGCCCTGACGGCCGGCACCGAGGAAGAAGGCGGCCTGCAGCAGCGCCGCTACGCCAGCAAGCCCAACCAGCAATGGAAGCTGCAGCCCGTAGCGCAGCAGCAGACGCAGTTTGCGGGCCTACCCTCCGATGTGCCCGTGACGGGCGCCAACCGCCTGAGCGTGTATCCCAACCCGTCGAGTGGCGTGGTGCAGATGGCCTACCAGCTCGGCCAAGACCAGCCGATGGGCTGGGTGCTCTACGACCAGCGCGGTTCGGCTGTGCGTGTCTCCGACTACCGCCGCCAGAACGCCGGCGCCCACCACCAGACCATCGACTTCACGGGCCTGCCCTCCGGCGACTACAACCTCAACCTGACCGTGGGCGCCTCCACCACCCGCCAGATGGTGAGCATCCGCCGTCCGAATGCAGGTACTACCGAAGCAGCCCCGGAGCCGGAAGCTGCTAAATAGCTACCACGCTCTACGTAAGGCTTCTATGCCTCGGTAAACTGAAACAGCCCGCCCCGGATAGTACATCCGGGGCGGGCTGTTTCGTTGGGTAGGTGATGCTGCTGGCCTAGCCCCGGAACTCCTCCAGCGCGTTCCAGAGCTTGTCGAACTCGTTGGCGTAGCGCATCACCAGCGTCTCGTCGTCGCTGGTGAGCAGGTTTTCCTGGTTCAGCTCGGCGGCGGAGCGGGTCCAGTTGTAGGAGCCGGTCAGCACGGTACGGCGGTCGGCCACGGCGAACTTGTGGTGCATGTGGTTGTCGGTGCGGTCGACGCGGATGGGCAGGCCGGCGGCGTGCAGCTGGCGCACGTCGGAGCCCCGGTCGTGGAGCTTGTCGTTGTCGGTGAGCAGGCGCACGCGCACCCCACGCCGGTGGGCGGCCAGCACGGCGTCGGTCAGGCGGTCATCGGCAATCGTGAACACGCAGATATCGAGCTGGCGCGCGGCCTGCCCCAGAAACCGCCGGATGGCCGCCACGCAGTCGTCGTTGGGGCTGAAATACACCTCGGTGTGCGTGGCGCGGGCTGCCGCCGGTGCGGGAGCGGGCAGCAGCAGGGCGCTGGCCGCCTCCAGCCATTCCACCACGGCCTTGTCCTGGAAGTTGTTGAACCGGTCGCGGGCCAGCCCAAACAGGCGGTGGCGCAAATCGGCGAGGCCAGCCGGGTGCCGGGCGCGCTCGGTGAGGCGCTGGCGCAACTGCCGGGCCTCGTCGGGCGAGAGGGTGGAATCGGCGAAGGCGCGCTGGAAGTGCTGGAGCAGGTCGGTGGGGGAGTCGGGCCGTGGGTTCATGCGGCCTAAGATAAAGAAAGCGCCAGCGAACCAGCCAGTTCCGG
Organism: Hymenobacter canadensis; assembly: GCF_027359925.1. Lineage (NCBI taxonomy): Bacteria > Pseudomonadati > Bacteroidota > Cytophagia > Cytophagales > Hymenobacteraceae > Hymenobacter > Hymenobacter canadensis. The sequence goes on along the minus strand of NZ_CP114767.1, from coordinate 3,234,877 downwards.
CGCAGCTTCCGCTACCATCTGCTGCGCTTCGGCCAGGGCCTCGGCGTAGGGAGCGTGCAGCACCCGCAGCGGGGGCGCGTCGGGCCGCAGCACGGCATCCCAGAGGCCCGAACGGTGCCACTCGCGCTCCGGAAAGTCCCAGTCGGGCCGGTCCACGATGGGGTAGAGGCACGCGCCCCACAGCGGCACGCCCATGCGCAGCGCGGCGGCGCACTCCTCGCCAATCATCCGGATCCAGCCGGGGCGGTCCTGGCCGGGGTGGCTGGTTTCGGTGAGCACCACGGGGCAGTTGTAGCGGCGGTGGGCGGCGGCCAGCAGGTGCCGCAGCGGCTGCCAGCGCGGGTCGGCGGGCACATCGGCCCATGGAATGCGGCAGTGCGGCTCCAGCTCCCATTGGTTGTCGTAGTAGAAGTTGAAGCCCAGCATGTCGATATACTCGGGCCGGCCGCCCAGCTCCGGACATAGCCGCCCGGCCAGCATGTCTACGCTCTGAAACTGGTTGTCGTGAAACTCGGCGGCGCGCTGGCGCTCCTGGCGGCTGGCCCCGGCCCGCGGCATGATGTTGATGAGCGGCTCGGTGGTCAGAATCCGGACGCTGGGGTCCTGCTCGCGCATGGCGGCCACGCCCTCAATGTAGGCCCGCATCAGGCCACGCTTCACTTCCCAGCCCTGGCCCACGCAGTAGGGCGAGGTACCGCGCACGTCGCCGCCCAGCCAGCTCATGAAGCTCACCTCGTTGATAGGCGTCACAATCAGCTCGCCCTCAGGGCGCATTTCGCGGTAGAACGCCACGAAGGCCCGGCATAGCGCGGCAAAGCGCCGCGCAAACAGCGGGTGTAGCGGCGTCAGGTCGTCGGGGTAGCCGAAGTGGCAGATGTCCCAGACCTGCTGGATGCCGTGGCGCTGGCCGGCGGCCAGCATCCGGCGCACGGTGCTCCAGTCGTAGTGGTAAGGCGTTGTTTCGATCTGGCTCCAGCGGATGCCTTCACGCACGGTGCCCAACTGGTGCTGGTGCAGGCTGTGGTAGTCGTCGTCGAGGAGTTGCAGGTGGCCCGTCAGCGGCAGGAAATCAACCCGGTGGCCGAAGGCGTTGAGCTGATCGGTGCATTCGTAGCCGGCCATCCAGAAGGATTGAAACGGATTGGAACGGGTAGGGGCAGCAGACATGGAAGCGCGGTTTGGTGAACGAAAAAGCGGTGCCGCCAACCCCGGGAGGGTGGCAGCACCGCCTTGTTTACCGCAAAACTGCCAGTGGGGTTAGCGCCGGGCTTTGCTGAGCGCGCCGGCTGCTGCTATATCTGCGGCGACACCGGACCGCTGGCCAGCGGCCCGCGCTCCTTGCCGGCCAGGCCTTTGGCCTCAATAAAAATGCGCTTGAATTCCGGGTATTGGGCCCGGATGCTGTCCTGCAGCGCGTCTACGGTGCGCTCCACTTCCACGGCCGACAGGTGGTCGTGAAACTCCACATCCAGGGCCAGCACCACATCCTGGGGGCCCATATACATGGTGAGCGGGCGGCGCACCTGCTCTACGCCGCGCTGCTGCCGCGCAATGGCTTCGAGGCTATCGAGGGTTTCGTCGTCTACGCCTTCGCCCACCAGCAGGCCTTTAGTCTTGTAAATCAGGAAAATGGCCACCGATACCAGCAGCACCCCGATGCATATGGAGGCGCCGCCATCGAAGTACGGATTGTTGAGCGCGTGCCCGAAGTACACGCCGGCCAGCGCAATGACGAGGCCCACCAGCGCAGCCAGATCTTCCATCAGAATGGCAAAAACCGAGGGGTCTTTGCTACGGCCCAGCGTGGCCCAGAAGCCGGCATCGCCGCGGGTTTTGTTGAATTCGCGGAACGCCAGGAAGCAGGAAATGCCCTCAAACAGCATCGAGAGGCCCAGCACCCAGTAGTTCCAAGTGGGGTCGGTAATTGGGGCAGGGTGCTTCAGGTGCTCGATGCCCTCATAGAATGACATGCCGCCGCCCACCGAAAACACCAGCACGGCCACAATCAGCGACCAGAAATACAGCTCCTTGCTGCGCCCGAACGGGTGGCGGGCATCGGCCGGCTTCTCCGATTGCTTCACGCCATAGAGAATCAGCAGGCCGTTGCCACTATCCACGAGTGAGTGAATGCCCTCGGACAGCATGGCCGAGCTGCCGGTGAAAAAGGCCGCCACAAACTTGCTGATGGCAATGGCGACGTTGGCGCCAATGGCCCCGTAAATGGCAATCTTGGAAGAACCGGCAGACATAAGGCAAGGTGCGTGTGCCTGCTGGTACGCGCTGGGTTGGGTCGGGGTTGGAAATGCGGGGCTGGCGTCCGGTTCGGCACCGTAGAAGAGGTGCCGGCGAACATTCTTCGTTTCTGCGACTTTTACAGCTTCTCTCCCCGCGTATGCCCCACCCCGACCCTGCCGTTGCTTCTGCCGAAACCACTGCGCCGCTGCGCCGCCGTCTGGGGCTGGTGCAGGCCACGGCCCTGAACATGATTGACATGGTGGGCATCGGACCCTTCGTGACGCTGCCGCTGGTGATGGGCTTCATGGGGCCGAACTTCCTGCTGGCCTGGCTGGTGGGGGCGGGCTTGAGCCTGGTGGATGGCATGATCTGGAGTGAGCTGGGCGCGGCTTACCCCGAGGCCGGCGGCTCCTACCGCTTCCTCAAACTAGCCTACGGCGAGCAGAAATGGGGCCGGCTGTTCTCGTTCCTGTACGTGTGGCAGACGCTGGTGCAGGCCCCGCTGGTGGTGGCTTCGGGCGCCATTGGCTTCGCGCAGTACTTCGGCTATCTGGTGCCGCTCACCGAGTGGTGGCAGCCCAAGCTGGTGTCGGGCGTGGTGGTGCTGCTGCTGATTGCGCTGCTCTACCGCCGCATTGAGGACATCGGCAAGCTGGGCGTCATGCTGTGGGTGGGCGTGCTGGGGCTGATGGGCTGGCTGATTTTCGGGGGCGTCACGCACGCCACGGTGCCGGTGGCGTGGCTGCCCGAAGGCGGCCTGTCGGCGCTGCCGGGCGTGCTGCTCTCGGCCGCCATGGGCCAGGCCACCGTCAAGACCATCTACAGCTACCTCGGCTACTACAACGTGTGCCACCTGGGCGGCGAAATCAAGGAGCCACAGCGTGTGATTCCGCGCAGCATTTTCCTGAGCATCCTCGGCATCATGGCGCTGTACCTGCTGCTGAACTGGAGCGTGGGCTCGGTTATTCCGTGGCAGGAAGCGCAGCACTCCGAGTTCATCGTGAGTAGCTTCGTGGAGAAGATTTACGGGCCACTGGCGGCGCAGGCCGCTACGGCGCTGGTGCTGTGGGTGGCGTTTGCCTCGCTGTTTGCGGTGCTGCTGGGCTACTCGCGCATCCCGTACGCAGCGGCCGCCGACGGCGAGTTTCTGCCCATATTCGCCAAAACCCACCCCACCAAGCACTTCCCGCATGTCTCGTTGCTGATTCTGGGTGGCGTGGGGTTCGTGTTCAGTTTGCTGTTCCGGCTGGGCGAGGTCATTTCTGCCATCCTGGCCATGCGGATTCTGGTGCAGTTTGTGGGTCAGGCCGTGGGCTTGGTGCTGCTGCGCCGCAGGAATGGCACGGCGCACTTGCCGTTCCGGATGCCGCTGTACCCGCTGCCGGTGGTGCTGGCAGTGGCCGTGTGGCTGTGGGTGTTCTGGAGCACCGGCCCGCAGTTCATGCTCTCCGGGCTGGCCGTTATTGGGGCCGGAGTAGGGGCGTTTCTGCTCTGGAGCCGCCGGCTGGGCCGCTGGCCGTTTGAGCGGTAACGAGTAGCTGGAGCGTTTGGCTACCCCAGCCGCTTCTCGTAGCAGAAAAACCGCAGGCCCGGCCGGAACGCCAGCGTGATTTCGCCGGCGTAGCGGTAGCCCAGCTTCGGGAAAAGCCGCTGGGTGGCCTGGTTTTCGGAGTTGGTATCCACGCGCAGCACCCGCAGGCTTTGCTGGCGGGCCAGCGTTTCGGCCTGAACCATCAGCGCGGCGGCCAAGCCGTGGCCCTGGGCGGCGGGCGCCACGGCCAGCCGGTGCGTGACCAAAGCCGGCTCGGCGGCGTCCCAGTCGGCCTGGGCGTACTCGGCGTCCTGGTCGTTGTGGGTGAGGGCGGCCACGGCGGCTACGCGGCCATCCAGTTCGGCCACCCAGAGGTGCTGCCGCTCTATGTCGCGCCGGAATACATCCTCGTTCGGGTACTCCGCCGTCCACTGCCAGTTGCCGGCCGCATTCATCAGCGGCACTACGCGGCTGATGAGGTCAAGAATGGCCGGCAAATCGGCGATGATGGCGAGGCGGGGCATCTGGTTGATATTGACAAGGTGAAGCGGCGTGTTTCGCGCAGCGCTAACGCTGCATTTCGTGACGGCCGTTGAGCGTACTGATTTGCATAAACAGCGTAGGCCGCAGCAGCTTGCCGGTGCCCAGGTAGCGGACCAGGAAAGCCTGGCTGTTTGCCAGCAAAGTTTCCGCTTCGCGCAGCGAAGCCTCAAACTGCCGTATGTTGGTTTGGTGAGCTGGACTCTGTAAAAGAGGCAAAGAGGCCAGCAGCTCGCGCGAACGGGCCAGGCGAGCCGCCGCAGGAGGCAGCAGCAGCGCCAGCTCGGCGTCGGTTTTACGGGGCAGGAACTGGTGGTTGAAGAAATCCATAAAGGCATTAAGCTGCTCGGCCCCGGCATTCAACTCCTGCAAAGCCGCATTGTAGGTGCCGATGTGCAGGTTTTCCTCCCGGGTGCGGTTGCTGCTCAGGTACGTGAAAGTTAGGCCGTTGCGCACGCCATTCCGCTCAATGCGCCGATTGACGGCCCGCAGTTGCTCCAGCGGGCTTTGCCGCTCGTACACGGCCAGCGAATCCAGGTACGCGAAAGGCTGCGCCGGGGTGGCAGGCACCTGGCCGTACTGAAATTGCTCGGGCGTGCGGGGCGCCGTCAGCAGCTGCCACAGCGGGTCATAAGGCATGTGCGACTCGATGGCCTGCGCGGGCTTCATGCGAAAGTAGTCGTCGCGAAAGACCACCAGCGGCTTGCCATTGACCGTCCGGGTTTGCAGGGCCCAGGTGGGGTCCATCAGGTACCACTGCCCGTCGATGCGGCTGGCGCACCAGGCGTGACCAGTGGCGTCGCGCAGGCTGGTGTAGCCGGGCACCACGTAGGTTGGCACGCCCACCGCGCTGGCCAGGGTCTTATACAGCTCGGCGTAGTGCCGGCACACGCCGAGGCGCTTGGTCAGCGTCTCGCGCACTACCTCGGCCGGCTCCCGCTCAAACTCCAGCAGGTACATGTTTTCCCGGTCGTAGCGGATGTTGCGCGCCACCCACACGAAGGCCGCGCGGGCCTTATCTGCCTCCGTCGCAAACGAGGCGTTGATGTAGCGGGCCAGACTGCCCACGGTATGCGTAGCGGAATCCGGAATCTGCCGCATACGGGCATCCACCGCCTGATAAGGTGGCGGCGGCGTACGGGGCTTGGCGGTCTGCGCGTGTCCGGCGAGCGGCTGGCCCATGAGCCCCAGCAGCAGCGCCAGCGGCACACCGCGAAAAACAGATAGCATAAAAAGAAAATAACGACTATGCAGCAGAAAGTCAGAAGACAAAAATGGGCAATTCCCGCGAGATAAAGCGCGAAAATTGCCCAAGTCCGGCGTGCAGTTGCCTAGCTGCAGTCTAGCCGCGCCGCAGCACTTCGGCGGCTTCCTTGGCGAAGTAGGTCAGGATGGCGTCGGCGCCGGCGCGCTTGATGCTGGTGAGGACTTCCATCATGGTTTTCTCGCCGTCGAGCCAGCCGTTCTGAGCGGCGGCCTTCACCATGGCGTACTCGCCCGATACGTTGTAGGCCGTCACGGGCAGATGCGTATGGTCGCGCACCTCCCGAATCACGTCCAGGTAGCTCAGGGCCGGTTTGATCATCACCATGTCGGCGCCTTCCGCTTCGTCGAGGGCCAGCTCGCGCAGGGCTTCGCGGCGGTTGGCGGGGTTCATCTGGTAGCTTTTCTTGTCGCCTTTTTTCGGGGCCGAGTCCAGCGCGTCGCGGAACGGGCCGTAGAAGGCCGAGGCATACTTGGCCGTATAGCTCATGATGCTCACGTGGCTGAAGGCGTTGCTATCCAGCACGTCCCGGATCCAGGCCACGCGGCCGTCCATCATGTCGGAGGGACCAATGATGTCACTGCCGGCGCGGGCCTGTGCCAGGGCCATCTGGCCGAGCACCTCCAGGGTGGCATCGTTGAGAATCTCGCCCGACTCAGCATCTACCACGCCGTCGTGGCCGTCGGAAGAGTAGGGGTCCATGGCCACGTCGGTCATCAGCACCACGTCCGGAAACTGGCGCTTGATGTCGGCAATGGTCTTGAGGTAGAGCCCATCAGGGTTGGCCGATTCGCGGGCCAGCCGGTCCTTCAGGCCGTCGTTGATGCTCGGAAACGGCGCGAAGCTGTGGATGCCCAGTTCCACGCAGCGGCCTACCTCGTCGATGATTTTGTCGGCCGAAAACCGGAAAATGCCCGGCATGGAATGAATTTCCACCTGTTGGCTGTGGCCTTCAATCAGAAACAGTGGGAAAATGAAGTCGTGCGTAGTCAGGCGGGTTTCCTGCACCATGTCGCGGATAATCTGCGACTTGCGGTTGCGACGCGGGCGGTGCGTGGGGAGCTGGGGCATGAGGTTCGGTTAGTTGGTAAGACGAGAGAGAACAACCGGCGCAAAGGTAAGGTTGCGGGCGGCAGCTTTGGTGGGGAGGCTGCGGCACCCTGTCGGCTCACATATTGAAGAACTCCTGGAACACCTCTAGCCAGGCGTGCTTGCCGCCCAGCCCTACGCCCACAAAATAGTAGCCCGCCAGCACTACCAGCGCCCCTACACCCAGGCCCAGCCAGCCGCCCAGCAGCAGGCCCGCCACCACGCCGCCCACCACCAGCGCCGCACCCAGCACAAACGCGCCGGTGTGTTCCAGCTGCGGCTGTTGCGGTTGGTGCCGGGCCCGTAGTGGGTGGTGCGCAGTCGTTTCCGTGGCCGCTGGTTGCACCCGCGGCATGCGCAATACCCGGGCCCGGGCCAGCAGCGACGCCGTGCCAGGGCGCTGTGTTGGCTGGTGAATGGCGGCTTCCCCGACAGCAGCTGGAACTGCCCCGGCGGGCATTGCAGGGGCCGAAGCCGGGGCTGCGGCCGCCACAAAGGAGGCTTGCATTGGGGCGGGTGCAAACCGGAAAGCAGTTTGCGGGCTGCGGCACCCGGCTACCAGCAAGAGCAGCCAGGAGAACGTGAGGATAGATTTCAAGCAGTGGCGGTAAGAATGCATGGCCGAAGGTAGCTACGGCAGCCGGCCGGCCATAAGCCGGCACAGCGCCCCGGCGGATTATCAGGCACTGAGCAGCGAAATCAACAGCAGCACCAACCCAACGACGAGCATGGCAATACCAAACAGGTAGCCCATATAGAGCATAATCGCCCCGGCCAGAGTGAACGTGCCCGGAGCCAGCACCAGCACCAACACCAACACCAGCAGCAGCACGCCGAAACCCAGAAATACCAGGCCGGCCTTTTGGAGCTTGGTAGTGGTAAGGGCCGCGGCTGCTTCGGAGGCCGGGCGCCGCACTAGCCGCGCTGCGGCAGCGGGCAGCCGGCGGGCGGTGCGCGTAACCGGAAGCAAGGCCACCGCTTTTTGAGGTGATGGGCTTACGGCCTGCTGATGGGGCGGCCGTACATCTGGGAGGACGGTAGCCGTGGGCAAAGACGCGGTAGGCGTTGGCTTGGGTAGTTGCGAGGCCGGCGAGTGGGCGGCCGTAGCCGGGGCCGTAGCACCGGCTGGTCCCGGCCGGAACCGAAACGCCACCTGCTCGCTGCGGCAGCCGGCCAGCAACGAGCAGAATAGCAGCAGCGGCCGGCTGGCAGCGGGTAATCGGAAATACATAGTGCGACGAACAATAGCACGAAAGCAATGGAGCAGGGATAAATAAACGATTTTTCGATTGAATTCAGGCTTCCTGGAGCGGCCGGGACCAGGCCGGTAAGGCTTTCTGCTATCTATCGGGCAACAGAATGCGTATCATACTACAGTAGGCACAAGTACAGGCACAAGTCGCATGGGCAGTGCCGGATCCGCTGGCCGTCTGGCGGGTGCAGCCGGCCACTGCTGGCTCTGTGCAGCGTCACCATCTTCTTCCCTCCGCGCGCCCATGTCCCGCCCCGCTTTCACCACCGTTGCTCATCCGACCCAGCAGGTGTACGCCTCCTGGGACGATGCAGCGCTGGTGCAGGCCCTGCGCCACGACGATACCCTGGCCTTCGCGCAGATCTACGAGCGGCACTGGTGGCCACTTTTTCAGCTGGCGGCGCGCAAGCTGGGCTCGCGGGAAGTGGCCGAGGAAATAGTGCAGGACCTGTTTACGGTGCTTTGGCACAAGCGCGCCGAACACCAGATCCAGCACCTGCAGCACTACCTGCACGCGGCCGTCCGCCACCGCGTCATCGACTGCATCAAGGCCCGGGCCCCGCGCGAAACCTACGTGGCCTACCACGGCGCCCGCCTGATGCAGCCCGATCATTGTACCGAAGAAGAAGTGGCCGCCGACGAGCTGAGCGGTGCCCTGCAGGCCAGCCTCACGCAGCTCCCCCGGCACACGCGGGAAGTGTTTCGGCTGAGCCGCTTCGAGCACCAGTCGGTACCCGAAATTGCGGTGCGCCTCAACCTCTCGCGCAAAACCGTGGAGTACCACCTCACCCGCGCCCTCCGGCAGCTGCGCGTGAGCCTGAAGGACTTTCTGGTGCTGATGCTGGCGTTGCTGGGAGTGGCGGGGTGAAGCATGCTGCCGTTTTTCTGCCTGACAGCTGTAGAGGCGCGACGCGACGTTAGCTTTAGTTTGCTGAGGTTGCTGACGTTGTTTGTTGCTGTAATGCCGGCCGTTCAACGACACGCCGCGAAGTGTCGCGTGTCTGCCCCGTTAGACCCGCAACCACCTGACTGCAAGCTTCGCGACCGGCCTCACGGCTGAAAAAAGCCTACAGCCTGGCCGGCATCTGCGACGTTGTCGATAATTTTTTTCAGACCCCGGCTAGGGATGCCGGCCAGGCTGGTCGTCTGCACTTATACCGCCCGCATTGGTCGGTTTTGAGTTCGATAGCACCCGCTCCATGAACCAGGCCGACCTGCAAACTCTGCTCCGCCGCTACCAGGCCGGCCAGTGCACGCCCGAGGAGCAGCAGCAGGTGGAGACGTGGTACGACACCCTGCGGCAAGACCCGCCGCTGCTCATGACCACCGACGAGCGGGAAGCCCTGCGCACCGAGCTTTGGCACCGGATTACCGCCGGCACTATTGCCCCGGCCGCCGCTCCCGCGCCTGCACCGGGCGGCTTCCGGGCCTGGCCCGCCGCCAGCCACTGGGCTGCCGCGGCCACATTGGCCGCCGGCCTGGGGCTGGGTGCCTGGTACGTAGCCGGCCGCCCCACCCCCGCCGACGTAGCCACTGCTCCGGCTGCCACCACCCGGCCGGCCCCGGCTGGTGCCTGGCGCACCCTCCGTAACTCGGGCCGCCAGCACTTGCCACTCACGTTACCCGACAGCAGCACCGTAGTGCTGGCCCCGGCCAGCTCTCTGCGCTACCCCACGCAGTTTGGGGGCGGCCAACGCCAAGTGCGGCTGGTGGGCGAAGCCTTCTTCCACGTCCGACCCGATGCGGCCCATCCGTTTCAGGTCTATACCGAGCAGTTGGTGACCACCGTGCTGGGCACCAGCTTCCGGGTGCGTGCCTACGCCGGGCAGCCGCAGGAGTTAGTGAAAGTGAGCACTGGACGGGTGAGTGTGACGCCGCGCCGGATGCTGGCCTTGGCCAGCAAGGGCAGTGTGACGGTAGTGCCCAACCAGCAGGCCGTGTACGCGGCGGGCCAGCAGCCGCTGCACCGCGAACTGGTGCCTGAGCCGGTGGTGCTGCAGCCGCAATTTTTCGTGTTCGATGACCAGCCCGTGGCCGACGTGCTGGCCGCGCTGGGCACCGCCTACGGCGTGGATATCCGCTACGACGCCGCCGCGCTGGCCGGCTGCACCGTGACCCTGAATCTGCAGCGCCAGTCGCTCTACGGCAAGCTGGATGTGCTGTGCCAGGTGCTGGGCGCCAGCTACTCCCAGCAAGACGCGCGCATCGAGTTTCGTAGTCCCGGCTGCCAGAATCCCTAGCGCCTGACTACCCTTTTCCTACCACCCGCCCCCGCATTGCCTATGGCCCGATAATCCCGCCGTTCCTCCGCCTTTGCCCGCCCAATGCCGCCCTGCCGACCGGGCCTGCACCGCCGGCCCCTGCCCGCGAAACTTTGCCCGCCACCGGGAACACGCTTCCCAAATTCCCACTTTCGCATGAACCCACGCCTACCATTTCCCCGCACCGTCCGTGACCTGAAGCGGGCGGCGCTGCTGCAGCCACTGTGCCTGACGCTGCTCAGCGGCATGGCCGCCGCCCATCCTTCCGCGGCCCAGCCCTCCCTCAACCAGCCCATTTCGTTGCAGGCCAGCGGCGAAACCGTGGCCGCGGTGCTCAGCAAGATCGAGCGCCAGACCGACTTCCGGTTTCAGTACAGCCGCCAGCTGATTCAGGCCGGGCGCCGCGTATCCATTGAAGCCAGCGGGCAGCCGCTGAGCGAGGTGCTGCATGTGCTCCTCGACCCGCTGCGCATTGCCTACGAGCCCATGGACAGCGGCATCATCCTGAAGCCGGCCGCCGCCGCCGACGTGCCGGTAACCGGCCGCGTGCTGGACGAGAAAGGCGCCGGCCTGCCCGGCGTGAACGTGGTGGTGAAAGGCACCAGCAACGGCACCCAGACCGACCCCGACGGCCGCTACACCATCACGGCCCCCGACACGGGCACGCTGGTGTTCAGCTTCATCGGCTACACCTCGCAGGAGGTGGCCGTGGGCGGCCGAACGACGGTTGACGTGAACTTGGCCCCCGATGCTACCGCCCTGAGCGAGGTGGTGGTGGTGGGCTACGGCACCCAGCGCAAAACCGACCTGACCGGCGCCGTGGCCCGGGTGGAGTCGGCGGAAATTGTGAACCAGCCGGTGCAGACGCCCACGCAGGCGCTGCAGGGCAAAACCTCGGGCGTGCAGATCATTTCCGACGGGGCACCTAACTCCCAGCCCAGAGTGCGCATCCGGGGTACGGGCACGCTGCTGGCCGGTGCCGAGCCGCTCTACGTGGTAGATGGCGTGCAGACCACCGACATCCGCAACCTGAGCAACGCCGACATCGAGACGATTGACGTGCTCAAGGATGCCTCGGCGTCGGCCATCTATGGCGTACGCGGGGCCAACGGCGTCATCATCGTGACCACCAAAAAGGGCAAGCAGGGCAAGCCGGTGCTCAGCTACAACAACACCGTGGGCTTCAAGCAGGCCGCCAACCTGGTGGAGATGGCCGACGCCGCTCAGTATACCAGCTACCTGCGCGACACCTCGCCCACGACCACCATACCGGACAACCCCGCCGACACCGACTGGTACGACCAGGTGTTGCGCCGCGCCACCTACCAGAACCACAACCTGGCCGTGTCGGGGGCCAATGAGAGCGTGCGCTACTACTTCAGCGGCAATATTCTGCAGGACGACGGCCTGGCCATCCAGAACAAGTTCTCGCGCCTCACCGTGCGCTCCAACACCGATTTCACCATCTCGCCCAAGTTCAGCGTCAACTCGCAGGCCTCGTTTAGCCGGGCCAACACGCGCGACGTGAACTTTGCGGCCGCTTACCAGGATGCCTACCGCGCCGCGCCGGTTATTACGGCCAAGGAAGGCGGGCGCTACGGCAATACGTCGGCTTTCGGCAACGTGGGCAACCCGCTGCTCGATATCGAGAAAAACAACAACCGCTCCTACGAAAACCGCCTGCAGGGCAACGTGGGCGTGAATTTCATTCCAATCGAAGGCCTCACGCTGCGCTCGGCCATCAACCTGGACCTGAACTACGACAACCGCCGTGTCTACGACTACCAGTACCTCAACGACGAGGTGACGTTCCTGCGGGCCGGCGGCAACCAGCGCAATCAGCAGAGTACGCTTAATGTCACGCAGATCAACCGCACGCGCTACCTCTGGGAAAATACGGCCACCTACCAGCGCACCTTCGCCGACAAGCACGCCCTGACGCTGCTGGCCGGTACCGTGACCGAGGAAGGCAACACCAACTCGCTGTCGGGGCAGCGGCGCAACGTGCCCGAAGACCCCAGCCAATGGTACCTGAGCACCGGCGACCCGAACACGTCGGTGAACGGCTCGCCCGACCTCAACAAGGACCGCCGCCTCTCGTTTCTGGGCCGCATCAACTACGCCTTCGCCGACAAGTACCTGTTCACGACCAACCTGCGCTACGACGGCACGTCCCGGTTCAATTCCAGCCAGCGCTGGGGCCTGTTCCCGTCGGTGGGTTTGGGCTGGATTCTGACCGAGGAAGGCTTCCTCAAAGACCAGAGCGTGCTGAGCTTCTTGAAGCTGCGCGCCAGCTTCGGCCAGCTCGGCAACGACCAGATTGACCCCACGGCCTACATCACCACGGCCGAAACCAACATCCCGTACGTGTTCAACGGGCAGCCGGTGCTGGGCGCCGTCATCAACCAGATCAAGGACCGCGACGTGCGCTGGGAGGTGACGACGGAGTATGACGCGGCCGTGGAGTTTGCGCTGCTCGACAACCACCTGAGCGGCGAGCTGACCTACTACAGCAAGAAAACCACCGACGCGCTGATTCCGGTGAACATCCCGGCCCTGTTCGGCGACCCCAACAACCAGTACATCACCAACGCCGCCGACATCAGCAACAAGGGCGTGGAAGCCTCGCTGACCTGGCGCAATACGGTGGGGGAGAAGCTCAGCTACAACTTCGGGGTGAATGCCACCTTCAACAAGAACCGCATCGAAAACCTGAACGGCGGCCAGGCCCTGTTCGGGGGCGCCAACAACGTGACCCGTTCCGACAACGGCGTGGCAGCCGGTTCGTTCTACGTGCTCGACGCCGTGGGCGTGTTCCAGAGCCAGGCCGAAATCGACGCCTACCCGCGCTACACGTTCTTCACGCCCCGCCCCGGCGACCTGAAGTATGCTGATTCCAACGGCGACGGCACCGTGGACCTGCGCGACCGGATCTACGCCGGCTCCTACCAGCCGCCGATGTATTTCGGTATCAACGGTGGCCTAACGTATAGCGGGCTGGACTTCTCGTTCGTGTTCAGCGGCAACATGAACAACGACGTGTATAACCGGAAGAAGCAGGCCACCGGCCAGAACACCGACAACATCGAGGCCGACTTCGCCAACAGCCGCTGGACCGCCACCAACCCCTCGCAGTCGGACCCCTTCGCCATTCGCAACAACACGCCCAACTCCACCTACTTTATCGAGTCGGGCTCTTATATCCGGCTCAACAACCTGGTGCTGGGCTACACCCTGCCGGGTGATCTGACGAAGCGGGCCTTTATTTCGTCGTTGCGCATCTACGCCACGGCCCAGAACCTGCTGACCATCACCAACTACTCGGGCTTCACGCCGGAGCTGCCGGGCGGGCCCCTGGACTCGGGCATCGAGGCCACCACCTATCCAACCAGCCGCACGCTTGCGCTGGGACTGAACGTCAACTTCTAAGCTTGCCCCACCCATGAAATCACTCGCCACTTTTGCTTCCCGGCCCGCGCGCCTGGCCGCCCTGGGTTTGCTGCTCACGGTGGGCGCCGCGGGCTGCAAAGACTTCCTCGACGTCGCGCCCCAGGGCCAGCTCACCGAAGACCAGATCAAAACTGACCCCGCCGCCGCCCAGCGCCTCGTGGATGGCGTCTACAACGTCATGTATCTCGGCGGCTTCGGCGAAGACATCCACGGCCTGCAGTACGTGATACTGACCGACATTGCCTCCGACGACGCCGACAAGGGCAGTACGCCCAACGACTATGGCCCGGCTCTGGAGGTGGACAACTTCACGCTCAACTCCACCAATTCTATCGTCAACAACACCTGGAAGGGCTACTTCCAGGGTGTGAACCGCGCCAACCAGGCCCTGGATAAGATTCCGCTGAGCCCAGCCCCGGAGGCCACCAAAAACCGCCTGATCGGGGAGGTGCGCTTTCTGCGCGGCTACTTCTATTTCAACCTGGTGCGCTTTTTCGGGGGCGTACCGAAGCTGGACCGGGTGCCGACGGCCTCCGAAATCAACGACCCGGCCCTGCAGCGCCGGGCTACCGTGCAGGAAATCTACCAGTTCATCGTTGATGACCTGCAGTTTGCGGTGGATAACCTGCCGCTTAAGGGTGCCGCCGAAACCACTACCGGCCGCGCTACCAAAGCCGCCGCGCAGGCCATGCTGGCCAAGGTGTACCTGTACCAGAAAAACTACCAGAAAGCCTTCGAGCTCAGCAACGAAATTATTGCGGGCCGCTCCGGCAACTACGGGCTGCTGGCCAGCTACGAGAACATCTGGCGCGAAGCGGGGGCCAACAGTGAGGAGTCGGTGTTTGAGGTGCAGACCGGCATCAACGCGGCCTGCAATAACTCAGCCGTGAACCTGTACAGCGTCAGCCAGGGCCCGCGCGCCGGCGGCCGCGGCGGCTGGGCCGACCTGGGCTTCGGCTTCAACAACCCCACCCAGCAGCTGGCCGATGCCTACGAGCCCAACGACCGGCGCCGGGCTGGCACCATCATCTTCATTCAGCCCACGGCCCCGGCTGGGCAGCGCTCCACCGGCACCGTGCTCTGGGACGGGTTCCGGATTCCAAGCAAAGACTCGGTGGAAAACCTGCGCTACAGCTACAAGGCATACCACAGCCGCACCCAGGAGCGCAACTGCGGCAACAACGACTACCTGCCCAAGAACATCCGGGTGATGCGATACGCCGAGGTGTTGCTCGTCAACGCCGAAGCGGCCCTGCGCATCGGCAATACCGGCGCGGCTCTCACTCAGCTGAACCGGGTGCGCACCCGCGCCGGCCTGCCTGCGCGCACGGCCCTCACGCTGCCCCTCATTTGGCAGGAGCGCCGCGTGGAGCTGGCCTTGGAGCACGACCGGTTCTTCGACTTGGTGCGCCAGGAAAGTGAGCAGCCCGGCCGCATTGTGCCGTTGTTCACGGCCCAGGGCAAGACCTTCAACCGCGGCAAAAACGAGCTGTTCCCGATTCCGCAGGAGCAGATTGATTTGAGCGGCGGCCAGTTGACGCAGAACCCGGGGTATTAATTTTTAGCCCGCAGAAAACGCGGAGGAAGGCGCGGAAGTCGCAGAACGTTCTGCGTCCTCTGCGCCTTCCTCCGCGCCTTCGGCGGAAAAGATGTTTGCTTGACATGACGATGAAATTCCTGCTTTTTCTGCTTCTGCTGCTGCCCGGTTTCACCCAGGCCCAGCAGAAGCCCACCGCCAAAAAAAGCGCCGCCTTCGATGCCCGGCAGCGCCCGCGCAACCTCACGGATGAGCAGCTGCTGGATCAGGTGCAGCGCCAGACGCTGCGTTACTTCTGGGACTTCGGACACCCCGTTTCGGGCATGGCGCGCGAGCGGAGCAACGTGGCCTACAACTACGGCAACGAGGTGGTGACGACGGGCGGCACTGGCTTTGGCATTATGGCCATTATTGTGGGAGCTGAGCGCAAGTGGATTCCGCGGGAGGAAGCGGCGGCGCGCATCTACAAAATCGTACAGTTTCTGGAGAAATCCGACTCGTATCACGGCGTGTTTCCGCACTGGCTGAACGGCGCAACGGGCAAGACGATTCGCTTCAGCCAGAAAGACGACGGCGCGGACTTGGTGGAAACCTCGTTTCTGTTTGAGGGCCTGATCTGTGCCCGCCAGTACTTCACGGGCAGCAGCAAAACCGAGCAGGACCTGCGCAACCACATCCTGTGGCTGTGGGAAGGCGTGGAGTGGAACTGGCACACGCAAGGGGACCAAAACGTGCTCTATTGGCACTGGAGCCCCAACAACGGCTGGAGCATGAACCACCAGATTCACGGCTGGAACGAGTGCCTCATCACCTACGTGCTGGCCGCTTCCTCGCCCAAATTCGCCATCGACAAAAAGGTGTACGACCAGGGCTGGGCCACCGGCAGCTACTTCAAAAACGGCAATGAGTTCTACCAAACTAAGCTCCCGCTGGGCTTCGATTTCGGCGGGCCGCTGTTCTTCTCGCACTACACCTTCCTGGGCCTCGATCCGCGCGGCCTCAAAGACCAGTACGCCGACTACTGGCAGCAGAACCAGGCCCACACCCGCATCAACTACGCCTACTGCGTCGACAACCCCAAGAAGTTCAAGGGCTACGGCCCCAACAGCTGGGGCCTCACCGCCTCCGACAGCTACCAGGGCTACGCCGCCCATTCGCCCACCGAAGACCTGGGCGTGATTTCGCCCACCGCGGCGCTATCGGCCATGCCCTACGCCCCCAAGGAGTCGATGACGGCGCTGCGGCACTTCTACAACGATTTGGGTGACAACATCTGGAGCGAGTACGGTTTCGTGGATGGCTTCAGCGAGCAGCACAACTGGTACGCCAAGTCGCACCTGGCCATCGACCAGGGTCCCATCGTAGGCATGATAGAAAATCACCGGACCGGCCTGCTCTGGAAGCTGTTCATGAGCAGCCCCGACGTGCAGCGCGGCCTCACCAAACTAGGCTTCGAAAGCCCGCAGATCAAGAAGTAGCAGAACTTTAGAGGCCCGTCATGCAGAGCGGAGCGAAGCATCTCGCCACTGTGCTAATCCTGTTATTCCGAGCGGAGCGAGGAATCTCGCCAGCATGGTAATTCACTACACTAACAAGATTCCTCGCTCCACTCGGAATGACGTTCTAATAGCCAACAACACCCCGCAACCCCACCAACTCACCCTTCCCTATGAAACATCCGTTCCGCTCCGCCCTGCTCTTGTCGCTGGGGCTGCTTGCGTCGCCGGCGCTGCAGGCCCAGGCGCCCGTCTCCGCTCCCCAAAGCGCCTCTGATCCGAAGATGACCCGCTTTATCGACGACCTGCTCCAAAAAATGACGCTGGAAGAGAAAATCGGCCAGCTCAATCTGATTACGGTGGGCTTCGACGTGACCGGGCCGGTGGTGAGCAAGGACGTGGACGCCAGCATCCGGCGCGGCGCGGTGGGCTCGGTGCTGAACACCTTTACGCCCACGGCGGCGCGCAAGCTGCAGGAAATGGCCGTCAAGCAAACCCGCCTGCACATCCCGCTCATCTTCGGCTATGACGTCATCCACGGCCACCGCACCATCTTCCCGATTGCGCTGGGTTTGGCCAGCAGCTGGGACCTGACGGCCATGGAGCGCAGTGCCCGCATTGCCGCCGAAGAAGCCTCCGCCGACGGCCTGCACTGGGTGTACTCGCCGATGGTGGACATTGCCCGCGACCCGCGCTGGGGCCGCATCAGTGAAGGCTCCGGTGAAGACCCTTACCTGGGCTCGCAGATTGCCCGCGTGATGGTGCGCGGCTACCAGGGCGCCGACCTGAGCAAGCCCAACGCCGTCATGGCCTGCGTAAAGCACTTCGCGCTCTACGGCGCCGCCGAAGCCGGCCGCGACTACAATACCACCGACATGAGCCTGGTGCGCATGTACAACGAGTACCTGCCTCCCTACAAAGCCGCCGTGGAAGCCGGCGCCGGCTCCATGATGTCGTCGTTCAACGATATCAACGGCGTGCCCGCCACCGGCAACAAGTGGCTGATGACCGACCTGCTGCGCCGGCAGTGGGGCTTCCAGGGCTTCGTGGCGACCGACTACACGGCCATCAACGAAATGACCGCCCACGGCATGGGCAACGACGCCCAGACCTCGGCCCTGGCCCTGAACGCCGGCATCGACCAGGATATGGTGGGGGAGGTGTTTCTGAAAAACCTGGCCCAGAACCTCAAGGACGGCACCGTGCAGCAAGCCCAGATTGATCTGGCCTGCCGCCGCATTCTGGAAGCCAAGTACAAGCTCGGCCTGTTCCAGGACCCTTACCGCGGCACCAGCGAGAAGCGCGCCAAGGCCACGATGATGAAGAAAGAGTTCGTGGCTGATGCCCGCGACATTGCCCGCAAAAGCCTCGTGCTGCTCAAAAACAGCAACAACACCCTGCCCCTCAAAAAAACCGGCACCATCGCCCTGGTCGGTCCCCTGGCCACCCGCCAGCGCGACATGATTGGCAGCTGGAGCGGCGCCGGCGACTGGAAGCAGGCCGTGTCGCTGGAACAAGGCATCCGCAACGCGGTGGGCAGTTCCGTGAAAATCGTGACAGCCCAGGGCGCCAACTTCACCGACGATGAGCAGATGATTGCGCGCCTCAACGAGCACGGCGGCGAGCTGAACGTGGACAGGCGCAGTGCTGAAGTGATGATTCAAGAAGCCGTGCAGGCCGCCCAAAGCGCCGATGTCATTGTGGCGGCCGTGGGCGAAAGCCAGGGCATGACCGGCGAAGCCGCCAGCCGCGCCGACATCGGCATTCCGGCCCCGCAGATGGAACTGCTCAAGGCGCTGAAGAAAACAGGCAAGCCGCTCGTGCTCGTGCTAATGAACGGCCGCCCGCTGACGCTGCCCTGGGAAGACAAAAACGCCGACGCCATCCTCGAAACCTGGTTTGCGGGCTCCCAGGCCGGCAACGCCATTGCCGATGTGCTGTTCGGGGCCTACAACCCTTCCGGCAAGCTCACGGCCACCTTCCCGCAGCACGTCGGCCAGATTCCGCTCTACTACAACCACAAAAACACCGGCCGCCCCTACGCCGGCGTGGCCCTCGACAAGTACAAGTCGCGCTACCTCGACCTCACCAACGACCCGCTCTATCCGTTCGGTTTTGGCCTGAGCTACACCACGTTCGAGTACGGCAAGCCGGAGCTGAACACGGCGATTTTACCCATGAACGGCACGCTGGAAGTGAAAGTAACCGTGAAAAACACCGGCAGCTACGACGGCGAGGAAGTCGCGCAGCTCTATATCCGGGATATGGTGGGCTCCATCTCGCGCCCCGTGCAGGAGCTGAAAGGCTTCCAGAAAATCATGCTGAAAAAAGGGGAAAGCCGCACGCTCACCTTCCGCCTCGCCCCCGACGACCTCAAGTTCTACAACACCGACCTGCAATTCGTGGCCGAGCCCGGCGAGTTCCAGGTGATGACCGGCCCCAACTCCCGCGACGTGCAGATGACCACCTTCACCCTGGTCAAATAAGAAGCCAGGCTGCAGACGCCACGAAAAAGCCGCGTCCCCGTTTCGTCGGGGCGCGGCTTTTTCCGTGAGTAGCGTACGGCGAACTTAGCGCTGCTGCCAGGTGGCCGCTTCGGCCGTGGTCAGGGAAACGCGGGTGGCCTGCGGGCCCTGCGAGTCGTGCAGGAGCAGCACGGTCGTGGTGGTGTCGGTGGGGGTGGCGGCTACCTGCCCGAACGGCCGGGCCTGGAAGGCCACCCGGCTGGTCTGGCAGCTCGCCAGCAACATCAATACAGCAGATAAAACCAGAACCAGCGGACGAACTGAAAGCATAATCAAGTGGCGATGAAGAAGTAACGCAACAAAAGTACGCCCTGCCCCGATTCCTCGCTTTCCTTCTCGACCAAGCCACCGCCACGCCCGACCAGCGGGCGAATGGCCCGGCTAAAGTGCGTCGGCCCCTGCCCAACAGCCCCGGAAACAGCCGCTGCCGGAACGAAACCCAAACCGGCTTCATCCCGGCAGCATCTACCGAAGACCTATATAAAACTTGAGCGCCTAAAACTCCAGAATCACCTGCTCGATGATGTCGCAGGCTTCGTGGAGCTGTTCTTCGCTGATAACCAGCGGCGGCGCAAACCGGATGATGTCGCCGTGGGTGGGCTTGGCCAGCACGCCGCGCTCCATCAGCGTCACGCACACGTCCCAGGCCGTGCGGCCGTCGGCGGCGGGCTTGATGACGACGGCGTTGAGCAGGCCTTTGCCGCGCACCAGCTCCACCACTTCGGGGCGCTTGGCCATCACGCGGCGCATCCGTTCCCGGAACACTTCGCCCATGGCCCGGGCGTTGTCGATCAGTTTTTCGTCGAGCAGCACATCCAGGGCCGCGCGCATCACTACCGAGGCCAGTGGGTTGCCGCCGAACGTGGAGCCGTGCTGCCCGGGCTGAATGGTGAGCATGATTTCGTTGCGGGCCAGCACCGCCGAGACTGGTAGCACGCCCCCGCTCAAGGCCTTGCCCAGAATCAGGATGTCGGCGTGTACGCCCTCGTAGCACACGGCCAGCAGCTGGCCCGTGCGGCCCAGGCCCGTCTGAATCTCGTCGGCAATGAACAGCACGTTATGGGCTTTGCACAGCGCGGCGGCCTTAAACAGGTAGCCTTCCGAGGGCACCATCACGCCGGCCTCGCCCTGAATGGGCTCCACCAGGAAACCGCACACGTGTGGGTCCTGCAGGGCTTCTTCCAGCGCCGCCAGATCATCATAAGGTACTACCTGGTAGCCGGGCATGTATGGCCCGAAGCCACCGGTGGAGTCGCCGTCGGTGCTGAAGGAGATGATGCCGGTGGTGCGGCCGTGGAAGTTGTGCTCGGCCACCAGAATGCGGGCCTGGTTGGGGGCAATGCCTTTCTCCTGGTAACCCCACTTGCGGGCCAGCTTGAGGGCCGTTTCCACGGCCTCGGCGCCGGAGTTCATCAGCAGAGCCTTGTCGTAGTTGAACAGCTCGCACAGCTGCTTTTCGGCCGCGCCCAGCTGGTCGTTGAAGAAGGCGCGGCTGGTGAGCGTGAGCTGCTGGGCCTGCGCCGTGAGGGCTCCGATGATGCGCGGGTGGCAATGGCCTTGGTTTACGGCCGAGTACGCCGACAGAAAGTCGAAGTAGTGCTTGCCCTCCACGTCCCAGAGGTGCACGCCTTCACCGCGGCTCAGCACCACGGGCAGCGGGTGGTAGTTGTGGGCACCGTAATGGTCTTCGAGGGCCATCAGCTCCTGGCTGCGGCTTTGCTGGGTGGTGGGGGCGGAGGTAGCGTGCATATGGGCCGGAGTTTGGGGGCAGGACAGCAAAAAGCGGTGAGCTGCCTACGCTGCCCACCGCCGAAAATTACGGAAAAACCCCCGTTTTGGCTGCTTGGCCTAACGCGGGCCCGAGAGGCTGCCCAGCCGGTCTTCCAGGTCTAGGAACTTGCCCACGTAGTTGCCCTCCTCGGAGTCGTCGGGGTGCAGGATCATCCAGTCCACGATGTCGGCCTCGTCGAATTCCTCGCGGTTGTTGCCTTCGGGCCGGCCGGTGCTTACCAGGCGGCCAGACACCCGGCCATCCTGCCAGCTTTGCACCTGCACCAGCTGCGGCACCCGGTTGGCGGCATCGTCCAGCAGCGTCGCCGTTACGAACAATTTGTCGCCGGTGGGCAGGCCGCGGTTGAATCGCTGCCGGGCCTGCGCCAGGGTGCGGCGCGCCTCCTTCAGCGGGGCCGCGGGTAGGGTTTCGGCAGTGGTCAGCTGCAAGGCCAGCCGGGTGGCCGCCACCGGCATTTCGGGCTGTTGGGCCCGGGTTGCCGGCCCGGTTGCCAGCATCGTCAAAAGCAGAAACCAATACCGCATGGGGAAACAATGTCTGGTGAAAGGTCTTATATTTTAATTGATTAAGAGAAAGATACTATAAAATAGGTGAGCTGTGGGCTTCTTCCAGGCCCAACGTATCTTGCGGGCCCATTTGTGCCCACCGTGCCCGATTCCACCCCGCAACCCCTGCAGCCCGGCGATTTTTACCTCACTCCGGAAGGCTATATGGTCTTCACGGAGCAGTACCACCTGCGCCGCGGCAGCTGCTGCGGCAACGGCTGCCGCCACTGCCCCTGGCCCGCCAAAAAGGGCAAGCGTGACAGGTAATGAGGTGAGAAGTGACAGGTGATAAGGTGACGAGTGACAGGTCAGTATGGGAAGGGGTACAGGTTTTCGCTGACGCGCAATAGCTTATCCGGGCTGAACAGGGCTTGCGGGTAGCGGAAGCAGAAAGGTGGAACCAGATGTCAGGCCCCGGCAGCAAGGACGTGCAGGCAGGGCAAAACAGCGAAAAGGCCTGTTTGGCGCCCGGAGACAACGCTTTTACAACTCACCTGTCACCTGTTACGTGTCCCCTTTCCCCTTTCCCCGAAAAAGCTAACCCGCTATTTTTCAGTCAGTGGTTTTGCTTCTATCAAACTTATACCGATATTTGCGGCCCCGTTTTTCCGCTTTGAAACCACTAAGTTCCTGATATCATGGCCCGAGTTTGTGATTTGACCGGCAAGCGTACCCGCGTAGGTAACAACGTGTCGCACGCCAACAACAAGACCAAGCGTAAGTTCTACCCGAACCTGCAGAAGAAGCGCTTCTACATCCCCGAAGAGGATGCTTGGGTAACGCTGAAAGTAGCCACCAGCACCATCCGCACCATCAACAAGAACGGCATCATGTCGGTCCTGAAGAAGGCGAAGGAGCAAGGCTTCATCGTTTACTAGTCTGCCCCCGGCCGTTCCTCGGAGCGAATTGTATTCAGACGCGTACCCGCCCCGAAAGCAATTTTTGGGGCGGGTACGCGTCTTTGTTGTATCTGCCTGCTAGCTTCGTCGCCGTGCCCTCATTCCGTCTGACTTCCGCCGCCCGCTGTCTGTGGGCTTTTCTGCTGCTGAGCCCCTTGCTGCCCGCCGCCCACGCCCAGCGGGCCGCCGGCCCCGGCCGCCCCACCGACTTTCTGGACCCGGCGTTCCACAAAGGGCGGCGCGAGCTGCTGCGGCAGGCGTTGCCGGCGGGCTCGGTGGCCGTGCTGTTCGCCAACCCCGTGCGCAACCGCGCCAACGACGTCAACTACCTCTACCACCCGCACCCCGACCTCTACTACCTCACCGGCTACGACGAGCCCGATGCGGTGCTGGTGCTGTTCAAGGAGCCCCAGACGCTGGGCGGGCAGGCGGGCGTCACGGAGGCGCTGTTCGTGCAGCCCCGCGACCCCAAAGCCGAACTCTGGACTGGCCGCCGCCTGGGCACCGAGGGCGCTAAGCAACAGTTGAAGCTGCAGTACGTGGCCGACAACACCACGTTTGCCACGGCCGACATCCGCTGGGCCGGCTTCGCGCGCATCCACTTCTTGGACCTGCCCACCGACGTGCGCGATGACACCCAGGACCCCGCCGACCTGTTCGACCTGGTAGCCGCCTTCCGCCGCCAGGCCGCCGTGCCTGCCGACTACGACGCCCGCCGCGAAGCCGTGTACCTGACCATGCAGCGCGAAGGCGTGGTGAATGCCACGGCTCTGCGCCCCTACCTGGAAAACCAGATGAAGGCCCAGCCGGCGCTGGCCACCGACCCTTATGTGCTGGGCTACCTGCAGGCCACCACCGACGCCACCCGCCTGCAGGCCCTCACCACCCGCCCACCCAGCCGTCACGAAAACACCTCCCTCAACGATGCCCTGGACGCCCTGCGAGCCGTGAAAACGCCCGAGGAGCTGGCCTTGCTGCGCCGCGCCGTCCGCATCAGTGCCGTAGGGCAGCAGGAGGTGATGAAGGCCCTACGGCCCGACATGGGCGAGATGGAAGTGCAGGGTCTGCACGAGTACATCTACAAGAAATACGGGGCCGAATTTGAGGGCTACCCCAGCATCGTGGGCGGCGGCAACAACGCCTGCATCCTGCACTACGAAACCAACGACAAGCCCCGCCTCGGCAACGACCTGATTCTGATGGACTGCGGCGCCGAATACCACGGCTACACCGCCGACGTGACGCGCACCGTGCCGCCCTCGGGCAAGTTCAGCCCGGCCCAGCGCCAGATCTACGAGCTGGTGCTGGCGGCGCAGGAAGCCGGCATCCGGGAGTGCCGGGCCGGCAACGAGTTCCGGGCGCCGGGTAAAGCCGCCCAGCAGGTGGTAGCCGCCGGACTGCAGAAGCTGGGCATCATTGCCGCCCCCGAGGAAATGCGCCGCTACTTCCCGCACGGCACCAGCCACTACCTCGGCCTCGATGTGCACGACCGGGGCGCCTACGGCCCGCTGCAGGCCGGCAACGTCATCACCGTGGAACCCGGCATCTACATTCCGGAGGGCAGCCCCTGCGACAAAAAGTGGTGGAACATCGGCGTGCGGATCGAAGATGACATCCTCATCACCACCGCCGGCCCTGAAAACCTGTCGAAAGAGGCGCCGCGGACTGTAGCTGAGGTGGAAGCCATGATGGCCCGCCCCAGCGCCCTAGACGCCCTGCGGCTGCCGGCCCTGAAGTAGCAAAACCCGCGCAAATCGGCCGGCTGGCCTGCCGGTTTGCAGCGGATTTTTCCTGTTTTTCGTAAAGCGCCAGCGGAGGCTCCAGACTTATTTAGGGCGTTTCGGCGCCCTGACAGCAGGCAAACCTACATTTGAGCGGGGATTATTCGATTGACTGTTTGCCTATTCCGAAAACCCTCGTACCTTTGCAGTCCTTAATCCCAAAACCCCCGTCGAGATGGCTAAGAAAGGCAATCGGGTGCAGGTGATCCTTGAATGCACTGAGCATAAAAACTCGGGGCAGCCGGGCACCTCGCGCTACATCACCACCAAGAACCGCAAGAACACTCCTGAGCGCATTGAGTTGAAGAAGTTCAACAACGTGCTCAAGAAGATGACCGTTCACAAGGAAATCAAGTAATTGAGCAATGGCTAAGAAAGTAGTAGCAACCCTGAAAACTCCAGGCGGCAAGGACTGGGCTAAAGTCATTCGCGCCGTGAAATCGGAGAAAACCGGTGCCTATACCTTCCGCGAGGAAATGGTGCCCGTTGACAAAGTGCAGGATTACCTCGCCACCGGCGTTAAGTAATCTAGCGCCCTTGTGGCCTCCTGATTCGAAGTGAAGAAGTCCCGCCAGCGTGGGACTTTTTTGCGTGTTGGGGTTTTTGATGGTGCCGGGAGCTTGGTTGTTGGCCCTTGGTACTAAAACGCCTAGAAAGCGTGTACTTGCAGCTGTTTCAGCGTGGCGCCACTAAGCACCAACAACTACGCACTAAGCACCACTACATGGGTCTCTTCGATTTTTTCAAGAAGGATAAGGAAAGCAAAGAGCAGCAGGAGTCGCTGGACAAAGGGTTGGAGAAAACCAAAACCAGCTTCTTCGATCAGCTCAGCAAAGCCGTAGCCGGCCGCAACACCGTGGACGAGGCGGTGCTCGACGACCTGGAAACCCTGCTCGTGCACGCCGACGTGGGCATCGACACGACGGTGAAGGTCATTGACCGCATCGAGAAGCGCGTGGCCCGTGACAAGTACGTGAGCACCTCGGAGCTGGACCGCATCCTGCGCGAGGAAATCGTGGAGCTGCTTGACGCCAACAGCGGCGCCACCGGCTCCCGCGCCATCCTCGACCGGCCCGACAGCCCCGGCTCGCCCTTCGTGATTATGGTGGTGGGCGTGAATGGGGTGGGCAAAACCACGACCATCGGTAAGCTGGCGCATCGTTTCCATTCGGCTGGTAAGAAGGTGGTGCTCGGTGCCGCCGATACATTCCGCGCTGCGGCCGTCGATCAGCTCATCATCTGGGGACAGCGGGTGGGCGTGCCCGTCATTTCGCACGGCATGAACACCGATCCGGCCTCCGTGGCCTACGATGCGGTGCAGAAAGGCGTGGAAATGGGCGCCGACGTGGTGATTATCGACACGGCCGGCCGCCTGCACAACAAGGTGAACCTGATGAACGAGCTGAGCAAAATCAAGCGCGTGATGCAGAAGGTGATTCCCGACGCGCCCCACGAGGTGCTGCTGGTGCTCGATGGCAGCACCGGCCAGAACGCCTTCCTGCAGGCCAAGGAATTCACCAAAGCCACCGAGGTATCGGCCCTGGCCATCACCAAGCTCGACGGCACGGCCAAGGGCGGCGTGGTCATCGGCATTTCGGATCAGCTCCAGGTGCCCGTGCGCTACATCGGCGTGGGAGAGAAGATGACCGACTTGCAGCTGTTCGACCGGACGACGTTCGTGAATTCGCTGTTTAAGAAGTAGATACAGAAAGTAAACGCCTGTCATCCTGAGCGGAGCGAAGGACCTTATTACGCCAGCACGAGCCGTTGAAACGATTGTCGTATTGACGTGACAAGGTCCTTCGCTCCGCTCAGGATGACAGGCGTTTTTAGCCTGGCTGACAATCTCGTACTACGCACAAAGAAACTTCCTCAGTAGGAAAAGGCGTTGCCTCCTGCGTACCTTTGCGGTCCGATTTTCGTCGCGGGCTTTAGGCAGGCAAGTTTCTCACTGATAAGAAATTGCCCGGCCGCCCGCCTACCCAATCTAGCATGAAAGTAAGAAGCCAGCAGGCCAATAAAGTCAACGTCATCACCCTCGGCTGCTCCAAGAACATCGTGGACTCGGAGGTGCTCATGGGCCAGCTTCGCGCCAACCAGTTTGAGGTGACGCACGAAGCCGAAAAGAGCGACGCCAACATCGTCATCATCAACACCTGCGGCTTTATTGATAATGCCAAGCAGGAAAGCATCGACACCATCCTGCGCTACGCCGACGAGAAGGAAGCCGGCCGCCTGGACAAACTCTACGTGACGGGCTGCCTCTCGCAGCGCTACAAGGATGACCTGGAAGTGGAAATCCCGCAGGTAGACGCCTTCTTCGGCACCCTGGAGCTGCCGCAGCTGATGAAAACGCTGGAGGCCGACTACATGCACGAGCTGGTGGGCGAGCGGCTGCTGACCACGCCCAAGCACTACGCCTACTTCAAGATTGCCGAGGGCTGCAACCGCCCCTGCTCGTTCTGCGCCATCCCGCTCATGCGCGGCAAGCACATGGACCGCCCCATCGAGGACTTGGTGAAGGAGGCCAACCGCCTCGCCTCCATGGGCACCAAGGAGCTGATTCTGATTGCCCAGGATCTGACCTACTACGGCCTGCAGCACTACGGCGAGCGGAAGCTGGCCGACCTGCTCCGCAACCTGTCCGACGTGAACGGCATCGACTGGATTCGGCTGCAGTACGCCTACCCCTCGCAGTTTCCGATGGATGCGCTGGACGTAATGGCCGAGCGGGACAATATCTGCAAGTACCTGGATATGCCGTTGCAGCATATTTCGGATAACATGCTGAAAACCATGCGTCGCGGCATCAGCAAGCGCCGCACCGTGGAGTTGGTGGACACCATCCGGCAGCGCGTACCCGGCATTGCGCTGCGCACCACGCTCATTGCCGGCCACCCCGGCGAAACCCAGCAGGATTTTGAGGACCTCTACAACTTCGTGGAGGAAACCCGCTTCGACCGGCTGGGCATCTTCACCTACTCGCACGAGGACAACACGCATTCCTATACCTTGGAAGACGACGTGCCGGCCGAAGTAAAGCAGGACCGCGCCGACCAGATTATGGAGCTGCAGCAGGGCATTTCGATGGAGCTGAACGAGGAGCGCGTGGGCCAGACCCACAAGGTGCTCTTCGACCGCAAGGAAAGCGGCTACTTCGTGGGCCGCACCCAGTACGACTCGCCCGAAGTGGACAACGAAGTGCTGGTGCCCGCCACCAAAGACACCTACGTGCGCCTCGGCGACTTCGCCCAGGTGGAAATCACGGAAGCCTCCGACTTCGATTTGTACGGCAAGCTGGTGTAGAGTTTTTTCAGCTGTTAAAGGCAAAAGGAACGTCATTCCGAGCGAAGGCGGAGCCGGAGCCGAGGAATCTCGCGGGCAATAGTAATCCTGTCGTAAGGGTTTACTGGCGCAACATCAGCACGCGAGATTCCTCGGCTCCGGCTCCGCCTTCGCTCGGAATGACGTTCTTTTATTCAGCCCATCCCAAAAAATACCCAGTTACTTTGTGGCTGCTGGCCGGTTATAGCCCGATTATCCTCTCTCGTATGTCCGTCACGACTCTTTCGTACGCCGAAACCGGCGCGTTTTCTTCTTTGCTCACCGATTATCTGGCCCGGGCGGAAGCGTTGCAGCCGTTTTATCACCGCTTCCCTACTCTGGCTGCCTTCGAGGAGCAGATCCGCGAAAAGCAGGCCCAGTACACCCCCGAGGCCCGGCAGCGGCTGACCGCGGAGCTACAGCGGCAGTACGCCGCGCTGCCCGTGGTGCACCCGTCGGTGCAGGCTAATCTGGAGCTGCTGGCGAAGGACACGACGTTCACCATCACCACCGGCCACCAGCTCAACCTGCTCACCGGGCCGCTGTACTTCATCTACAAGATTGTGACGGCCGTGAAGCTGGCCCGCCAGTTGAAAGCCCAGTACCCGCAGTACGATTTCGTGCCGGTGTACTGGATGGCCACCGAGGACCACGATTTCGCCGAAATCAACCACCTCAACCTGTTCGGCAAAAAGTACGAGTGGAACGCTGCCGACCTGGGCGGGCCCGTGGGCCGGCTGCCGCTGGGCGGCCTGAAGGAAGAGCTGCTCGACCAGCTGCCCGCCGATGTGCCGGCTTTGTTCCGCGAAGCGTATGAGCAGTCGGGCACCCTGGCCGAAGCCACCCGCCGCCTTACGCACGACCTGTTCGGGGAGTATGGATTGGTGAGTCTGGATGCCGACGCGCCGGCGCTGAAGCAGGCGCTGGTACCGGTGCTGGAGCAGGAAATCCAGGCCCAGGCCTCTAACAACGCCGTGCAGGCCGCCAACGCCCGCCTCGAAGCCGCCGGCTACAAGCCCCAGGTATACTCACGTCCGCTCAACCTGTTCTTCCTCACCGACGGCGGCAAGCGCGAGCGGCTGGAGTATGACGCGGCCCAGGACTGCGTGCAGATTACGGTGCGCAACACCGGCCACTGCCACACCCAGGCCGAGCTGTTGGAGCTGGCCCGCCAGCACCCCGAGCAGTTCAGCCCCAACGTGGTGCTGCGGCCGCTGTACCAGGAGCTGCTGCTGCCCAACCTCTGCTACATAGGGGGCGGGGCCGAGGTGGCCTACTGGTTCCAGCTGAAAGGCGTGTTCGACCAGAATCAGGTGCCGTTTCCGGTGCTGCTGCCCCGCAACTCGGCGCAGTTCATCAGCAAAGCCAACGCCGGCAAACTGCGCAAGCTCGGCCTCACGTCGCTGGATATTTTCCGGGCGCTGCCGGAGCTGAAAAAGCAGGTGGGCGCCACGCTGGGGCAGGAGGAAGTGAGCCTCCAAGAGCAGCAGCAGCAGCTGGCTGCCGCCTTTCAGCAAATGTCCGAGCTGGCCCAGCGCCTCGACCCCACGCTGGTGAAAACCGTGGCGGCCGAGCAGCAGAAAGTATCCGGCATTGTGCAGGGCCTGGAAAAACGCCTGAGCAAGGCCGCCGAAGCCAAGCACGAAACAGCCTACACTCAGCTTACGGCCCTCAAGGACAAGCTGATGCCCAACGGCCACCTGCAGGAGCGGGAGGATAACGTGCTCAGCATCCTTATCAACAACCCCGGCTTTATCAATCAGCTGCTGGCCGCCTTCGACCCGCTGGCCCTGGAGTTTACGGTGCTGGAAGAGGAGTAGGAAACAGTTGTTGTAGCTGGTTAGAAAGCAACAGAAGTCACTAAAGAACGTCATGCTGAGCTTGCCGAAGCATCTCTACCGCTCCGTTGTAGCAATCCAATGGAGCGGTAGAGATGCTTCGGCAAGCTCAGCATGACTGTTTCAAATAAGCCGGGAAGGCAACCAGCGGCCACCGGTGGGGCTCTGGGGGAGAGTTGTTCTACTCTTCTCCAACTCCTTATCTCCGATGGCGGCTATCCGAAGTTTCCGTTTCTCTGTTTCCTGGCTGTGGAAGGTAGCCGGTGCGCTGCTGGTGGGGCTGGTGCCCCTGGCAGCCATTGGCCAGACGCTGACTGGCACCCTTACCGCCGGCTCTGCGGCCGGCCCGGTGCCGTATGCCAACCTAGGTATCCCGGGCAAAACGGTGGGCACCGTAACCGATGAGCAGGGCCGCTACCAGCTGGCCTACACGCCGGCCAACCTCGCTGATACGGTGTACGTGTCCAGCCTGGGCTACCGGCCGCAGCGAGTGCTGCTGCGGGAGCTGGTGGCGCAGCCTAACCGCACGCTGGTGCCCGTGGCCGTGCCGCTGGCGGATGTGCGGGTGCAGGCCCCGGGGCTCTACAAGCGCCGCCGCACGCTGGGCTGCACCAGCACTTCCCAGTCCATCATAACGAGGCTGAAAGCCGAGAACTTAGGAGCCGAGATGGGCATGGTTGTTTCCCTTAAACACAAGCCCACCAGGCTGCTGACCGCTCATTTCAACGTGCTTTATTACCAGCCCGATACGCTCCGGTTTCGGGTGAACCTGTACCGGCTGCTGCCCGATGGCAGGCCGTCGGGGGAAAAGCTGCTCACCCGCAACCTGCTGATGAGCACGGCTGACCGGGCCAATCCCGACGCCCCGCTCACCGTGGACCTGACCACGGACCAGCTGGTGGTGGACGAGGATTTTTTACTGACGCTGGAATGGATTAGCGGCGGGGAGGTGCAGCAGGTCAGTAAAAGCCTGGCCTTTTCCAGCGCCCTGGGCTACGGCAAAGGCGACCTGTACTTCCGCAAAACCAGTCAGGATTCCTGGGAAAAACCTTCGCTTGGGGCCATGCTGGCCGGTATACAGCCGAAAGTAGGCTTCTACGTAACCGTACTGGACTGACTGGTTCATCCAAGAGAAACCACCTGAAAAAGTGCCCTGCTGTTTGTATCAGGGGATGAAAAAAATCAGCTTAATCAGTTCAATCTGCGAAAATCTGTGATAAAAGCCGACCTTCGCCGTGAAGCCCTGGCCCGCCGCCGCGCCCTGCCCGAAGCCGAAGTGGCCCGGCGCAGCACGGCGCTGTGGCAGCAACTGCGGGCCGGATTTCCGGTGCCAGAGTGGCGCTGGCTGCACCTGTTTCTACCGATTCCGCAGCAGCACGAGCCTGATACCTGGCCGCTGATCCGGGAGCTGTGGGCGCAGCAGCCGCATCTGCAGCTGGCCGTGCCGGTGGTGCAGCCCGACGGCCACACGCTGCGCCACTTCCACCTCACGCCCGAAACGACGCTGCTAGAAAACCGCTGGGCCATTCCGGAGCCGGTAGGCGCTGCCGAAGTAGCGCCGCCGCAGCTGGATGCCGTGCTGATTCCGCTGCTGGCCTTCGACGAAGCCGGTCACCGCGTCGGCTACGGCAAAGGCTTCTACGACCGGTTTCTGGCGGACTGCCGGCCCGAAGCCCTGCGTATTGGGGTGAGCCTGGAGCCGCCGGTTTCGAGCATTTCCGATGCCTGGGAGGGCGACGTGCCCCTGCACGCCTGCCTCACGCCGGAGCGAGTGTGGTGGTTTTAGACGGAGGGCGGCATTAAACCGACTTGCTGAACGGTGTAGATGTGCGTAAACGCCACATAATCTCTACATTCAGGCTATGGCCCACATTCAACCCCCTCATTTTACCGGCCGCGCCCGTCGCGCCGGCCGCCGCCCTGCCTCGTCGCCCGATATGACCTCGATGGTAGGTCTGGGGTTTCTGCTGGTGAGCTTCTTTCTGATGGCGGCTGATTTTACCAAGCCGGCAGTCATGCAGTTGACCATGCCGATGAAGCCAGAGCGGGAGGATATAGGAACTGTGTGCGGTGGCAATCATAATGCAATGACACTATTGATTGATGCGAATGACAAGCTCTACTATTACCCTGGATTGGCTTCGGTGTTATCTAAAGCCGATTTAAGGCAGACTGACTTCAGTGCTGAAGGCTTGCGACAAGTGCTGTTAGAGAACAAAAGAAATTCGAATGATGTGGTATTCCTCATCAAACCCAGCAACAAATCTTCCTATCAGGCGCTGGTAAATGTGCTGGATGAAATGAACATCACCGATACAAAAAAATACGCGCTGGTAGACCTCACGGCAGAAGATCAGCGGCTACTCGACTGCGCCAATCAAGTGAATCTGTAGCGGTTGCAGATGGCGGTAGCAACTTCTCACTAGCCGCAAACCCTTCGGGCGCACAATACCGACACCCACCATAGCGTTGGCTGAATACAACCGGTATTCACTTAACCCCCAGCATCGTTATGGCCGACTTCCAAACCGCCGCCCCTGCCGCCCGTGGCTCGAAACCCCGCGTGAAAAAGTCGGCCTTCCACCTCGATATGACCCCGATGGTGGACCTGGCGTTTTTGCTGCTCACGTTCTTCATGCTCACCACCACGTTTGCCCGGCAAAACGCCATGGAGCTGACCATGCCCGCCGGTAAAGGCCCCGCCACCCCGCTCAAACAAAGCAAGGCTCTGACGTTGATTCTGGGTAAAGACAGCCAGGTACACTACTTTTTCGGCCTGAACGATGCGGAAACCAAGCCGACGCTGCGTACCACCACGTTCAGCTCCGCTGGCCTGCGCCAGATTCTGCTGGACCGCCAGCAGCAGCAGCCCGCGCCCTTCGTGCTCATCAAGGCCGGTCCCGACGCCAAATACCGCGACCTGGTAGACGTGCTCGACGAAATGAACATCACCGACCAGCAGCAATACGCCCTGGTCGATTTCACCCCGGCCGACCAGCAGCTTCTCGACTACATGCCGCCGGTGCGGCACTAGAAGCCGGCGCTACCGGCGCATGGCTCGCCGGCCCAGCTGGTAGCAGCCGTAGCCTGCCCCGGCTATGGCCGCCAAGTGCAGCGCCCGCGCTAGCAGCAGCCAGCGGGCGGGAGCGGCCGCACTGCCGGCCGGAAACCCCGGTGGCACCACCAGCACCACCAGATGCGTAAGGGCGTCGGTGGCATAGTCGGCCCCAAACAGCAGCAGCAGGCTGGCCACCACCAGCCCGGCATACGTCAGGCGCGGAATGTGGCGACGCAGCATTGTGCCGGCTAACGTCAGCAGTAGCAGAGGTAACAGCAGCGCCAGCACCAGCCAGTAAGGCGGCAGCACGAAGTAAGTGTTGTGCAACTGGATATCCAGCTGCGGCTGCAACAGCGCCCCGAACCCCACCAACAGGCCGGCCAGCACAACGGCCGTCACTACACAGCCCAGCAGCAAGAGTAAAAAGCGCCGCGTCATCAGCGGGGCAAAGCGGGCAGCACCTGCACCTGCGAAATGCGCGCCTGCCCCCACGGCGCAATACTGACCGTGACCTGCAGCGGCTGCGGGCGGCGCAGCTGGCGGCGCGCTTCTTCGGGCAGGTAGTAGCGCTCCAGGCCATAGCGCAGGCGCATGCTGCGGCGCCACGTTTCCTGCACCCAGCCGCGCAGAATGGTCTGGCCAGGGCCGATTGCCGGCTGCTCCGGGTACACGGCCACGGCCTCATAGACGCCCTGCCGCTGCTCCAGCACCACGTATACCGGGGCTTTGCGGCGCGGCACGGCGCTGCCCTTCCAGAGGTGGCCGGGCAGCTCACTGATGAGGTAGCGCAGCTCCAGATAATCGTGGAAGCGCAGGTCGCGCGGGTCGGCGGGGGCGGTGCGCAGCGTGATGGTGGTGCCCAGTCGCTCGGTGGCGTAGCCGGCCCCGGCCACCGCCAGCACAAACAGCACCTGCGCCACCACCAGCCCCCACAGCCAGCGGCGCCGCCGGGGCTCGGGCAGCGTGTGGCTGGGCCTGACGCTGGGCGTGGCTACCGGCGCGCCGGCCGCCGCAGGTATGGGCGTAGTAGGCTCGCTCATGGCTTGGGGGCTTCAGAAGCCGAAAACGTGTGGGCCGCCCGGCGCCGCAGCCACCAGCTCAGACCCAGCAGCAGCCCGCCACCCAGCAGGAAAAACAGCGACTTGTCCATGAAGCCCCACGTCAGCTTGAAGTAGGCCACGGCGGTGGTCAGGATGAACAGCACGGTGCCCAGCGTCACCCGGTCGGGGTTCTGCTCCTGGTGGGCGCGCCAGAGCACGGCCCCGGAATAGGCATACAGCACCACCAGCGTGGCAATGGCCAGCGGCAATCCGCCCGTGAAATAGAAGCCCGGCAGCAGCAGCAGCCAGTCGGTGAGGCTGCCCAGGCGGCCGCGCCGCTGCTTGCCCACCGCCGACAGCGCCAGCACCACTCCCAGCGCCGCCAGATACGGCAGCATGGGCGCCCGCAGCCGCCCGGCATAGATGTCCGACTCGCCGAACAAGGCCAGCCCCAGCGTAAACACAAACGCGGCTACCAGCGGCGGCCCCTGCAGGGCACGACCCGCCGGCCGGTCAGGCTGCCAGTCGCCGAAGGCGTAGAGCAGCATGGCCGGCAGGAAAAACCAGGTGATTTTGATGTGCAGGTGGCTGATGAGCAGTGCCGCCTGCCAGAGCAGCCCCGAAGCCAGCACCGCCCCCAGCACCGAATCGGGGCGGCGCCACCAGTAGATGCCCAGCCCGCCCGCCGTGAGGCCGGCCGTGAGGTAGCTGAATGCGCCCAGCTGCCCGGTGTTGTAGCCCTGCACCAGCCCGCCAATCACCACGGTCAGGATGAACAGGAACCGGCTGCCATACACCCACGTGAGGGCCACGCCCGCCACCGCCCACGCCACCAGCCCCGACAGGTCGTAGCCGATGAGCTGGTACATCTGGCTGGTGAGCAAAATGCTGATGCCAAACAGCAGCAGCCCCAGCCCCAGCAGCCCCATGCCCAACGACTCGTACTGGCGGCGCAAAAAGTACTCGGCGGCGGCGTAGGTGCCGGCCAACGAGCCCAGCAGCAGCGCCAGCCGCACCACTTCGGGCAGGCCCTGCCAGTTGGCCGCCACCACGCTCAGGGCGCTCAGCAGAATCAGGAGGCTACCCAGCAGCGGCAGCAGCGCCAGGGGCGGCCGCTCGACCGGGTACAGCGCCAGCAGCTGCACGCGCTGCTCCTCCGCGATGATGCCCCGCTGCACCCAGTCCCGCCCGTCGGTTTCCAGTACTCTTCGACTCATAATGCAGGCAACTTACGCCGAATGGCGGAATTGAGCTAGCAGAGCTATTCGTCGTGCTGCTCCCGGCCCTGGGCCCAGGCCTTCCGTTGCTGGTGGCGGCGGGCCGTCTGGTGATTGTAGTGGCCCCAGCCGATGCGCCGGTCGGAATGGAAACGCAGGACGCCTTCTGCCAGCCGGGAGTTCTGCCGAATCATCAGGCCATTGTAGGGGCAGGTGTCGTAAGGGCAGTTGTGGCGGGAGTAGGTGCCGAAGTTGCGGTGGCCGAGCTGCTTCCGGGTGAGGATGCGTTGTTGCGCGTGCTTGATTTCTTCCCAGGCAGCGCGCTCATCGGCCACGGTCAGCTCCTGCCCCAGCGAGCTGAGCTGTAAATAGGTGGTAGGATCTTTGAGCTGGAGAAACTCATAAAACTTTGGAAACACCGCAATTGCGGCATCCCGTAGCTGCTGCCGTTGCACCAGGCTCAGCTTCCCGTTTTCAAGCAAGCTACGGAACAGCCCCAGCGAGTTGAAATCGGTGTAGCGGCAGTAATTGGCCAATAGGTGCCAGTACTCAGCTTCCGTAAGCTGGTTGAGACGACAATTCAGTTTCATAGCGTTATCAAGTGTCTGCCACTACGCCCGCTTCCAGGCCCGCGTCATTTCGCGTTTGCCAGGCGGGCCCGGAATCCGCTCCACTTCCCAGCCGGCGGCCTGCAGGCTGCGCTTGAAGCTGCCTTTGGCGCAGTAGCTCACCAGGCAGCCGCCCGGCGCGGTGGCGGCGTACAGCTGCCGGAATATCTCATCGGTCCACATGTCGGGCTGCTTCTCGGGCGCGAAGGCGTCGAAGTAGATGACGTGGTACGTGTCTTCGGCCAGGGGCGTGTGCTGCAGCTCGCCGGCCAGCTTCAGCAGCGCAAACTGCGGCGTGAGGGCTACCGGCGTGTTCCAGCCGGCGGCATGAATCTGCTCGTGGTAGTCGAGCAGCTCGGGGTTGAGCACGTAGCGCTCCACGCCCAGCTGCCCGATAACGGCCGGCGGCAGCGGGTACTTCTCAATGGTGTCGTAGAAGATGGGGTGGGGGCTGGCCAGGCTGTACTGCAGAGTGAGCAAAGCATTCAGGCCGGTGCCGAAGCCAATTTCCAGCACCCACACCATGCCCGTGGCGGCGGCCATCACGGGGGCCAGGCCCGCGCCCAGGTACACGTGCTGCGCCTCCTGAATGGCGCCGTGGGTGGAATGGTAATGTTCGTCGAGGGCCGGCACATATAGCGTGCTGGAGCCGTCGGCCGTGGTGCGGACTTCTACGGTGGGGGTGAGCATACGGGAGCGGTTGAGGAGGTGTATAGGCAGGCAGGAGCGGTTGAGGCGGGGCTGTACTTTCCGGCAAGAAAATGCCCCTTTCGCCTCTTCGTTGTCACCCGGCCTGCAAGCCGTGCGTAGGGAGGCTACCCGCTTTTCTTATCGTTCCGCTACATGGCCCGCATCAAAGTAAATCTACCGGAAACTTTCCGCTTTTCCAGCACCCTCGCCGTGCGCATCACCGACCTCAACTACGGCGCCCACCTCGGCAACGATTCGCTGCTGGGGCTGCTCCACGAGGCCCGCGTGCAGTTTCTGCTGCACCTGGGCCGGCCCGAAGTCGACCGCGCCACCGGCCGCGGCCACATCATGGCCGACGTGGCCATCGAGTACAAGGGCGAGGCCTTCCACGCCGATACGCTGCGCATCGATATGGCCGTGGCGGACCCACACAAATACGGCTTCGATATCGTGTATCAGGTCTGGAACCAGGAGCAGCGCGAAATTGCGCGGGCCAAAACCGGCATGCTTGCCTTCGACTACACCACCCGCAAGTTGCTGCCCCTCACCGAGGCCGAGCTAACCCACCTGGCGGGCTAGCTGTCATTCCGAGCGAAGCGAGGAATCTGGGGCAACGACGTTCAGTCGGTTTCAACCTAGATTTCTCGCTTCGCTCGGAATGACAATTTCCGTGGAACCCAACTGCCTCGCTCGTTGTATCTTTGCGCTATGATGATTGACCTGCCCGTAGTTTCCAAGCGCGACATCCGCAAACTCAGCCCCGACGAGCTCAAGGCCTTTATGGTGGAGCAGGGCGAAAAGCCCTTCCGCGCCAAGCAGGTGAGCGAGTGGCTGTGGAAGAACACGGCCGGCACGTTTGAGGAGATGAACAACATCTCGCTGGCCACCCGCGAACTGCTGGCGAAGCATTTCGTCATCAACGGCGTGCAGGTGCAAAACCAGCAGCTCAGCAACGACGGCACCATCAAATCGGCGTTCCGGCTCTACGACGGCAACATCGTGGAAGGCGTGCTCATTCCGCACGACACGCGGATGACGGCCTGCATCAGCTCGCAGGTGGGCTGCTCGCTCACGTGCAAGTTCTGCGCTACCGGCTACATGGACCGTAAGCGCAACCTCGACGCCGCCGAAATCTACGACCAGGTGGTACGCATCAAGGAGCAGTGCGAAAGCCAGTACGGTACGCCGCTCACCAACATCGTGTACATGGGCATGGGCGAGCCGCTGCTCAACTACGCCAACGTGGTGAAAAGCATTGAGCGCATCACCGCCCCCGACGGCCTGAACATGGCCCCGCGCCGCATCACGGTCAGCACCGCCGGCATCGCCAAGATGATCAAGAAGCTGGCCGACGACGGCGTGAAGGCCAACCTAGCCTTGTCGCTGCACGCCCCCAACGACACCAAGCGCAACGAAATCATGCCCATTAACGAGGCCAACTCCCTGGCTTCGCTGGAAGACGCCCTCAAGCACTACCACCAGATAACGGGCCGCAAAGTCACCTACGAGTACATCGTGTTCGAGAGCTTCAACGACACGCTGCAGGACGCCGAGGAGCTGCTGCAAATCACGAAGTGGATTCCGTGCAAGGTGAACCTCATCGAGTACAACCCCATCGAAAACGCCGACTACAAAAACACCGGCGAGGCCAAGCTCATGGCCTTCCTCAAGTACCTGGCCGACCGCGGCGTGCAAACCAACCTGCGCCGCAGCCGCGGCAAAGACATCGACGCCGCCTGCGGGCAGCTGGCCGTGAAAGAGAAGTCGGAGGCCGCATAGGCGGCGCACCTCCCCATACAACCGCAAGGGCCCGGCATTCAGTAATGCCGGGCCCTTTTTTGCTGAAAGTAGGAGTCTGTTATTCCTGCGTTGTCTTGTTGAAGTCAGAGAAGAGCATCACCGCTTCGGGGCATTCCAACGCCATCTGCAGGCCTACTTTGGTGCCCATGTCGCGCATGCGGTCCTGATTCTCGAATATGTCGGCGCCGAATACTTTCTTGAGCTGCGTGGCGTGAGTCTTTAGGTGCTTTTCAAACGCCTGGACCATTACCTGCTGGCGCTCATCAGCGCTCAGGGCTTTGATGGTGGCAATCCGGGGCTGCAGGTCGCGGCAGAGGGCGCTGGCTACCGGCCGGAGGGCTTTTTCTTCCTCCGGCCGCAGGGGCACTGGCTGCGGCTGGTTTAGTTGTTCGGCACCCAAGCGAATGAACAACTGCTGACCGACGGGACAGTTGACCAGTAGCCACATGGCTATCTGGCGCCCTATCTCCTCGCCCCTGGCCTTGATGGCGTCGCGGGTGCCCTCACCGCCGCCGCTGGTAAGCAGGGTCATGAAGTCGGGGTTGTTGGCGGCGCTGATCATCGTCAGACGGACAAAAAGCTGCTGCGCTTCATCCTTGGAGAGCTTGCTGAGCGGCTTCTTCTTGTCTTCGACTTCCAGCTGCCGGCAGATATCAGCGCCGGCCAGGCGAATCGTTTTCTGTTCGGCCAGGCTGTCGGGGGCGGTCTGGGCGTGGCCCGTAAGGGTAGTGCTGCATAGGCTTATCAGCAATACAATGCGTAGGATAAAAATTTTCATGCGTTAAATGTATCACCTGGCTGCCAATACAGGTGCTTAAAGGCGCCTTACTTGCTGCCTTTGCCGAAGCGGAACGTAAAGTCGTAGTACACCGGGATGATGTAGGAAGAGAGAATGCGCGGGCTGTAATCGTTGTAATCGTCATTTTTGTAGGCCAGCGCGTAGAAGGCGCCCAAACCCAGGGAGGCGCGCCGCCAATTGATTTTGGCGCCATACAGCCCGCCCATTCCCGCTTCAGAGTTGGCGATAATATAGTTTTCACTGATTAGTGAAACTCGGCGGCTGATGCGCTTTTGGCCGCCAATCTGCAGCACCGGCGTAGAGCCTATGTCGCCGCCAGAAAACCCATAGCCCAGGCCTACGGTGAAGTTATTGTCGGACGAGCCATAGGTGGCTACCCCGTAGGCTAGCCCTACGCCGAAAGAGCTGTTGTCATCATTGAAGTCCGGAATGCGCAGGTAAAGCAGGCCGGCGCCAGCGTGCCACTTCTCCGATATCCTGGCTGAGAACTTAGGCGTGAGGGCTAGGAACTGGTACTGCAGCGGTACTGTGGGGATGACCGAAAACATCAGCCCCATGGAAAAATTGTCGGTGAAGCCGTAGTTGGCTCCCAGAAAGTAGAGGCTGATGGCTTGCAGGTTGCCTTCGTCCTTGCGCAGATTGCGGGCGGTGGGCGCGAAGAACAGGCGGTTGCCGTTGCCGATGTCGTGCCAGTTGGCCGGGCGGCGGGCTACCTCCGACGTCAGCTCCTCCAGCCGCTCGATGTTGGCCCGCTCCACCTGCACCACGCCTAGGTCTTTGGTGAGGAACTGCAGCCGCTGGGGTTGGCGGTCCGTCAGCTCGCCATCGAAAGCCGAGCCGGAGCGCAGCGTAACCCGGTAGCGGCGGCCCACCGAATCGGGTGCAGCTGTAGTGCCGGGCTGGCTGGCGGCTGCCACCTCCTGCTGCCGGGCCGCAACGCGGCTGCGGATTGCAGCTAGCTCGGCCGGGGTGTAGGGCCGCAGCACCGTGCGGCCATCCAGCAGCTGCACCTGCAGGGTCAGGGCACTGTCGGGGGCCAGGTTTTGCAGTAGGCGCGCTTCCTGGAAATCCCTGGCCGAGTATTCCGGCAGCAGCCCGTAGTCGCGCTTTTCCTGTTGGTCGAGAACCGGGCCCACGGCCGGGCCAAAGGAGAGAGGCCGGGTGGCCGGCTGCTGCGCGTAGGCATGGCTGGCAAACAGGCAGGCCGGGAACAGAAAACGGAGTACAGACAGACGGGACATAGGGCTGGGAGGAGCGGGAGAAAGAGTGAGCCAAACCTACACGTTTGTCCGTCAGGCTGTATGCCGCCAGCCGCCCAGAATATCGTTCTGTCAGACTTTTTAATTTAACGCTTGCAGAATGTTTGAGTAAAGAAAAAGCCATCTGCGCCACAGTCACCAGATTCTATCCGGTGGCTGTGGCGCAGATGGCAGACTTTAAGGCCTACTAGAAATTCAGGCTGGCAGCCTGCCGGACACTATGCCCGCCAGCGACCCTCAGCGCGGGGGCGGCCCGTCGTGATTTCCTCGTGGCTTTCGCCCTTGGGTACCTCCCGCGTTTCGATGCGCACGGCGTGGGCCTTGGGCTGCACCTTCTGCCCAAAGGCGTCGGCGAATTCCTGGGTGAACTCAGCTCCGAAGAAGATGATCAGCGACGAGTAGTTCACCCACAGCAGCAGCAGAATGGCCGAGCCGGCCGCCCCGAAAGCCGAGCCCGGCTCGGCATAAGAGATGTAGGCGGCAATCAGGTATTTGCCAATCATGAACAGCAGGGCCGTGATGAAGGCGCCCACGCCCACGTCGCGCCACCGGATGATGGCATCGGGCAGGAAACGGTAGATGAGGGCAAACAGCAGCGAGGTGATAAACAGCGAGAGGCCGAAGTCCACCAAGTGGATAATCACCACCGTGACTTCGGGCAGCAGCCGCTGCAGATAGCCGGTAAACACCGACAGCATGGCGCTGATAACGAACGAAACGAGCAGCAGCAGCGCCACGCTCAGAATCAGGCCGAACGAGAGCAGCCGGTCGCGCACAAACTGCCAGATGCCGTTGCGCGGCTTCACCTTCAGGTTCCAGATGTCGTTGATGCTTTCCTGCAGCGTCACGAAGAAGGTGGTAGCGGCAAAAATCAGGGTGCCGATGCCGATGACGGCGGCCAGCCCGCTCTTTTGCTGCTTGGTGAACTCGGCAATGGAATCCTGCAGGAACTTGGCCGAATCGGGCCCGACAAAGCCCCGCAGCTGCCCGTACACCTGGCCCGTAACGGCCTCACTGCCGTACACTGAGCTGGCCACCGTGATGACGATGAGCAGCAGCGGGGGCAGCGAGAAAATGGTGTAGTACGACAGGGCCGCCGCGTGCCGAAAGGAGTTGTTGACCATGAACTCCCCGGCCGTGGTTTTGAGAATATTGAGGACGTCGGAAAGTTTGTAATGGGTAGCCATAAGGCGCGTAGTTCGGAGGAAAGGTTTGCGGTTAGTACGGGCCCGGCGCAGGTGGCGTTCGATAGAGTTGATCAAATCCGGGGACTTTGCGTAGAGAAGCCGCGCGGGCGAGCTACTTTGCTGCCTGGTTTCATTTCCTGCTTTTTGCTCTTGTTCTATGCGTTTTCTTCTCGTAGCCGCGCTGGCGGCTCTGCCCCTGGCAGGCTCCTGCCAATCAGCTCCTGACCGCACCAGCCCGGCCGCCGCCCAGAAGCCCGCCAAAGCCCCGAAAGGCTCCTACCCGGCGGCCCAGGGCTTCGATGCAGCCGGCTCCGACGCCAAAGCCACGCAGCTGGCCGATAAGGTGATGCTGGCCATGGGCGGCTACCCGGCCTGGCAGCAGACCCGCCTGCTGGGCTGGGACTTCCTCGACGGCTCCTACCAGCTCTGGGACAAGCAGACCGGCGACTTCCGCTGGCAGAAGGACAGCACCGTGGCCGTGTATAATCTGCAAAGCAAGCAGGGCAAAGCCTTCCGCAACGGCCGCGACATTTCGGCCACGCCCGATGGCGAGAAGCTGCTCAGCCGCATGTACCCCATCTGGGTGAA
Source organism: Hymenobacter canadensis (assembly GCF_027359925.1). Lineage (NCBI taxonomy): Bacteria > Pseudomonadati > Bacteroidota > Cytophagia > Cytophagales > Hymenobacteraceae > Hymenobacter > Hymenobacter canadensis. The sequence continues at coordinate 3,193,272 of NZ_CP114767.1, read as the reverse complement.
TAACTCGTGGTGGCTGCTGATGCCCTTCAAGCTCAAGGATTCGGGCGTGACGCTGACTTACAAGGGCGCGGGCAAGTTCATGGACGGGCAGCCAGCCGAGGTGCTCAACATGACCTTCAAGAACGTGGGCGTGACGCCCGACAACAAGTACGAAGTGCTTATCAACCCCAAAACCAACCTGCTGGAGGAGTGGGCCTACTTCCCCAAAGCCACCGACGCCCAGCCCGCCTTCCGCCGCCGCTGGACCGGCTACCAGAAATACAACGGCCTGATGCTGGCCACTGACCGCACCGATGGTAAAGATGGCCGCGGTCTGGGCCACATTTCGGCCTTCAGCAACGTGCCCGCCGGCGTCATGCAGAACCCCAAGCCGATAGAGAAGCTGTAAGCTGACTCTGTCATCCTGACGCAGGAAGGACCTTGCCACACCAGAACAAATCGTTCCGGTGTGGCAAGGTCCTTCTTGCGTCAGGATGACAGATGCCCCAGATGTTAGCCTTTCGTCAGCTCCCAGCGCAGAGTTTCGATGGGCGCTTCGCGCAAAGCGGCGGCTAGCTCGGCGTCGTTCGTGAACTGCAGCTGGTGTAGCACGGAAGCTTCTACGCTCACCTCAACCTGCGGCTCGCGGAAGGGCCAGGGCTGTACCTGCACGGGGCCATCCTCGGTGGGGCGCAGCACCCGGTGCGTGTGGCCGTCGGGGCCGCGGTATATTTCCAGGGCCCGGCCCATCTCAGGCAGCTCCCGGCGGCATAGAATCAGGCTGAGCCGGTCGCACCAGTGCAGCAGGGCGTAGGCCTGCTCAGCCTCGGCCTTTTTGATTTTCAGCTCCCGCCGCCAGCGCTGCTGACTGGCCAGCTGCTCATCCAGAAACGCGTCGATTTCTGGCTTCTGGCCCCGCAGACTCTCGTAAAGCTTGCTCAGGTGCAGGCTCGTGAGCAAACTGCGCCAGCGGCCCTGAAACCGCGCGGCATTCATCAGGCGGGTGGCCTGCTCCATTGAAAATTCCTTCATGGTGAAGTTGGCCGGGGCTCCGGCGGGCGTGAGGCCGTAGTGCCCGGTCCAGTCGGCCTGCTCGTCGTCGTGCTGGGCGGCGGCGGCCAGCAGGCCCACCCACTGGTCGGGGGCCAGAAACGGGGGCCACTGGTGCAGCAGCTGGGCCGCCAGCAGCGCGTGGGCCTGCTGGTAAATAATCTGCCAGCCGGCGGGCGTATGGTTGACAATCATGGCAGGGCGCGAAAAGGGTGCAGTTTCAGGAACGCAACCAACGGTCGGAGGTTTTCTGCCAAGCAGCAGAAAACAAAACCGCCCCACCGGATGAGGCGGGGCGGCTGAGGTGTTGTCAGGACCGAGTGTCAGGATATTACAGTAGCGCCAGCGGCAGCCATGTGTTGCAGTAGCTGGTCGGCCCAGTACGCGGGCAGTTCCACGCGCACCTTTCCAATCCGGAACACTCCGGCTGTGTACTCTTTTTCGCTGAAGCGCATAACCTGGAAGGAGGTCGGGGTTTGCAGGGATTCAATATCAGCATACGGAATCCGGACAAGCAGCCCCGCTACACTGATGCCTTGCAAGACCCAATGCTGTGCCTCTAACCTAACCTTAAGATCACACGGGACGGCGCCAATAAAACCAGACACCTGTTCAGTAGGGCGAACAATCTGTGCAATTCCGTACTGCCGTTGCAGCTGCTTCCAGCCCGGCTGAAACGGGTTAGGAAAGCGCAGCTCGCCCCGGCGTACAAGGGTGCGAAAAAGAAACCGGAACAACAGGAATGCCAAGCCAAGTTGTGTCACAACTCCGACAGTTGACAACAAGGAACTTCCGAAGCTCAATAGCATATAATGCCGGCTACTTCAGCACCACGGCCTCTTTCAGGTGTAGCAGCATGTCGTCGGTCATCTTGTCCAGCGTGAACTGGGGCTGCCAGTTCCAGTCCTGGCGGGCTTGGCTGTCGTCGATGCTGGCGGGCCAGGAATCGGCAATCTGCTGGCGGGCGTCGGGCTTGTACGACACTTGGAACTCGGGGTAGTGACGCTGGATGCTGGCCGTAATTTCCTTCGGGCTGAAGCTCATAGCCCCCAGGTTGTAGGAGCTGCGCACTTTGATGTTATCGGCGGGGGCGTGCATCAGGTCGAGGGTGGCCTTCAACGCGTCGGGCATGTACATCATGGGCAGGTAGGTATCCTCGCTCAGGAAGCACTCGAAGTTCTCGCCGGCCACGGCCTTGTGGTAGATGTCCACGGCGTAGTCGGTAGTGCCGCCGCCGGGCAGGCTTTTGTAGCCGATGAGGCCGGGGTAGCGCAGGCTGCGCACATCCAGGCCGTGCTTGCGGAAGTACCACTCGCACCACTGCTCCCCGGCCAGCTTGCTGATGCCGTACACCGTGTTGGGGTTCATGATAGTGAGCTGGGGCGTGTTGTCGCGCGGAGTATCGGGGCCGAACACGGCAATGCTGCTGGGCCAGTACACCTGCCGCACGCCCAGGTCCACGGCCGCATCCAGCACGTGAAACAGGCCGTCCATGTTCAGCTGCCAGCCAAACTTGGGGTTCTTCTCGGCTGTGGCCGACAGCAGCGCCGCCAAGTGGTACACCTGCGTGGGCTTGTACTGGCGCATCACGTCTTCCAGGCGGTTCTTATCCAGCACATCCAGCAGCTCGAAGGGGCCGGCCTGAGTGGTTTCGGCATCCTGAGGGGCGCGCACATCGGCGGCCACTACGTTGGAGGCGCCGTACATCTGGCGCAGCTCGTGGGTGAGCTCCAGGCCCAGCTGTCCGCCGGCGCCGATAACGAGGATGGTGTCGCCGGGGGTGGTGGCGGAAGTGCTGGATGTAGTCATTCGGGAGGGTGGGGAGGGGGAACTGGGTGGTGAAGAAATACAAAGATACGGGCCGCCGGGGTTTCGGGGAGGGCAGTTATGCCGTAGCGCGAACTTTGTAGTTCGCGCCGTCATGCCGTTCGAACGGCGGCGCCCGGACCGCAACATCCGAACGGCAAGGTCCGAACGGCGCCGTAGCGCGAACTGTAACGTTCGCGCTACGGTCCGGCAGTAGCCCGGCTGCAACTTCCCCGGTATATTTGAGCTCCTGTCGTTACCGGTTTACCTGTCCGTTTTATGCGCTACCGATTCCTGTTATTCTGGCTGCTTGGCAGCCTGCCCGCGCTGGCCCAGCCCGCGGCTCAGCCGGCGGCCCGGCCCGTGTACCGCAACCTGGTGATGGAAGGCGGCGGCATCCGGGGCGTGGCCTACGGCGGGGCGCTGGAGGAGCTGGAGCGGCAGGGCGTGCTGGCGGGCTTGCAGCGGGTGGGCGGCACCTCGGCCGGGGCCATTCAGGCGGCGCTGCTGGCCGTGGGCTACTCGCCCCGCGAAATCATCGACGTGGTGAACAACACGCCCATTCAGCGCTTCAACGACGGCCGTTTCCTGTTTTTCGGGGGTAGCCACCGCCTCACCAAGCAGTTCGGCTGGTACCGTGGCGACGCCCTCACCGAACACCTGATGCAGCTGGTAGCCCGCAAAACCGGCAACCCCAATCTCACGCTGGCCGAGCTGCACCAGCTAACCCAGCAGCAGCCCGGCCGCTACCTCGACCTCTACACCACCGGCACCAACCTCACCCAGCAGCGGGTGCAGGTGTTCAGCCATGAAACCGACCCCACCCTGCGCGTGGCCGATGCCGTGCGCATCAG